>CAZNCK010000079.1:0-16754 GCA_964571545.1 uncultured Treponemataceae bacterium | reverse complement strand
GTAGAGCAGCAGACTCTTAATCTGCGGGTCGCAGGTTCGATCCCTGCACGGCTCAATGAGACAAGTTGTGTGAGTAATCGCGCTGCATTGTCTGACCTTGACAGGGTTTGTCGATTTCAGTTAAGGTTCGGTGCCTTATGGATCCGAGCGAGAGTGGTGGAATTGGCAGACACGCCAGACTTAGGATCTGGTGCCTTGCGGCGTGAGGGTTCAAGTCCCTTCTCTCGCAGAGGATCGGGTTTTCCGAGCATCGGCGAGCGATGGAACTGCATGCGGGAATAGCTCAGTGGTAGAGCGCCACCTTGCCAAGGTGGATGTCGCGGGTCCGACTCCCGTTTCCCGCTCGATGCGAAGGCGGTCCGGAGAAAACCCGGATCGCCTTTTTTTTGTCGATAACGCCTCCGATACCCTAGTCGTATCCGGGGCGCTTTCCGTATACGTATGTTCGCGGTCCCGCGAGGGTTCGCCATCGAGAAGGGGTAGACACGTGGTCGTTACAAAGAACATCGAAAAGCTCGAGCACTCATCCGTCAAGCTCACCGTCACCGTTGGCAAGGACGATGTCCGTGCCGCGTACGAGGCAATCGTCAAAGACTATTCTAAAAATGTCCGAATAGACGGTTTTCGCAAGGGCAAGGTTCCGGCGACCATCCTGGAGCGCAAATTTGGCTCTCAGCTTAAGCTCGACGCGATGGGTCGCGTGATGGACGAGGCCGTAGAGAAGGCCCTTGAGGGAGAAACCCTGGTGCCACTCTCCTACGCCCAGCCGTCGCTTGCGGGAGAGCCTCAATTCGAGCTCGACGCCGACTTCTCGTTCTCTGTTATCTAGGATGTCTTCCCCGACGTGACGCCCGGCTCCATAGACGGCGCCGAAATCGAACTGCCCCAGGTCGCCATTGCAAAAGCCGATGAAGAACGCGAGATGGACGAGATCCGTGAGCGCAACGCCATCGTTATGGACAAGGATGACAAGGCCGCCGCGAAGAAAAGCGACATAGCCACGGTCGACTATTCTGAACTGGATGCTTCAGGCGCACTCATCGAAGGATCGGAACGCCAGGATTTCGTCTTCGAGATAGGAACGGGCCACAACCTCTATAAGTTCGATGACGAAGTGTTGGGCATGAAGAAGGGTGACGAGAAAACTTTCGACAAGACCTTTCCGGCCGATTTCGAGTACGCCGAATTTGCGGGCCTCACCAAGAAGCTCAAGGTCAAGCTCTCTAAACTCAAGGAAAAGAAGTTGCCGGCGCTGGACGATGAACTGGCTCAGGACGTTTCAGAGAAATTCAAGACTCTCGACGACCTCAAGGCCGACATCAAGGGTAAGCTTGAGAAGCGCCTCGAGGACCGCCTTCGTTCGCTCCGAGAGAAGGCCATCATAGACCTGCTGGTCGAGAAGTCCTCGGTGGATATTCCCGCCTCGATGATCGCGGCTGAACTCGAGATGCGCCTCCGCAACCTCATGCAGCGCATGGGCATCGAGAACGAAGAAAAACTTACCCAGATCGTCAGCATGAGCGGCCGTTCTATAGACCAGCTCCGCGAAGAGTGGCGCCCCGAAGCCGAGAAGGCCATCAAGACTCGCCTGGTGATGGACAAACTGGTCGAAGAAGGTAAATACGAGGCTTCCGACGACGCTATTGCCGCTGAATACGCAAAGATGGCCTCTGAATCTAGCCTCTCGGTAGAAGAAGTCAAGGCCGAGTACGAGCGCCGCGGTATGATCGACTACCTCAAGGACAGAATCAAGGAAGACAAGCTCCTCGCTGATCTTGAGAAGAAGGTCAAAGCCAAGAAAGGCAAGAAAGTCGCCTTCGTGGACTTGTTCAAGGAAAATGAGTAATCTTGTCCCCGAGGTATAACATGATCGAGAAGATGCATAACCTCGTCCCGGTTGTCATTGAACAGACCGGCATTGGCGAGCGTTCCTATGATATTTACTCACGGTTGCTCAAGGATCGTATTGTGTTCGTCGACGGCGAGATCAACGACCTGACGGCCGATCTCGTGGTAGCACAGCTCCTGTTCCTGGCGTCGCAAGACGCCGAAAAGGACATCGACTTATACATCAATTCACCTGGCGGCGCCGTAACCGCCGGCTTGGCGATTTACGACACCATGCAGATAGTCCAGCCCGATGTTAAAACCATCTGCGTCGGCCAGGCATCCAGCATGGGCGCCCTGCTCCTCGCGGGCGGCGCGGCAGGCAAGCGCATGGCTCTCCCGAGTTCCCGCATCCTGATCCACCAGCCCTGGGGCGGCGTGCAGGGACAAGCCTCTGACATCAGCATCCAGGCGCGTGAGATCATCCGCATGAAACGAATGACCGTGGAGTATTTCGCCCGGCATACGGGTAAATCAATCGAACGCGTGGCGCAGGACATGGAACGCGATTTCTTCATGTCAGCCCAGGAAGCCGTGGAGTACGGTCTGGTCGATACGATACTCGAACGGAGGAAGCATGGCCCGGTCGAAAGCAAGTAAGACCACCGAGGGAGATGATACTCACGAGTGTTCGTTCTGCGGTAAATCGGCTGAATTCGCCAAGAGGTTGATAGCCGGCCCCGGTGTCTACATCTGTGACGAGTGCATCCAGGTCTGTAATCGCATACTTTCCGAGGATGAGAGCGCCGCGTCGGGGGATTTCTCTACTGACGTACCCAAACCCAAGGACATAAAGGAATATCTCGACCAGTACGTCATAGGTCAGGATTATGCCAAAAAAGTGCTTTCTGTAGCCGTATACAACCACTACAAGCGCATTGCCAATTCCCGTACCCTAGCGGATGGCATTGAGTTGGAGAAATCCAATGTGCTGCTTCTCGGCCCCACGGGCACAGGAAAAACCTTGCTGGCACGCACTTTGGCCAAAAAACTCAATGTTCCCTTCGCCATCGCCGACGCGACCACCCTGACCGAAGCCGGTTATGTGGGCGAAGATGTGGAAAACATCCTCCTCAAGCTGATACAGAATGCCGGTGGCAATGTCGCGCTCGCCGAGAAAGGCATCATCTACATCGACGAGATCGACAAGATTGCACGCAAGACCCAGAACGTATCGATTACACGCGACGTTTCTGGAGAAGGCGTCCAACAAGCGCTACTGAAGATCATAGAGGGGACCGTAGCTAATGTGCCCCCTCAGGGCGGACGCAAGCATCCGCAGCAGGAATATATCCGCATCGACACGACCAACATATTGTTCATCTGCGGGGGCGCTTTTGTCGGTCTGGACAAGACCATCGAGTCTCGGGTCGCAAAGGCGGCGCTAGGCTTCGGCGCCGAGGTTCAGTCCAGGACTAAAATAGGTCTGCGCGAGCTGTTCGCCAATATTCATCCGGATGATCTCGTAAAGTTCGGCATGATTCCGGAATTCATCGGCCGCCTGCCCATACAGGTGGCCCTGGACAATCTCGAGGCGGCAGACTTGAAGCGCATCATCACCGAGCCGAAAAACGCGATACTCAAGCAGTATCAGGAAAGCTTCAAGCTCGATGGCGCCGACCTAGTGTTCTCGCCCGAGGCCATCGACGCGATAGCCGAACAGGCGATCACGCGCAATACGGGCGCCCGAGGGCTTCGTTCAATCGTCGAGAATTTGCTCGTCGATGTGATGTTTGACCTGCCTAGCGATGCCGAGAGCAAGCGCGTCGTGGTTACCCGTGACACAGTTGTTTCAAAGCACCCGCCCATCGTCGAAGGACTGAAGAAGAGCGCATGAGCATTCTGGATTCCTTGCGTCCCAAGGGGGACGCTGTGGAAATTCCGCTAGTATACGTCAGGGACGCGGTCGTATTTCCGCATACGATCGCTCCCGTGCTCGCCGCTACCAAATTCTGCATTGTAGCATCAGAAGTAGCGAGCAAAGCCGACAAACAGATATTCATCTCTTTACTTAAAAACTTGCCCCCCGATGGCGCTAATGATATAGACGTGCAAGAGATAGGTACTGTATCGCATGTGCTGCAATCAATAAAGCTTGCCGACGGATCCGTACGACTGCTTGTAGAAGGGCAACGACGGGCAAGGCTCAGGCGCACGGTGTTCCGCAAAGAATATCTTGGCGCTATCGTTGACCTGCTTGCAGATGACGACGAAATGCGACCCGACGACAAGGAATTCAGCGCTCTAGTACAGATTGTGCGCCGCGATTTCTCCAATTACGCCGAGCTCGTCAAGAAGATTCCCAACGAAGTGCTGCATGCTGTGCAGCGCGCCGAAGATCCCCACAAACTCTGCGATACCGTCACCAACGCCATGGGTTTGAAGACAGAACGTAAGCAAGATCTCCTGTCCGTGATCCCCGTCAGGGAACGGCTCGAGGCTACCGCGCAGGCTCTGTCACAGGATATAGAACTTCTCACTATACAGAAACGCATCTCCCAAAAAGTCCGCGCGCGGATGGACAAGACTCAGAAGGATTATTTTCTCCAGGAACAGCTCAAAGAAATCAACAAGGAACTCGGGCGCGAGGATGACGAGAATGAATTCGCCGAACTGCTCGGTAAGATAGAATCAAAGAATCCACCCCAGGAAGTACTGGATAAAGCTAAAAAAGAGATAGCGCGGCTTTCAAAACTCCAGCCCCTGTCGCCTGAAGCCGGGGTCATTCGCGGCTATTGCGAGTGGCTCGCGGATATGCCTTGGTCGTCAAAAACCGCGGAGGCGAAGGATCTTGCGGCCGCAAAACTCGCGCTCGATGAAGACCATTACGGCATGAAGAAGGTAAAGGAGCGTATCCTTGAGTTCATCGCCGTCAGGCAACTGAATCATTCGCTCAAGGGGCCGATACTGTGCCTGGTGGGTCCGCCAGGCACAGGAAAAACCAGCCTTGGCAGATCCATCGCGCGAGCCTTGAACAGGGATTTCGTACGCATGAGTCTAGGCGGAGTCCGCGACGAGGCAGAGATCCGCGGCCATCGGAAGACCTATGTAGGAGCCTTGCCAGGCAAGATTGTGCAGAGTATGCGCAAGGCCGGGTCAACGAATCCTGTATTCCTCCTCGATGAAATAGACAAGATGTCCAGCGATTTCAGGGGCGATCCTGCCAGCGCCCTCCTTGAGGTGCTCGACCCCGAACAGAATGGCTCATTTGTGGACCATTACCTGGAACTACCCTACGACCTCTCGGGCGTCATGTTCGTCACCACGGCCAATGGGGTGCAGTCTATACCGTATGCACTGCTGGATCGCATGGAACTCATAGAGATTCCTGGTTACAGCGAATATGAAAAACTTGAAATCGCCAAGCATTTCATTGTTCCAAAACAAATAACTGAAAATGGTCTTGGCGATTCCGGCCTGCGAATCCGCGACGATGCAGTACTTGAGGTCATCAGGCACTACACGATGGAATCGGGCGTACGTTCTTTGGAGCGTCAGATTGCCCATGTCATCCGCAAGACCGCGGAGCAAGCGGTTAATGCGGGTTATGCCTCAGGTGCCAAACCCATAGCAGAATTCAAACGAATCATCGGCGCGGCATCGTTGCAGAAACTGATAGGCAAGCGTCGGCATGAAAACGATCTAGTATTCTCCGAGCCAGGCCCCGGGCTAGCATGCGGGCTGGCCTGGACTGAAATGGGCGGCACGGTGCTTCCGGTCGAAGCCTCCGGTTTCGAAGGCGAGGGCGAGTTAATACTGACCGGCAACCTCGGCGATGTAATGAAAGAAAGCGCCAGGGCAGCGCTGACCTACCTGCGCGCCCATGCCTCCGATTACGGCCTGTCAACGAAAAATTTCTCCGGACGCACGATGCACATCCATGTTCCCGAGGGAGCAATCCCCAAGGATGGTCCTTCAGCAGGAATAACGCTCGCGGTTGCTATCGCATCAGCGCTGACCGAACGCCCACTGTCGCCCGGATGGGCCATGACCGGTGAAATAACGCTTACCGGTAGAATCCTCGCGATAGGCGGCGTCAAGGAAAAAATCCTGGCCGCCCACCGCAACAAGATATACAAGGTGCTACTGCCAGAAGCCAACCGCAAGGATATCGAGGACATACCCGCAGAAGTGGCCACCGAAATGGAGTTCAGGTTTACCTCGACGATTGCAGACGCCTTCACGATACTGCTCCCGGACGCCAAGCCTTCCTTGAAGAGCGGCAGACCGACTAGAAAAAAACTGAAAGCCTCTACATGAAAGGCGACGCGGCAAATCTGACGCGGGTTTTGCTCGCAAGGCTCTCCGCCACGTCAGCCTTGATATCGCTAACCTGCTTTCTTGTGTTCATCGTCGGTAACGTAGGTTCTCTGTCAGGCCGGGCTATAGCCGTAGCGTCGTTGGGCATGGGCGCCGCTGGTCTAGCGGCCCTGTCGTTCGCTCTTGCTAGTATGATAGCTACGGCGCTAGCGCCTGCCGCCGGCGCTCGTTTTTCTCTATCATTAATAGTCATAGCCCTGTGTTCGGGTATGCTCGGTCTTGCGGCTATTCTGGGCTCGAGCATCGCGGGAGCCATTTCCCGCGGCCTTTCCTTCTAGTTTTCTAGATA
This sequence comes from uncultured Treponemataceae bacterium, assembly GCA_964571545.1. Taxonomy (GTDB): domain Bacteria; phylum Spirochaetota; class Spirochaetia; order Treponematales; family UBA12059; genus SZUA-370. The sequence continues at coordinate 10,258 of CAZNCK010000079.1, read as the reverse complement.
GGTACCAGGATCGAGCGCGAGAGCCGACAAGGCTGCCTCATTTAGTTCTGGCGGCTGAGAAAGCGCTTTTGGATCTTCTATGAGCTTTTTCATTATCTCCAGTCCCTTTGCCATGTAGACGCCTTCGGAGATTCTCTCATCACAGGTAATCTTGATCGTTATCTTCTTTCGTTGAAGCACTGTTCCGTCGGCTCCGAGTACGGAGACCAACCTTGTTTTGCCCACGGAGACGAAGAGCGGGCAATTTCCACGCTCATACAGATGGTGGAAAGGCGCATCGAGACCGAATGAACCGACGTTGGTAAAAAATACCGAACACCACATCGGATCGGTTTCTATGAGTTCTCCAAGGTATATTTTCTTTGCATCAAGCCAATCTATGCCTCGGGCTACGATTTTTATTGCCCAGTTCGGAAGCCGGTCAATGAAATCCACAATTTTTTCCGTTGTCACTCCGTCAGAGGATGTAGCGGTTCTGATGTAGTGTTTGGCCTTGATCGCCACGGTTTCGAGCGTCTCGTAGGGAGAAAAGGGTATTTTTACTGTTACTTCTTCTCCATCGTCGCTGATTTCTTTTTTTGCCACAAAGCTGAACTCGATACGGTTGCGCTGATAAAAACGATAATCAGAAACAAATCGGTTGATCCTGGGGCGCAGCACCAGGGTGCGCACCCCGGCGCACAAAATAAGCTCGAATAGCGTCAGTACTTCGCGTTTCTGTATCAGTTCCCTGTTGACTTCGTGGATGTATTCAAGCGTATCGGTAACATCTATTTCTTGCTCAAAAAAGACCAGGGCGTCATTCTTGCGTGGCATGATGAACAGCATCATGCGTGAAAATGACGGTACGTTTATCATGGTGCCGTCAAAACGCTGTCGTTTTTTCATTGTCGCTCTCCGGGCGTTCATGAGTATGGCGCGCTTGACGCGCGGAAATTTACGATTCGAAATATGGTAACACACGAAGGTGGAAACGGCCAAGGCGGCACGTAAGCTTCGCTATAAAGCGCTCAGCCGTTCGGCCATCGCTTTCTTGATGCCTTTCTTGGCGCCTGATGCGAGTTCTTTTAGAGTGACGACAAATTCCGGAAGCGATCCAGCGGCAATCTTGTTAAACCAGTCCTCGAAAAGCCCTAAATCTTCCTCGTAGAGGCGGTACATATCGATGAAGGCATTGTTGATAGCTGCCATATCAAAAGCGAGATAACTCTCAGAGAAAAAACGAGTCGCGGCTTCAGCATGGTATGTATCGGCGCGACGCATGATTATGGAGGACTTCTTCGAAAGTTTTTCTTCCGTCGTAAGTGATGTATCGCGGTAGAGTTCGTCGAGCATTATAGCTGTCTCTTTGAGAAAAACTACAAACGCCTCGCTATCAGAGCTACGCGCCTGTCGGAGGGCTGACTGTTCGGAATGTGGGCCATAGAGTTCTTCCAGGTAGCGCTCTGTGCCTTTACGGCCAACGAACGTGGCAAATTCTTCGTTGAACTGATCGGCCCCCTTGATGAACAGCGTAGCGTGCGCCGACTCGTGGATGATGAGTTCCGCTATGACGTCTTCGCTATATTCAGTCATAAACGAGTAGAGCGGATCGGTGAAGTAGCCGAGAGAGCTGAACGCCTCGACAGGACGGACTATCACGTCCAGGCCAGCTTTCTTGAGGCGGGCTGCTTCTTTCTGCGCGTCCGCTTTTTCGTAAAATCCCTTGTACGGTAAATTTCCGAGTATGGGGTAAGACCAATAATGGCGTTCAAAGGAATCTGCGGCGCAAGCCGATACCACATCGGCAACGTACTTCTTCTCTTGGGTCACGAATCGCGTGTAATTCTTCGTTGGCGAAAGGCCAATACTGGTGGTCGAAAAGTTCCTGACCTGGTCCACCGTGTTAAAGAAGGTCTGGACCGAGACGGAGACAGTCGGATCCGATCGTACCTTGCTCACTGGCTGGGCTCTGGCCCGTTCAGACAGGAAGTAGCCGGCTTGCTTTACGTACCAGCAGGACGAGAGGCTCAAGGTTAGAAGTATCGCGATGACGGAGGCTACAACAATGCGAGCGAGAGATGGACTCATAGTTTTATTGTAGCATAGACTCGCGACTATGAAACGCAACAACGACCATTCGCCGGCAGGTCGCTATGAAACGCTCCTGCTCATTACAGCCGCGATATGGGGCACGGGTTTCGTGGCCCAGAGGCTCGGGATGCAGAACCTCGGCCCCTTTTCATACAATGCCGCACGCTTCCTTGTCGGAGCGCTGGCGCTTGTTCCGGTTCTATTTTTTAGAAAAGTGACAATGACCCAGTTGAGGGCCGCACTGCCATCCGGCCTGGCCGCCGGAACGGTCCTGGCGGTGGCCGCTGGTTTTCAGCAATCCGGGCTCCTGTATACGTCGGCTGGCAAAGCGGGGTTCATCACGGGCCTTTACGTCGTGTTGGTGCCGATAGCGGCAATGATCCTGGGGCGCAAGACTCCGCCCCGAACTTGGATCGGCGCTGTCTGCGCGCTAGGCGGGCTCTATATTTTGTCGTTCTCGTCGGTATCGGGTATAAACAGGGGCGACGTTCTCGTACTCGTAAGCGCGTTTTTCTGGCCAGTCCATATCCTCATACTTGATCGCTGGGCTTCAACGGTAGATCCGTTGGCCCTCGCGTGCATCCAGTTTGCCGTATGCTCGGCGCTGTGCTGGCTAGGCGCCTTCGCAAATGAGGCTCCGGCGACCGCCGACTTTCTGTCTGGGGCGCTTCCAATACTGTACGGAGGAATTTTCAGCATCGGCATCGCCTACACGTTGCAAGCCGTCGCGCAGAGCAGGGCACATCCCGCACGTGCCGCCATAATCATGTCGCTTGAGTCAGCGTTCGCGGCCATCGCCGGATACTTCTTCCTTGCCGAAAGACTGGGCCGCCGAGAGCTGGCGGGCTGCGCCCTCATGCTCGTCGGCATGTTTGTGGCTCAATGGCCAACCGGGCCTGGAGCGCTTGCCAAACGCCGCCGAGCGGCGGTATCGTCAGCGCATGATAGCGACCATACCTCTCCTGCACGACAATCATAACCACGTAAGCCTGTACGCCGCTTTCTCGTCATGCATCGATATTTCGAGGCAAGCGCCGGGCGATGCGTGGACCTTGTTGTGCAAGCTGCCACGGAACCAGCTATCCGTTGTCAGGGGCTGGAAATCCTTTGAACTGCCCATGACCAGGGATGCGCTGGCCTCCCTACCGCCCTTGTTGCTCATTAATTTCAGCCTGCACGGTTTTGCCGTCAGCGACTCAGGCCTCCAGTACGTTGAACAGACTGTTCCTCAGGTTGCCGAACACAGGAATAATCAGGCCTGGTGCGAGGCACATGTGCCTGCGATATTCGCCGCCTACTGCGATCTGACCGGTATAGACGAAGGCAAGCTCGTCTCTTACATCGACGCGATGGTGCCGCTCGGCATCGGTTCCAGCGACGAGATGACAGTGCCGACGATGGAAGCGCTCGACCGCTGCGTCGCCTCATCCTATACCGAGAGACTTGGCCTGTGGATAGCGCCAGAACTGTATAGAAAAGTGGACAAGCCGAGGCGCAAGGCTGTTGTGGGTACCAAACTTTACCTTGACGGGGCTATAGGCGCAAGGAGCGCGGCCATACGTGGTCCTTGGATCGGGGCCGGGACGGCGATGTTCACCTACACAGACACCGCGCTCTGCGGACTGCTCGATGAAATCGGATCCTGGGATACCGGCGTAGCCATGCACGCGATAGGCGAAATGGCAATCGAACAAGCGTTGACCGCATTAGAAAAAGCCGTCGCCAATGGCGCGCGCTTCAAACTGATCCGACTTGAACACCTGCAGTTCATTGACGAACACCAGGCTCGAAGAGCCAAACGACTCGGCGCCGTATTATCGATGCAACCGAATTTTTCGAGCGATTCCAGGGATTATAAAGACCGTTTACCTGAATCATATCTGCGGAGAAATAATCCGTTCAGAATGCTTATCGATGAAGCCGGTTTCGAGCCGGGACGAGATCTGATCTTCGGATCGGACGGCATGCCGGACGGTATAGCGTATGCGGCAACGGAATCGTTGTTCCCTGCTTATCCCGCGCAGAGGCTGTCGCTCGACGAACTGATAGCGGGCTATGGGCCCGCACGCGGAGTGTCAGGAGCGGTGACGCTGGAAATCGACGAGGATAACGGCCGTGCGGTCGTAATTGCTACGAAGTTTGACTCTCAATCTCCCCGAAGACAGTAGCGGTGAACATGAATAGATTGGCTCCAGCCGTCTTGTAGGCGCCGCTTTCGAGCCCTGCCTTAGCGCACAACTGTTCCAGCAGCTCGCGCCGGTCCCAGCCCTGCTCTGAAGCTACCTGAGGCAGGAACACGCCCGATTGGTACCCCCTAGTCAGGTATACGCCATGCTCGCCGGGAATGACATCCTCAGGCGCGCATGGTTCAAAGGGCGACAACACCGATATCTCTATGTCGATGTTGCCGAGTTCGCTTTCGTTCAATGCAGGGAAACGGGGATCTTCAAAAGCGGCGGCGAGAGCCATATCGCGCACAGTTGTCCGAAGCGGTAAATCGGTGCTCATTCTGCCTATACAACCGCGCAATAGTCTGCGGCCATGCGGAAAGGTCTTGTGCAGGGTAACGAAGGCTCCATAGTGTTCTTCGGCTATCGAGGCGTATTCGGGCCAACAGGGGCGACGCCCCAGCAACCTGGAAGCAATGGCTTCGCGCGCGGTCAGAAGCAACGCCGTCTGATCCGAACGTTGCAGCACTATGCTCACGGTAGGGCCCCTGGATACCAAGCGGCTGCGGCATAATTGACGACACGCTCGGAAGACGGCGCGCCTGGTTTTTGTGAATCGAGACGCGCGAGGAGCTTGAAACGAGCTCCAATCATTGCGTCTATCGCCATGGCTGACGCGATTGCCGCCGAGCCCGCAAAATCGCGCTGAGCGGCCAAGTCCCTCCAACTCATGGCTTTCATGAGTTGGACCAGCTCATCAGAACGCCTAGATGCGTCCCCGGCGACCAGTGACGCGGCAAGGTTTGACGAAGCCACGATGAGCGTGCGGTCCAGATCATCGCCGAACACGACATCGATAGCGCGGGCGAGACTGGAGGCTACCGTAGCGTCACCGCAGACAAGCACCGGTACCAGGAGCGCATCCGGGAACAAAAAACGCATAAACGGCAACTGAACCTCGATGGCGTGGCTTTCAAAATGAGGGCCATCATTACTGGAAAAAAGCGTGCTACACGATTCTAGGTCGGCGCAGGCGCCCGAATCCACCTGGACATCACCTAGGGGCGTCTGAAATGAAGCCGATTCAGGCAGATAGGCCCCGGATTCGTCCGGCCGACGGAGAGGCGCAATGACGACGACTGTGTCCACGCGGTTTCCCTCAACTGACGCCCAGGCTGCGGCCTGCACATCGCAGGCATATTCAAATGCCGCGTGCGGCGAAAGTATGGCAACGGGTCTCCCTGACGCTCCGGCCGTAGTCACCTTGGAAGCCTTCTTTAATGCATCATCTATTCTGGCTTTGAGTACGGACTGGTCGTCGGGATAAAAAATACCCGCAACAATAGCCTCGCGCGTCCTGCGGTTTACTCCGTATGATTCCATGAAGTACAGTATAGTTGCTTGTGTTCAATGCATTCCAGATCAAACTGAATTATCGGAGTTATATATGCGTGTCATCGTTGCGGACGACGAGCCTAACCTGCTGAGCTCGGTAGGGGCCTTCCTGAAGTCTGAGTCAATCGACGCCGTTTTGGCTCCCGACGGCGCAAAAGCCAGGACGCTCCTGTCGGAAGAGTCATTTGACGCCGCGGTGCTCGACATCCGCATGCCGGGGCTCGATGGAATTTCCCTGCTTCGCTGGATCAAGGATGAGGGGCTGGCCCTGCCTGTGATAATGATGAGCGCTCACGGAGACGTGCGGGACGCAGTTGAGGCCATGCGTCTCGGAGCGTTTGATTATCTCGTCAAGCCGTTTGATCCCGATGAACTTGCAATCAGGCTTAAAAAAGCGGTACGCGACAGACGCTTGTCCGCGGACCGGGAAGTCTCAAAACGCCCGGCGCAGGCCCGCGTGCGCATGGTCGGCGAAAGCGCGGCTGTCAAGGAAGCCCTGCGCCTCATAGACAGAGCCGCCCCGACGCCATCGACCGTGCTGATTACGGGAGAAAGCGGTACCGGCAAGGAAGTAGCCGCCAGACTCGTCCATGATCGTTCCGGACGTCAGGGCGCTTTTGTGGCGGTCAATCTTGGCGCAGTTCCGGAAAATCTGCTCGAAAGCGAACTGTTCGGCTATGAGAAAGGCGCGTTTACAGGCGCCGCCGAACGCAAGCTCGGCCTGTTCGAACTCGCTGACGGAGGTACGTTGTTCCTCGATGAGATAGGAGAAATGCCCGCACATATGCAGGTGAAAATTCTCCGGGCCATTCAGGAGCGCAAGGTCATGCGGCTCGGCGGTTCGCAAGGCGTTCCCGTGGATGCCCGCATCGTAGCGGCTACCAACAGAGACCTGGAGACAATGGGGGCCGCGGGCACCTTCAGGGAAGACCTGTACTATCGCGTCAACGTGGTGAGAATCCATCTGCCCCCGTTGCGTGAACGGCCTGGTGACGCGGTCGCGCTGGCGCTACATTTCGTCGAATCACTCGCGCCGACCCTAGGCCGCAAGGGTGCGAAGCTTAGCCTGGACGCGCTTGAACTCATTTCATCATACCCATTCCCGGGAAACGTCCGCGAGCTTTCCAACGCGGTGGAGCGGGCTCTGATACTGGCTGATGGCGATGAACTACATGCCAGGGACTTTCAGCTTGGCGCGGGAAAGCGCCAACAGGAGGCGAAATCCATAACTCCGACCGGTGGAACTGGTTCGAACACCGAGATGGGTTCAATGCCCGATAGCAGACCTCGCTCGCTTGCCGAGGTAGAAAAACTCGCGATTCTGGCCGCGCTCGCGCACAATGAAGGCAAACGGGAAGCTACAGCGATAGAGCTAGGCATAACGCGCCGGACGCTACTCAATAAACTCAATGAATACGGTTATTCCGACTGAAGGGGAACGGTCTCAGCTGTCGAGAAGCAGTCGAACCCTGGCGGCAGGCACCTCGTAGCGTACTCTGTCTCCCGTAGCCGGCGCGATATCTTTGCTGAACCTCAGCGTAAAGCGCTCTCCGCCTGAATCCATCAGGCAATCTACCGCATCTCCAGCATAATCGGCCCGCAAGCACAAGGCGTTGAAGGTACCAACGCGTGCAGCTTTATTTTGACACGGTTCTGATGCCGGTTTTGCCGCCTCTGAACGCTCGAAGAACACGTGAAGGCCGCCAGACAAGAACTCAGGGTTGTAATCATTCCGTTCAGGAAGCGGAAAGCGCCCCTCGGCTGTTACAGCGGTCAGCGCAGCTTCAAACGGCTCCAATCGCAACACGGGCAGACAGGGACCGCTACCCATGAAGCGAGCCACAGAGACGGAGGCGGGTTCTGACCATACGGTGCGTGGGGACGCGCGTTGGAGCACACGGCCGGAATCCATTATTGCCAGGGAATCTCCAATAGCCATAGCTTCCTCAAGATCATGGGTAACATAGACGGCTGTAAAACCCAACCTGCGCTGTTCTTCGACGATATCAGAGCGTAGGCGTTTTCGGAGCGCTGTATCGAGCGAAGAAAGCGGTTCGTCGAAGAGAACGACAGCAGGTTCGACCGCCAGCGTCCTGGCCAGCGCCACGCGCTGACGTTCGCCGCCTGACAGCTCGTGAGGTTTCCTGTGCTCGAATCCCGCAAGATCGACGGCGGCCAGCAGTTTTGAAACCCGCTCCGCAAGCCTTAGCCGCCCCAGGCGCAGGGGATGTAGTCCATAGGCTACGTTTCCTGCCACATCGAGGTGGGGAAATAAGGCGTAGTCCTGAAAAACCATCCCGATACCGCGGTCGCGCGGTTCCGCCTCCGTTACATTCAAGCCGCCCACGATGACGCTGCCGGAATCGGGCTTTATCAAGCCTGCCGCCATCCTGAGCATCGTGCTTTTGCCGCAACCCGAAGGTCCAGCTACCGCGAGTATCGTGCCGGCCTCAGCCGTTAGCGAGGCATCGACCGTCATGTCGGGCCAGCTTTTTACGAGCTCCTTGAGTTCAAGCGAGACCATTGCGGGCATCCTTCCAGAAAAATACGAAGCCGGTGACTAAGGCCAGCAATACAGCGGCTGCACAGGCTTCGTTGAGTCGATAGGCGCCTGCCAGCCGGTAGAGCAAGAGGGCGAGCGTCTCGAAACCGCTTACCGGTGCGGCGATTATAGCGTTGGCGTCGCCCGCGCTCATGGCAAACGCCAGCGCGAAGCCCGACACTATCGAAGGCGCGGCCATGGGCAGGCGCACCCGAAGCGTGGCACCGAGGCGCGACGAACCGAGGGAACGAGCCGCTTCGACATAGCGCTCGTCAGAGAGTCCTACTGAAGACTGGATGGCCCTGAGAGCAAACGGATACGCGGAAACGGCCTGTACCGCGGCTATGGCGAATACTGAAGGAGTACCGAGCACTGCGTTCCAACCGTAAGCCAACACAACGCTCGAGACGCCTAGCGGCAGGAGCGGTACTATTTTGGCCATCACATTGGATTTAATACGTTTCAGACCCACGGAAAAAACAAAACCCATAGCCGCGGCAAGAGCGGCGCTGGAGAAGCCCAGCAAAAGCGTATTGAGCGCTGCCACCCCGAAGCCCCGTCTGGCAAACAGCGAGACATAATTCCCGAAACCAAGATCCCAGGCGCCGCGCGCAGCCGTTCGTACGGTCAAGGATTCCACGACTATCGAGGCGAGCGGCCCAACGAAACAGACCAGTATGAACGCACTGTAAAGCAGCGCCACGAACGTTTCCTTGGAGCTCCTGAAACCTAGCGGAGCCGAACGTTCGGCATCCCGCCTGTCGCCCGCTGCACGGCGCTCGAACGTGCTGTACGCATACAGCGCCAGCATGGCAACAAGCGTTTCGGCCAGGGCAAACGCACTGGCCAGAGGCCTGTCAAACTCGAAGCGCGCGGCTCGGTACAGCTCAACCTCAGGCGTGCCTACGCCAGGACCGCCGAACAGCAACACAAGTACGAAACTGTAGAAACACAGCAGGAACACTAGCGACATCGCAGCGCCGAGGGCCGGCAGTATCGAAGGCAGCGTTACCGTCAAGAATACGCGCGCCTCCGACGCTCCCAGTAGCCTGGCGGCGTCCTCGTGCCGTTTTGGAACGGAGGCCCACGCGTCTCCGACAAGCCGCATCACGACAGGAAAGTTGTAGAACCCATGCGCAATCACAACGCCTGAAAACGAGTACAGAAATTGCAACGGAGGCTCATCAAGGCCGAACGCCGACATCAACGTCCGGTTCAGGAAGCCTTCCCTGCCGTAATACAGCACGAAACCTATGGCGATGATCAGGGGCGGCACGCAGAACGGTACGGCAGATAGAGCCGACAGAAGTCTTTTCCCCGGGAATTGCCGTTTTGCCAGCAGAAAGGCTCCCGGTACTCCAACGAGCGTCGCGAGCAATGCGCTCACGGCCGCTTGGGAAATTCCATAACCAAAGGAACTCACAAACCGCTGCTCGGAGAAGGCGCGTATCAGGTTTCTAAATGCGCCTCCGGCGAGCAGGGGAGAGAAGGCCGCCGCGAGCGGGATAAGGAGGAGCAGTCCGAACGCCGGGAACAGTACGGCGCCGGGATGGACCACCAACCTGCGAAGCGGGGCCTTCATGAACATCAAGGCGACTGGAGCGCGTCCAGGGCAACCTTGACCGCTATATCGAGCCCAGTGCCGTTAGCCGGCAATGTCCGGGCGGGTTCCGGCGCGACCGAATAGCTGGCCGGTAATTGGATTCCGGGCATCACCGGGTACATCCAGTTGGTCAAAGGCAGAGCCGACTGGAATTCGCTCGTCAGCATGAAATCTATGAAGGCTTCGGCCGCTTTCCGGTGCCTGGCCTTGGCGACGATACCAGCGCCCTCGATTTGTATCGGGTGGCCTTCGGCAAATTCAAGCGCGCGGTAGCGGCCAGCGGTCTCATATTCGGCATGGTATGCCGCGCTCGTCGTATACGATATGACCAGCGGAGCCTCGCCCGAGGTGAAGAGGCCGTAGCCGGTATCCCATCCAGGCGACATCGTCAGGATGGACGGCTTGAGCCGCTTCCAGTACTCTGCAAGGCCTTCGCCGTACGCTGCCGCAGTCCAGGCCACGAAGCCGAGCCCCGGT
>CAZNCK010000078.1:7637-16999 GCA_964571545.1 uncultured Treponemataceae bacterium | reverse complement strand
AGTTGAGAAAGGACAACCTGACCGGTTGTACCGCCTTGGCCGATTGCGGCGAAGTGACGCATCCGATGACGAGCGTTGTGATCAGTGCGGCAACGAACAGGACTGCACATTTCTTCTTCATCGCTGTCTCCTCGAATCATCCCGGAACTTGTGATGTATCCAGATTCACTGGATGGTCCAAGTATGCGCCAGTCCTGTTCATTGTCAATTATTATAGCCAAACGGCGCTCGTCCTCATGCCGTCTGTGCCTCCTCTATTCCCAGGAACTGGCTCCTGTACAGGTCGGCGTAGAAACCGTTGGCCGCGAGGAGTTTCTCGTGGTTTCCCTTCTCCACGATGCGGCCCTCGTTCATCACGAGTATGGTGTGGGCGTCGCGGATGGTGGAGAGGCGGTGGGCTATGACGAAGCTGGTCCGGCCCTCGAGCAGGCGCTCCATGGCCTTGCGGACCACCGTTTCGGTGCGGGTGTCCACGGAACTGGTCGCCTCGTCCAGGATGAGGATGCGGGGGTCGGCCAGGAAGGCGCGCGCTATGGTCAGGAGCTGTTTCTGGCCCTGGGACAGGTTGGTCGCGTCCTCGTTGAGCACGGTGTCGTAGCCCTGGGGCAGCACGCGGATGAAGTGGTCAGCATGGGCGGCGGTGGCCGCCGCGACTATTTCATCCTCGGTGGCGCCGTCGCGGCCGTAGGCTATGTTGTCGCGCAGGGTACCGCCGAACAGCCAGGTGTCCTGCAGCACCATGCCGAAGGAGCGACGCAGCGTGCCACGGGGCAGGTCGCGGATGTCGACGCCGCCTACCGTTATGCGTCCGCCTTTGAGTTCGTAGAAGCGCATGAGCAGGTTGACGAGCGTCGTCTTGCCCGCGCCGGTGGGGCCGACTATGGCTATGGTCTCGCCGCAGGGCGCGGTCAGGGACAGGCCGTCCATCAGCAACTTGTCGTCGCTGTAGCCGAACGATATGCCCTCGAACGCTACATCGCCGCAGGCTTCATTGAACGCATCTACGGCCTTCGAGCTGGCCGGCGCGTCGGCGCTCTCTTCGGCCTCGTCGAGCACCTCGAAGACGCGCTCCGAGGCGGCCATAGTCGATTGGAGTATGTTGGCGATGTTGGCCGTCTGGATGATGGGTTGGGTGAATTGCCTGGCGTACTGGATGAATGCCTGGATGTCGCCCAGGGTGATGAGTCGCTTGGCCGCCATGGCGCCGCCTATAGCCGCTATGAACACGTATCCCAGGTTGTTTATGAAATTCATCACCGGCATGATTATGCCCGAGACAAACTGCGCCTTCCATGCGACGCCGTAGAGCCGGCCGTTGACCTCGTCGAATCGTTCTACCGAGCGGCGTTCGTAACCGAAGGCCTTGACGATGGGGTGGCCCGAGTACATTTCCTCGACGTGGCCGTTCAACTCGCCCAGAAATTTCTGCTGGCTCTTGTAGAAACGCTGTGAGTTCTTTGCTATGACCACCGTGGTCAGCACGTAGAAGGGCAGGGTGGCTATGGCGACGAGCGATAGTTGCCAGCTGATCGTGAACATCATCGCGACCGAGCCTACCAGGGTGACCACGGAGGTGATCATCTGCACGAGGCTCTGCTGGAGCGTGTTTGCAATGGTGTCGACGTCATTGGTAACGCGGGACAGGATCTCGCCGTGAGTTCGGTCGTCGAAGTACCTGAGCGGCAGGCGGGCCAGCTTCTCGTCTATGGCCTTGCGGAACGAGTAGACGGTCTTCTGCGACACCCTGGCCATGACGAGCTGGGTGGCGTAGCTGAAGGCGGCTGACAGCAGATACAGGCCAAGCAGCCCCAGCAGTATCGAGCCGACTCTTGTGTAGTCGATAGCCGCGCCAGGCACGCCGCGCGCCTTGGCCACGATGCCCTCGAACAGGATGGTTATCGACTTGCCGAGTATCTTGGGGCCGGCCACGGAGAAGGCCGTGCTCAGGATGGCCATGCCGAAGACGAACAGGATGGCGGGCCGGTGCGGCTTAAGGTAGCTGACTATGCGGCGTAGCGTACCATTGAAGTTCTTGGCCTTTTCGGTGGGCATGCCGAATCCATGGGGGCCACCGGGACCGCCGGGGCCGCGTCCAAGTGTCGCGCCGGGTTTTGCCATGGGGTTGTTTTCTTTGGCGCTCATACCGCTTCCTCCGCAGACATCTGCGACGAGACAATTTCCTTATATACCTCGCAGGAGCGCAGGAGCTCCGCGTGCGTGCCCTTGCCGACGATCTGGCCTTCATCGAGCACTATGATTTGATCGGCGTCGCGTATTGTGCCGACGCGCTGGGCTACTATGATGACCGTCGCGCTGGCGGTTTCCTTGCGGAGCGCGGCCCGAAGCCTCGCGTCGGTCTTGAAGTCGAGCGCGGAGAAGCTGTCGTCGAAGAGGTAGACGCGCGGCCGCTTGGCCAGCGCCCGTCCTATGGCAAGCCGCTGTTTCTGGCCGCCGGAGATATTGGTGCCGCCCTGGGATATGGCCGCGCCCATGCCGCCGTCCTTCTCCGCTATGAAGGCGGTGGACTGGGCGGTTTCAGCGGCCTTTGCCAGATCCGCTTCGGTGGCTTCGGCACGGCCGAAGCGCAGGTTGCTGGCTATGGTGCCTGAAAATAGAATTGGCTTCTGCGTTGCCAGACCGAGGCCGGCGCGCAGCTCGTCCTGGCTCTGTTCGCGCACGTCAATGCCGTCCACGAGCACAGCGCCCGAGTCTACGTCGTAGAAGCGGGCGATCAGGTTGACGATAGTGCTCTTGCCGGAGCCGGTGCCGCCTATGATGGCGGTGGTCGTGCCGGGAGCCGCCACGAAGGAGATGTCGCGGAGGGCCGGCTCGGCCGCGCCGCCGTAACCGAAACTGACGTTGCGGAACTCGACGAGGCCGGAGGGGGATTCGGGGCGCTTCGGCGCGGCGGGATCCCTGATCTCCGGGTTCACATCGAGCACTTCGTTGATGCGCACCGCCGAGACCTGGGCCCGTGGCACCATTATGAATATTACGGTGACCATGACCACGGAGAACATGATCTGGGTGGCGTACTGTATGAACGCCATAAGCGAGCCGATTTTGACTTCGCCCGCGCCTATAGCGAGGCCGCCGAACCAGACTATCATGATGGTGGTGATGTTCATCATCAGCATGACGAAGGGAAAGAGAAAGGCCATCAGGTTGTTTACCTTGAGCGTTGTGGCCGTAAGATCGGCGTTGACCGCGTCGAAACGGCTGTGCTCGTGTTCCACCCGATCAAAGGCGCGGACAACGCGAATGCCCGTGAGATTTTCCCGCATGACGCGGTTGAGCGCGTCCAGCTTTGTCTGGATCGCCTTGAATATCGGCATGCCTTTGACGGCAAGTAACACGATGGCCAGGGCAAGCACCGGTATGACGACGAGCAGTATCCATGACAGTTTTGGTTCGGTGGACAACGCCATAACGATGCCGCCTACGGCCATCATCGGCGCGTGCGCCATCATGCGTTGCATCATGAACACGATCTGCTGTACCTGGGTGATGTCATTTGTGGTGCGCGTGATAAGCGACGAGGCGCCGAAGCGGTCCAATTCACGCAACGAGAACGACGAGACGCGGGTGAATACCTTGGTCCGCAGGTCGCGGCCAAATGCCATGGACGTGCGGGACGCCAGGAATCCTCCTATGAGGCTGGCCACGATGCCCGCGAACGCGACGAGAAGCATGGCGCCGCCAATGCGCCAAATGGTCGCCGTGTCGCCCTTAGCGACGCCTTCGTCGACGATGGTGGACATCATCGCAGGCAGGCTTAGTTCGGCTATGGCACTGGCGAACACGAGCGCGAGGGTGATGGCTATAGGCAGTGCGTAGGGCCGCAGGTGCCTGAACAGTTTAAGCATGGTTTATCGTTCTCCTTCATTGTCGTTGTGTAGGTTGGCATGGGGACAGACCTCGGTTGGTTGGTCGCCTGGGTGACCGCAGCAGCGGTCACCGTGATGGGCAGAAAGGAATTCGGCCGCTTTTGTCAGCAATTCGGCGAGTTTCTCGCCATCGGCTATGCCGAGGTGGCTAACGAGCGCCTCTGTTTCCTCGATTGCGCGAGCGTGAAACGAGTCGGCTATCTCACGGCCGCTCTTGGAGAGCCGTACGCGTATGGCGCGTCTGTCGTCGGGATCCGCGAAGCGCTCCACGAGGCCACGCGACTCGAGCGCGTCCACGAACTGGCTAACGGTCGGTGGTTTGACCGCAAGCCAGGCGGCCAGGTCGCCGACGCGGAGCCCCGTCTCAGGCGATTCGTGCGCTAACCGGTGGATCAGCTGGAACTCGCCGGGCCTTGCCGCGTGACCTAGCCCCGGCCGCCGCTTGAACGGCCCGACCGCCCGGAACGCCTCGAAGAGCCGCTCGGCTATCAGTCGCGTTTCATCCTTGTCATCTTCAGTATTCATGTCTCTCCATTATTAGGTTGGCTAATAATTAGCATACCTAATGATATTGAAACCCTGATCCAGAGTCAAGCCGGGTGGGGGACAGACCTCAGAAGGACAGACCCTGGCGGTGGCAGACACCAGCGGGGTCTGTCCCCGCCTGCTGTCACGCGTCGCATCCGCGGGTATACTGTGTTCATGGCATTCCTACCCACCACCAAGGCAGAACTCGCGGCTCGCTCGCTTGACCACGTCGACTTCGTCATCGTCACGGGCGACTCGTACGTCGACCACCCGTCCTTCGGCACCGCGCTTATAGGGCGCTGGCTTGAGAGCCAGGGGTACACTGTCGGTGTGATTGCGAGGCCTGATCTCTCCGATGTGGAGGCGTTCCGGGCGCTTGGGCGGCCGAGGCTCGGTTTCCTGGTAGCCGGCGGCGCGATCGATTCGATGGTGTGCAAGTATACGGCCAACCGCAAGCCGCGCTCCGAGGACGAGTACGCTCCCGGCGGCGATCCCTACCTCTGTCGCGCGGCCGATGGCTCTCTGCATGGCTTTTCCGTGAACGGCAAGCTCGAGAGCGCGCGGCCCGACAAGGCCGTGATAGCGTATTGCGGCAGGTGCCGGGAGGCGTTCAAGGGTGTGCCGGTCATCGCTGGCGGGCTGGAGGCGTCGTTGCGGCGTCTGTCCCACTATGACTACCTGTCAGATACGGTGCGCAAACCGATAATCCTTGATTCGAAGGCCGACCTGGTGGTATACGGCATGGGTGAGCGCGCGATCAGCGAGGTCGCGGCACGTCTGGCGCAGGCGTCCGATGCGCACGGAGGCGCGGCGATAGGCGCGACGTCAGGCGACCCCGCGACCACGAAGTCGCTTGCAGCGATGGCCAAGCAGGGAGGCTGCCTTCGAGCCGGCCAGCCTGCGCGGTATACGCGGGACGGTGTGGCGTACCGCGAAGGAAGCGGAACTGCCGTCCGGCGCGGTGCGCCTGCCTGACCACGAGGCGGCGTCCTCGGACGCGCGCGCGTTTGCCGAGTCGTTTGCGGCGCAGTACCGCAACACCGATCCCGGTTCGGCCAGACAGCTCGTGGAAGCGGCGGCCGGGCAGTTCGTCGTACAGGAGCCGCCGCAGGCTCCGCTGTCCCGCGCGGAGCTTGATTTAGTATACGGACTGCGCTTCGAGCGCGCGTGGCACCCGGTATACGATCGCTACAAGGGCGTGCCCGCGCTGTCCGAGGTTAAATTCAGTATAGCCTCGAGCCGCGGGTGCTACGGCGCCTGCGCCTTCTGCGCGCTGGCGTTCCATCAGGGGCGCATCGTGTCGGGCCGCTCCAAAGAGTCCATAGTCGAAGAGGTGCGCGCCTTGACGAAGTTGCCTGACTTCAAGGGTTACATCCACGATGTCGGCGGGCCAACCGCCAACTTTCGCGGACCTGCATGCAAGAAACAGGCCAGTGGTTCGGCCTGCGTCGACCGACGCTGCCTGGCGCCGGAACCCTGTCCTTCGCTGGAAGTTGACCACCGCGACTACATCGGCGTGCTACGGGCGGTCAGGGCCGTGCCTGGCGTCAAGAAGGCTTTCGTGCGTTCCGGCGTCCGCTTCGATTATCTGATGGCGGACAAGGACCACAGCTTCCTCCGCGAGCTGGCGGAGCATCACGTCTCCGGGCAGCTCAAGGTGGCGCCGGAACATGTGTCCGATCGCGTGCTCAAGCTGATGGGCAAGCCCCCCAGGAGCACCTATGACGCCTTCGCCAAGGAATGGGCCGCGGTGAACGCGGAGCTGGAGCTCAAGCAGTACCTGGTGCCGTACTTCATAGCGTCGCATCCGGGGTCAGAGCTCAGCGATGCGATAGAACTGGCGGAGTACCTGCGCGACTCCGGCTTCGTGCCCGACCAGGTGCAGGACTTCTATCCAACGCCAGGGACCCTGGCCACCGCGATGTACCGCACCGGCCTTGACCCGCTGACCATGGAGCCGGTCTATGTGGCCCGCGGCGCCCGAGACCGCTCCTACCAACGCGCCTTGCTGCAGTACTCCAAGCCCGAGAACCGATCCCTGGTCCTCGACGCGCTCAGGCTGGCCGGCCGCACCGACCTGATAGGCCACGGGGAGAAGTGCCTGGTGTCATAAAAGCTTCAGCGGTACTTCAGTAACGTTGGCCTGGCTTCCTCCTTTGCGATATATTGAATTGGATTCCCGTAGCACTCTGCCGCGGGCTCGACGCAGAAGGAGTTTCCATGAATCGTATATTTCGGGGCCTTGTAGCATCCGCTCTGATACTCTCACTAGCCTTGTTTTCATGCGTGGGCACGCCGACGCAGGCGCCGGCATCACTGGACAACACGACAGCGTTGCCCGGCGGTTCAGCATATTCGTCGGCTGACTTGCTGCCGTTGGCGCCTGAGCTCACGAAGAAGGTGTTGCCCAACGGGCTGACCTACTATGTCAGGCGCAATGGCAACCCGGGCGGCCGGGCGGTGATGTTCCTCATAGTCAATTCTGGCTCGACGAATGAGCGCGACGACCAGGCAGGCTACGCGCACTTCGTGGAGCACATGGCCTTCAACGGCACCGCGAGTTTTCCGGAGAACGAGCTTGTCACGTACCTGCGGTCCATAGGCATGGATTTCGGCGCGGAAATCAACGCGCACACGACGCGCGAAGAGACGTTGTACACGTTGCAGATGCCGCTCAATGATCCGGCCTTCTTCGACACGGGCCTCAAGGTGCTCAAGGAGTGGGCTACCGCGGTGACCTTCGATCCCCATGAAGTGGAGAAGGAAAAAGGCGTCGTCATCGAGGAACTCAGGCTGGGCCTTGGGCCGGACGAGACAGCGCGCGTGCGCGAGGTCAACGGGCTGCTGGCGGGCACGGCCCATGCCGACCGCGAGCCGATAGGCTCCGAGTCATCTATCAAGGCGGCTACGGCCGAGGGCCTCAAGGCGTTCTATCGCGAACATTACCGGCCGGACAGGATGGCCGTCATAGTGGTGGGCGACATCGACGTTAAGAGCGTTTCGGCTAAAATCGAAGAACAGTTCTCGTTCCCGTCAATTGACGGCGTCGTCAAACCGCGGCAGAACTTTCCTATCAAGCCCTCCAGCGATCTTGGTTTCGTGTCTACTTTTAACAAGGATTTCGAGCGTTCCATCATATCGTACCGCAAGGTGGTGCCGTATATCCCCGAGGCGGTGATAGGCGACTACGAGAAGCTGTTGGGCATACGCATCGCGGCCGAGGCGATACGCACGAGGCTGGCCGATCTTTCAAGGGCAGGCGAAGCGGCATGGCGCGACGCCTACTTCGACGACGACTATTTCTACGGCACCACGCGGCTGTACTCGTTCACGCTGGTGGCCTCCGACGATAAGGAGCTGGCTGCCTTCTCCGGGCTCGCTTCCGAGGTGGAACGCATACGGCGTTTTGGCTTTACCGAGAGCGAGTTTCGCAGGACCGTTGATCTATACCGTCGCTGGCTCGGGACCCTCGATGTGGAGGACGACGACCTCAAGAGTTTCAGTTTCGCCGAGGAATACGTACGCAACTTCATGTACGGAGAGCCGGTGCCGGGTATAGTCAACGAGCGGGTGTACATAAAGAAGGTTCTCGATACGCTGACCCTCGAGGCGCTCAATGAGGCGGGGCGTGACATACTGGCCGCCGACGAGGGCTTTGTCGCCGTGCGGGCTAAGACTGGTTCCGCGGAACCGGCGCTCACGGAGCCGGCCTTCGAGAAGGCGCTACGCGACGCGCGTACCGCCCAGCTCGCCCCGATAGCCGCTTCCGGCGATGAGGGCGGCCTCTTTGACGCGTTGCCCGAACCGGGTACTATCGTGTCGGAGAAAACGCTGGCCGACAACATCACCGAATTGACGCTTTCCAACGGGGCTCGGGTGCTACTCAAGCCTACGGGCTACGACAAGGACTCCATCAGTTTCCTGGCCTGGTCTCCGGGCGGCTATTCGACCTTGCCCGTGGAGCTACAGACCACGGCCTCGTTCGCGCCGTCCTTGCTGGCCGAGGCTGGCCTGGGCGCCATGAGCGCGACGCGGCTCGACGAGCAGACGGCCTCGCTGAACGCCGGCTTCCAGTGGTCCATAGGAGAGAACGGCGAGATATTCGTAGGCAAGACGACGCCGACCGATCTGGAAGTCTTTCTCAGGCTGGTCTATCTGAGCTCCGCGGAACCGGGCCGGGATTCGCGGGCCTTCAACGCGGCGCGCGACCGGCTCGCCGAGCAGATCGGCCCCTATGTGCGTGATCCAGAGTATCGCTTCGAGTCAGCCTGGAGTTCCGACCTTTTCAGCGGCAATCCGCGTGCCGCGGCCCTCGACGCGTCCAGGTTCAAGGCCATCGACTTCGAGGCGACGCGCCGCCTGGTGCTTGACGCCTTGGCCGACGCATCCGAGTTCACGTACGTACTGGTCGGCGATTTTGATATAGACGAGACAAAGCAACTCGTCGCGAAACACCTCGGCGCGATCCCCGCAGGCAAAAATGACGAGCCAGTATGGCAGGCCCCGATGTCGCCTAAAAGCGAAGGCGGTCGGGTGGATTTCTCCTACTCCAAGGAACAACGGGCCAGTGTACGGCTGATCTGGGCCGCCCCGTCGTCCTGGTCATGGCAGCGTGAAGCCACGTTGGGTCTACTGGCGCAGGCGCTTAACAACCGTCTGCTCGATGCGCTGCGCGAGGATCTGGGCGCCACCTATGTCGTGTCGACAAGGGCCGCGTTTACCAAGATTCCCGTGGAGCAGTATTCGTTCATCGTGCAGTTTGACACGGATCCCGCCAGGGTTAACGAACTGATAGCCGAGGTGCGGTCAGAGGTCTCCAAGTTGGCAGCCGGGACGTTTGATGCACGGTATGTCAGCCAAATACGAACGGCCGCTCAACGCGATTACGAAGGGCGCAGTCGCACGAATGATTTCTGGGTAAATCGCCTTGGCAACGCGCTGGCGTCG
>CAZNCK010000078.1:0-7627 GCA_964571545.1 uncultured Treponemataceae bacterium | reverse complement strand
TGGCGTCGGGAGTGGATCTTGAAATCATGGAGCGCGCCAGGCAGAGCGCGGCGCTAGCCGATCCCGAGGCCTTTAGGGCCCTGGCGGCCGAGCTTCTGGTAGAGGACAGCTTGTTCGTATATACAATGTTACCTGAATAAGCCGCCGCGGGAAGACCCTTCAGAAAATGCCTTCGGGGAGTTCCGAGGGATTTTTTGAAGGTGTTTATGCGCAGGGTGCTCCTGCGAGGACGACAAAGCTAGATGGCCGACCTTCCTCATCGAGGAGCGGCGCGATTTCCAGCATGATCGAGCCTTTGCCCGTTTTGAGGGGCAGTTTGCGTTGTACCGCGAGTTTGCCGGCGTCGAGAATCGCGGCGTCGGCAAGCAGGTCCGTCATGGCGGAGGGTTCGATGAACAGGAGATGCAGAGCCGTTCCTGCTCTTGCGGCTCCAGTAGTGTTGAAGGTCGTCCTCGCGGCTGCGTTTTCGAAGCTGATCCGTCCATAGAGGTCAGTCAGGAATACCGGGCGCGGAAAGCGTTCGAGTACGCCGCGGTACCAGTCTTCATGGTCGCGGTCGCGGAATTCCTTGGAGCGGTGCAATGCGAGTTCTATAGTTGTCCGGAGCGTCTTTTCATCGAAGGGTTTGACAAGGTACCCATAAGCCTTGGTGCCGAGCGCCCTGGTAAGCGTCTCGTCATCGGAGTAGGCGGAGAGGAACACGAACGGCACCTCGAACTCGGCGCCCACCATGAAGGCTGTCTCGATTCCGTCCTGGAAGCCCTTGAGTCTGATGTCCATGAGGATCAGGTCGGGTTTGTTCAGTACTATTGCCTCAGGTACATCCTCGCCCTGCTGTATCACGGCCGGTACGCGGTACCCGTAGCGCTCGAGCGTTTCCTTGAGCTCCATGCCGACGAGGGATTCGTCTTCGACTATAAGGATCACTGACTCAGGCACTATAGTTCCTCCGGCGACAAGGATTTGCCGCACTCATAATACAGGAATATACCTGAAGAGCAGGGATAGTACAACGATGAGTACCAGGGAGGGCAGAAAATCGCCCGTTCTGATCTTTTTGAGGCCGAGCAGGTTGACGCCTATCATCACGACCAGCGCGCCGCCGACCGCCGACATCTCCACCATCATCGTTTCAGTCACATAGGGTTTTACCCAGACGGCGGCGAGCGTCAGTATGCCCTGGTAGATCAGCACCGAGATGGCGGAAAAGCCGACCCCGACGCCCATGGCTCCCGCGAACATGATGGCGATGACGCCGTCCATGATACTTTTCGTCAACAAAAGGTCGTAGTCGCCCTCGGCGCCGGCCTTGAACGAACCGAGGGCCATAGCGCCGACGCAGAACAACACCGAGGCGTTGAGGAAACCATAGGCGAAACCAGCGGCCTCTCCGGTAGCGGCCGCGTCGCCCGGGGTTTTTGAGAACTTCCGGCGGAGCCACTCGCCCAGGCGGTATATTGCGCCTTCGATGTCGAGGGCCGAGCCTATGAGTCCGCCCGCGATGATGGCAAGCGCGAAGGCAAGTACGTGCTCAGTCTTGATGGCCATGGTAAAGCCTATGACCAGTGAAATGACGCCGGTAGCGTTGTACACAGCATCGCGCGCCTTTTCAGAGAATCCCTTGCGGGCCAACAGTCCGATTATAGTGCCAACGACGATGGCCAGCGCGTTGATGATGGTTGCTATCATGATTTGCTCCGATACTGTATGCGGGACTCGTAAGGCGCGCGCCTTGACCGCGTCCGGATCATTATATACTATGGACTGTTGAAAGGTGGCAATCGGGATGCAAGCCGAACGCGAGAACAAGATATATTGCGCGAACTGCATCCATTGCAAACTTATCCCCGCTCCCGCGGGCGCCGGTCGCTACTATCTCAGGGTTCGATGCGACGCGGGCAAGTGGCGCAAGAAACTTGGCGAAGAAAAAATTTACAAGTATTGCACCGTGGCGAGCAGGAGCATCGATTCCTGCGATTGCTATGAAGACATGGGCGATGGCCCGGAGTTCCTGCGCGACCTGCGCAGCTCCCTCCCGGCGGTCGACGAACTGTACGACGCTCCCCAGCCTCTGTCCCGTTAGTTCCCAGAGTTCCAGTCATCGATCATCGGAGGTCTCCGTGGTTTGCTCGTTCACCGCGCTCGACGAGTATTTCGGCGTCGCGTCCGCGCCTCTGCGTTTCGAGCGCTTCGACGGCGATCTTGTAGGCCTCGCCAAGGTCGTCGATGGGCTGACATTTCCCGGTCTACCCTATGCCGATGCCCTGAGCGCCGGGCCGGACGGAGTTCGTGTGCTCTGGCGTTGCGCGGACGGCGAGGTTTCGGGGGCTTATCCACAGACTAGGCTAACCAGGCTCCCCGGCAAGAAGTCTTTCGACGCGCGCGGCGGTGTCTACGAGCGACTGCGCGACTCGGCGCCCGTGCCGGACCGCGCGGTCCCGGAACTGGTCCTTTTTGAATCCGCCGCGCTGACTTCACGCTACGCGTACGATCCCGTTCCTGCCTGTCTCCAGGACGCTGGGTCTGGATTGCCGCCTGAGTACCAGCGCGACCTTCTTGAGCTGGTCGTGACTGGGAGCCGGCCAGACAAGGGTTTCGAGCTGCTTCTGCGCGCTGGCTTCATCGATACATATTGGCCCGAGCTCGCGGAACTTTCTGGTGTCACGCACGCGAAGGAATACCATCCTGAAGGCGATGTGTGGCGTCATACGATGGAGACGTTCGCGCACCGCAAGTCACCGGACCTGATACTGTCGCTAGCGTTGCTCCTGCACGATACAGGGAAGCCCGACGCCGTCTCCGTTGGCGGAAACCGCTTCAATGGGCACTCGGAACTGGGGGAGGACGCGGCGCGCTCCTTTCTCCGGCGGCTGGGCTACCCGCGAGACATTATCGATTCGGTGGCCTACTTGGTGCGCTACCACATGCTGCCCGCCGCCCTGCCGCGGGTGCCTCCTTCGAGTATCGGCCGCATCCTCGACGATCCGCTGTTTCCGGTGCTGCTCGAGGTGTACCGCTGTGATGAGCTGTCTACCTTCCGCGGGCCAGATGGTTATTACGAGGCCTGCGCCGCGTACAAGGCCTACCTCAAGAATTCCAGGAATCCCTACCGGGACAGCGACGGAAAGCGGCGACCGGATGCGCTTCACAGGACCGGCCCTCGGCCGGTATAGTATCGCCCTATGGGATTATGGAATGATATCGAGCGGGTGCTCTCGCCCTGCCGGGAAGACAGGGAATATGCCGCGCGACTAGTAGCCGGTCTTGAGGACGGTCTTTCGCTCGCGACGACGCAAACGGCTCTCCTCCGTTCCAGCGATGCGGCCATTGCCGCATTCTACGCGCTTCTGGAAACCACACGACCTCCGGTGGAATCTCGATGCAAGCGCTCCGATTCATCGTGGATTCTGGAATCCGACCTCTGCTGGATCAATGTCAGGGCCTGTTCCATAGATGATGTGCCCGGTTCGTTCGTTCGTGCCGCCAAATTGTTACCCGCGGTTACGTCTGACGCCATCTTGCTGGCTCCCTTCCATCCCACGCAATTTGACCTGAGCTATGCCCCCGAAACCATGACGATAGCCGATCCGGCGCTCGCCGATCCGGTTCTGGCGGCAGCCGGCATCAGCCCGGAGAACCAGTTGCGCGCGTTCGTGGCGGCCTGCGGCCTCCTGGGTAAGAGCGTTGGCTACGAATTGCTGCCCTACGCCTCGCAGTTCAGCCGCATAGCCATGGAACGGCCACGGTTGTTCCGCTGGGTGGCGCTGGACGATACGAGAGAGGGCCTCGAACACGCAGACCCGGAATTTCCGTACCGCGCGGAAGACCGCCTGCGGGACGCCGACCTCGTGTCCAGCATCGTAGCCACCGCCAAGGAAGACTATGGCATACCTGTTTTTCGCAGGCACGAGGACGATACGGTTGAAATCCTGGCGGCCAAAGACAGAGCCTATTACTCGGCAATAAGGCTCTGCATAGACCACGGGCTATGGCCTGTTCCCGCGCACGCACGAAACGGCGTGGGCATTCCCGCCTTCCTGCGCTACGACGGCGGAAACGATTTTCCGGTATTTTCGTACCGCGATGCCGATGGCTCGGACATCGGCGAGGATGCCTACAGCATCGTGGCCCCCTTTGCCTTCTATGACGATATGCCGACGAACTCGGCGCCTACCAATACCATCCACCGTAATCAGGATGCCATCGATTACTACGCTCACGTGTTTACGTACTGGAGAGATTCCTTCGGCTTCGATTTCGTGCGGTACAACGCGGTGGATAGGATTTTCGAGGAATCGCTCGACGAGGAAGGGTGTGTGCCCGCGTCGGATCGCCCCAGCCCCGAGATACTCAAAACCGCGATTATGGCTTCCAGGGATGGCGCCCCGGGAACCGGCGCCGTTGCCTCGCGCAAGGGGCCCGAGCTGGAAGACTACGCTGAGCTTGGTTTTGATCTGAACATGGGCAACGAAGCGCTCCGGCGCATAGACGCGCCTCTTGTGCACGACGCGCTGGCGCTCTATGACAGACTTGTGGCGCGAGCCGAAGACAAGCGGCCAGCCTCGGTGTGTTTTTCAATTGACGTGCCCGAATCGGGCGCTCCTAGGCTCTGGGGCTCGGCGTTGTCTCGCGTCATGGGGCCAGAGCGGATGCGCCTGCGCCATGGCGCGGCCAGGTTTCTTTCGGTAGGACGCGGCAGGCGGCCGATGTTCGAGACGATGGGCTTCCAGGACGGTTCCATCGGCCTGTACGAGGCCGGCCTGTCGATACGTGGCCTGGAGTGGGCCGACGATAAGGCCTTCGCCGTCGGCTATGCCTCGATAGAGCGGCTGCATAAGCGGATGAAATCGTTCCTGGCGGCAGCGTACATCGCGGAACGGCACGTGGAGCCGGGGTACGCCTGGTGGCAGATACGTGGAGCCGGCCGTACCCGGCTCATCGTCGCGGTGGTCTCGCTTGAAACGGCCGAAGGCGTCGCGCCCGGCCGGATTTCAATACCGCTTGATCCTGCCTGGGGCGACATGGAAGGCCGAGCCTACAGGCTGCCCGATTCGGTCGGCGTTGGTCTCGAGGCGGCGCGATCGGTGCAGATCGACCTTTCCTTCCTGGATTTCGTCGTCGTAGACCTAGCGCCCGCCTTCTACTGAAGGCGCGCCTTTTTCTAGCGGCTCGGGCGCTTGCGGATGTATATCTGCTTGCCGGTGTCAGTGGGGCTTGAGCGTTCTTCCACGTCAAACCAGCCGCACGATTTGATAAGCTCCGCGAGCTTGCGGTAGCCATAGTTGCGCGGATCGAAATCAGGCTGGCGGTTGGCCACGTACTGGCCCACGGGGCCGAGGTAGGCCCAACCCGATTCGTCCGCGGAGTCTTCCACGGCATCCCCGAGCAGCGCCTTGAGTTTCTTGTCCACCTTCAGGTCTTCCTGAGCCGGTGGCTTGTTGCGCCTGGGCTCGTCCTTTGACGATGTCTCTTCCTCAACCGGCCCGCGCAATATCTCTGTGTATATAAACTTGTCACAGGCGGCGACGAAGGGCTTGGGCGTCTTACGCTCGCCGAAACCGAGCACCAACTTGCCGGCTTCGCGCATGCGCGCCGCCAGCCTGGTAAAGTCCGAGTCGCTGGAGACTATGCAGAATCCGTCCAGCTTTTCGGTGTACAGCAGGTCCATCGCGTCGATGATCATCGCGCTGTCGGTGGCGTTCTTTCCGGTGGTGTAGGCAAACTGCTGGATGGGCTGGATGGCGTACTCGAGGAGCTTGGCCTTCCACTGCGTCAGCTTGGTTGTAGTCCAGTCGCCGTAGATGCGCTTGACGCTCCCTATACCGTACTTGGCTACTTCGGCCAGCAGACCTTCGGTTATCGGCGCTTGCGTATTGTCCGCGTCTATCAGCACGGCCAGTTTGAGTTGGCCGGCGTCGTAATCAGTTGATTTGCTCATATAATGTTCTCCGTCTCAAGTTGTTTTCAGCCGGCGCACGCTCTCGATGGCGACGATCGCGACGACTGTTTGTTCCGCCGCTCCCGAGGACAGCGCGACGACAGTGCCCAGGGAGGTCCTGCGGATATCCCGCGGCACGCCCGAAGCCACGGCGCGCGCGCCCTGGGGATTCAGGTAGGTGAGTTCGACGGCGACGCCGTCTTTGAGGGCGCGGTCCAGGAGTCGCACCTTGCCCGAGTAGTCCAGAATGGTGACGACCGTCTCATCTTCCACGGGGATTGGAGCCTGCAGTTCGCCGGGATCCAGCACGAGGCGGGCCTTGATCTTGGTTTCAAAATCCGCGCGCTCGTCAGGCATCAGGCCCGCGTCATCGAGGGCGGCCAGGAGTTTCTTGACGAGCGGAGCTTCCTCTGTGGCAAGCGCCTCGTTGAACGGTTCAAACGCGAGCGCCGGAGTCGGGTTCGCGGTCAGGAAGGCGGTCAACGCTTCGTCCCATAGCGGCTTTGTCTCGAAGCCGTCATCCTGGGGTTCAGGACGCATGTCCACGTCTATGCCGGCTGACTTGAGCAGGCGTTCCGCCTCGGACGCGTCCCGGGCCGCCAACAGGTAAACGCCCTCGGCAAGGCGTTCCAGCACGAGGCCGGCGGCCTTGGGCGAGTGCTCCAGCACGCCGGAAAGGTGGCCGTCCAGAGCGACGACGACGCCTACCCGCAAGCGCGCCGAGCGGGCTTCCGCTTCCCAGGCGTTCAGCGAGAAGCGGACGCTCTGCGGCAACGGCAGCCCCGATACGAGTTCCAGGCGCGCGGTAATTCCGGCGGCGGTGAAGCCGCTGGCGTACGCGGCCTTGGCGGCAGCCTTGTCGAGGGTGGATGACCATACCAGGCCTGTACGGTCGAGCCTCGATATGGCGGCGATGAATGCGCGAGTTTCAGGTGTGGCTTCAGGCAGGATACGGACTTCGTGCGATTCCTCGACGACGACTGTGTTGCTGGCGACAGGCGCACCGGTATCCAGGGCTCCATTGGCGAGAGCAAGTCGGGGGCGGAGCGTCGAGTCGATGGAGCCTGTCGCGCGCACGAGCCCATCGTCGCCCATAACGACAAACCCCAGTCTAACCAGCGCGTCGGAAACAGCCGCAACCGAGGCTATTAAACCAAGGTCTAGTGATTCCTGGGCCGCGGTGAGTCCCGCGTCCGCCAGAGGCTCGAGATGTCTTCTGACGGCCATCGCGGTGAGGCGGCGGAGGTCGCCCGGGAAGAATGCCAACCTGCGGGGTAGCGCTTCCAGGACCGCGCGCAGTATGCCCGGCGCTATTTTGCGGTCGTTTGCGGCGGCTACATGGTTGGTGGGCGTCCGTATTGACGAGCAGCCGGCGGCCAGCGCCAGCGGTGCGGCAAGGCCAGCCTCGTCGCACAATTCGACGAAGCGCAACGGATAGGCTATGGGCCTGCCGTCATCGCTCAGGCCAAAGGCTCCGCTGGACTCCAGCGCGCCGAGCAAGGCTATGAAGCGTTCCTTATCGGTCGAGAGTCCGGGCGCCGCAGCATCGAGTATTTCAGTTGCCCGTTTGCTCGGTTCCTTTTTGCCTTTGAACGCCGGCTTGGAATGTACGCAGGCCGACAGAATGGCGCAGAACGAGGCGAACGGGTCAGCCGCGTCCGGTTCTTCACTCGCTTTGGCCGTGGACAA
>CAZNCK010000077.1:14431-17507 GCA_964571545.1 uncultured Treponemataceae bacterium | reverse complement strand
CGGGCGTGCCGGCCGCCACTACCTGGCCGCCGTGTTCGCCGGCGCCCGGACCGACATCAATTAAATGGTCAGCGGAAAGCATAGTGGTTTCGTCATGTTCCACGACAATGACCGTATTACCCAGGTCGCGCAGATTTTTCAAGGTGCCGATCAATTTGTTGTTGTCGCGCTGGTGCAGGCCGATAGACGGCTCATCCAGGATGTACAGCACGCCGACGAGGCTGGAACCTATCTGCGTAGCGAGCCTGATGCGCTGGGCCTCGCCGCCCGAAAGCGTGCCGGCCTTGCGTTCCAGGGTCAGGTACTCGAGGCCCACGTTCTGCAGGAACGACAGCCTGGCCGTAATCTCCTTGAAGACCTGCTTCGATATCTGCTTCTGCGTATCCGTAAGGTCGAGCGAGTCGTAGAAACGGATTGACTCCTCCACCGACTTGGCGGCCAGGTCGTGGATATTGGTGCCGCCGATAGTCACCGCCAGGGCCTCGGGCTTGAGGCGCTTGCCGTTGCAGGCTTCGCAGTGCTTCTCGCTCATGAATTTTTCCAGCCAGTCCTTGATGCCGTCGCTCTGCGTCTCCAGGTAGCGGCGCTTGAGCTCGGCCAGGATGCCCGGGAAGGCCGACTCGTACTCGAAGTGGCCGGTGCCCTTGGCATTGTCGTAGCGCACGCGTATGGCCTCGTCGCCGCCGTACAGTATGGCGTTCATCGCCTTTGGAGGTAGTTTTTCGAACGGGGTATCCAGGCTGAATTTGTAGTGCTTGGCCAGGGCGTCGAAGCGGGAGCGATACCAGGCCGCGTCGGGGTTGTACGGGATGCAACCGCCCTCGTTGAACGACAGCGATTTGTCCGGAATGACTAGGTCCGGGTCGAATTCAAGCTTTATGCCGAGGCCCGTGCATTCGGGGCAGGCGCCGTGCGGGCTGTTGAAGGAGAAGAGACGCGGTTCGAGTTCCGGCAGGCTGATGTTGCAATCCGGGCAGGCGCCGCGTTGGCTGAAGAACTCGTCGATCTCTACGCCGCCCTCTTCGCGCGTGACTATGGCTATGCCGTCGGCTACCTTGAGCGCGGCCTCCACGGCCTCCGCGAGCCTGCGCCTGCCGTCTTCCGACAGCTTGAGCCGGTCAACGACGATCTCTATGGAGTGTTTCTTCTGCTTTTCGAGGACTATCTGATCATCAAGATTGCGCAGTTCTCCGTTGACGCGGGCGCGTACGAAGCCCTGCTTGCCGGCATCCTCCAGGACCTTCTGGTGCTCGCCCTTCTTGCCCCGGACAACCGGCGCCAGCACCTGAAGCTTGGTACCGCTCTTCCAGGACATGATAGTATCGAGTATCTGGTCTATGCCCTGTTCGCGTATCTCGCGGCCGCATTTGGGGCAGTGCGGCGTGCCGATGCGAGCGTACAGGAGCCTATAATAATCGTATATCTCGGTGACCGTGCCTACGGTAGAACGCGGATTGCGGTGGGTGGTCTTCTGTTCTATTGAGATGGCGGGCGACAAACCTTCTATATAATCGACATCCGGTTTCTTCATCTGCCCGAGGAACTGTCTGGCGTAGGCCGACAGCGACTCTACATAGCGCCGTTGCCCCTCCGCGAAGATGGTATCGAAGGCCAGGGAACTCTTGCCCGAACCAGAGAGCCCGGAAATGACTATCAGCTTGTCTCGGGGAAGCTCCACATCGATGTTCTTGAGATTGTTTTCACGCGCGCCTTTGATTATCAGCTTGTTCATAGTGGGATCTACAATAACGCCGGCGACACCCGAAGGGCAAGAGGCTTAACGGGTGTGTAGTATTTTGAAACCGGTGGCTCCATCGGCGATTTCAGCGTATACTCCCGAGCGTCGCAGTCACGCCGATGGAGGTACTATGCGTATAAAGAAAATCCTGATTGTTATCGCGATACTCATAGCCGTGCTGATCGTAGCCGGCAAGGCCCTGCCGCTCGTCATTGACGCGGCCTACCCCCGCATGCGTGCCTCGACGAAGGCCTTCGATGTCAAGAGCGTCGCCGATGGCGTGTACGAAGGAAAAGCCTTCCTTCTGCCCGTTTCGGTACGCGTCCGAGCGACTGTCTCCGAAGGCGCGCTACGGTCTATTGATATCCTTAAACACTTCAACGGGCAGGGAAAGCCGGCGGAGGCCATCATCCCCGGAGTCATCGCAGCGCAGTCGCTCGGCGTCGATGTAATCGCCGGCGCAACGCATTCCAGTCTCACCATACTCAAGGCTATCGAAAACGCCCTAGAAAAAGGATCAGCACGATGAACGTTCGAGTCGCTTATTATTCAGCTACGGGAAACACGCGCAAAGTCGCTGAAAGCATTGCTGGAGCATTGGACTGCAAGGCTACCGGCATAGACGCCTACGAAGACGACGGCAAGGTCGACATGCTTTTCCTCGGCGCCGCGGTCTACGCTACCCACGAGCACGGCGTTCATGAAGCCGTCAAGAAATTCATCGCCGGGCTCGACCCGGTCAGGGTCAAGAAGGTCGCTCTCTTCTCCACCGGTTTCATTCAGAGCGAGGCTATACCGAGCCTACGCAGGCTGCTCGGAGCACGGGGCATTTCAGTCGCCAGTGACAGCTATTTCTGCCTGGGGCGCTTCGCACTGTTCAATTTAGGGCATCCAAACGCCCTCGAACTGGAAGGCGCGGCCGCGTTTGCAAAAAAAGCGACCACCGTCTAGCAACTATACGTTGAATTTGAAAAACATCACGTCGCCATCTCGTCGTCCATGACGTCCCCGTCCGGTGAAGCGGACGGGGTACTGTTGAAGCGCGCATCCGTGCGCGCTCAAGATGGGGATGAAACTCCCCGTTACAGTTGATTGCTACTTCCTAAACATTAAATTTAAAGAACATCACATCCCCATCTCGTCATCCATGACGTCGCGGACGTGAACGTCCGCGTAGCTTGACAGGAACGCGCCATCCCTGGCGCGCCCAGGACGGCGACGGCAAGGAGCGTGACGGCTGCTTTTCCTGCTACACGTTAAATTTAAAGAACATCACATCGCCGTCCTGCACTACGTACTCTTTGCCTTCCATGCGGATCTTGCCGGCGGATTTGAGGG
>CAZNCK010000077.1:4400-14421 GCA_964571545.1 uncultured Treponemataceae bacterium | reverse complement strand
TCGGCCTTGATGAAGCCTTTTTCAAAGTCGGTATGGATGACTCCGGCGGCCTGGGGGGCCTTGTCGCCGGCGTGGATAGTCCACGCGCGGCACTCGTCCTTGCCGGATGTGAAGAAGGTGCGGAGGCCCAGCAGGCGGTAGACCGCGTGGATGAGGGCCGCTAGGCCCGATTCTTTGAGCCCGAGTTCGCCCAGGAATTCCAACTTGTCCGCTTCGTTCTCCATCTCGGCCAGTTCAGCCTCAAACTTGCCGCAAATGACGACGGCCTCGGAGCCCTCGGCCGCGGCGCGCGCGCGGACGGCATCGATATGTTTGTTGCCGTTTCGAACGCCGTCTTCGTCGGTGTTGCAGACATAGACCTGCTGCTTCATCGTCAGGAGGAACCAGTTTCTGGCCTCGGCCATTTCCTCGTCGTTCAGGACTACGGAACGCGCCGGCTTGCCTTCCTGGAGGGCGGGCCTGATTTTGTTGATAGCGTTCACTTCGTGTTCGGCCGCTTTTTTCTGGTCGCCTCCGAGCTGGCGGAAGGATTTAACGGCTTTTTCCATGCGTTTGTCCACGGTATCCAGGTCGGCCAGGGCCAGTTCAGTGGCAATGACATCGATGTCATTGATGGGATCTACCTTATTAGCTACATGGACTATGTCGGGGTCGTCGAAACAGCGAACCACCTGGGCTATGATGCCGGTTTCCCGGATGTTGGCCAGGAACTTGTTGCCCAGGCCTTCGCCCTTGGACGCGCCGGCTACGAGGCCCGCGATGTCTACAAACTCCACGACCGCCGGTATCCTACGCTCCGGCTGAAACAACTCTACGAGCCGGTCAAGCCGGGGATCGGGTACGGGAACGATGCCGGTGTTAGGCTCGATGGTGCAAAACGGATAGTTGGCCGCCTCGGCCTTGGCGCTGGAGAGGGCAGAAAATATGGTGGACTTGCCGACATTGGGCAGTCCGACGATACCGCAATTCAAAGCCATGGTTTTCCTCGGAACGATCGGGATGGTGCGCCCAAGAGTACCCGGAAAGCGCGTCTTGGCGCAATACGACTTGATGTTGTTACTATTCATCAATACACTATCGAGGCAATGGCCAAAGGCAGGCAATGTTGTTTCAATATTAAAAATGACGTTTTGAAAAATGCTATTTACCGCGGTCGAAATTCAATATACTATGTGTGCGTATCGACAATGCCCCAAGGAGAGTTACCATGGCCGACTTCAGCATGTTCTATTCCGACAACGCAAACAATATGAAAGCGAGCACCATCCGTGAACTTCTGAAGCTGACGCAGAAGCCGGACATCATATCGTTCGCGGGCGGGCTGCCAGCCCCCGACGTCTTTCCCGTGGAGGACCTGCGCGCCGCCGCCAATGTGGTGTTCGATACTCAGGGTACCAAGGCCCTGCAATACGGCACCACGGAGGGTGATGATGGCCTGCGTGAAGAGCTGATCAAATTCGAAGCGAAGCAAGACGTCTCAATCAAGAAGGAAAATCTCCTCATCGTGTCGGCCAGCCAGCAGGCTCTCGACATAGTGGCCAAGATATTCCTGAATCCCGGCGACTATGTCATAGCCGGCCGCCCTACCTACCTCGGCGCTCTGCAGGCCATCCAGTCCTACTCCGCCAAGGTGCTGGGCATTCCGTTCACCGCCGCCCAGGACGGATTCGACATGGACATCCTGGAGAGCAGCTACGCCCAGGCGCTCGCCTCGGGCAAGAAAATCAAGTATATCTACGTGATCCCAGACTTCCAGAACCCCTCCGGCTTCTGCTGGAGCCTGGAGAAGCGCAAGGCTCTGCTGGACTTTTCTTCCAAGACGGGCCTGCCCATCCTGGAAGATTCGCCTTACCGCGAAATCCGCTTCATGGGCGCGTCGATACCTTCTATATATGAGCTGGATCAGAAAGGCGCTAACAAGGGCCTGGTCATCAACCTCAAGACCTTCTCCAAGATCCTGGCGCCTGGCACCCGCATGGGCTGGATCATGGCCGATCCTAGCCTGATAGCCAAGTTCGTCGTTGCAAAACAGTCCATGGATCTCTGCACCAACGTGTTCACCCAGATGTGGCTTGCTGAATATATGCGCACCGGCAAACTCGACGGCGTCATCGCGGCGACGAGGGCAAAGTACCGCGCCAAGCGCACAATGATGGTCGAGGCGTTAGAGCGCTATATGCCCAAGAGGGACGATATCCGCTGGACTAAACCAGAAGGCGGCCTCTTCCTCTGGGTTACCCTGCCCGCGTTTATAGATACGGAGAAGCTTCTGCTCAAGGCCATCGAGAAGAAGGTAGCCTTCGTAGCCGGCGCAGGATTCTACTTCGACAACCCCGAACACAACAGCCTGCGCATGAATTTCTCCTATCCCACCCCCGAACAGATAGAGGAAGGCGTGCGCCGCCTAGGCCTGGTCGTCCAGGAAGCCATCGCCGCCCACGAAAATCCCTGAACCCGGCTTGGTTAAAAAAGATTTTTTACACAAAGCCACAGAGAAGATGAGAGAAGAAGGCGAGAATGGACTAGGACAACGAAGAGGATAAGAGAATAAGAGTGAACGCAAGAGGAACGGAAGGAAGTACGAGGGATAGAAATTTAATTCTAGCCCTTCTTTGTTTCTCTTTCCTGCCTCTTTTACTCTTATCCTCTTTGTTCAAATTTCCTGTCTTTTCTTTTTTACTCTTCGTACTCACCTCCCCCACTCGTCTTCGGTAGCTTCTTTCGCGGATGGAGCGGTTTCTTACGATTCAATAATATATTTCCCCCTTGATCGACGCTGCCCTCTATACGTATTTTAATAACCATACTGCGTGTCCCGAGACCATCGGGCAAGATCGCGGTACAATTCCGGCGCCATAATCCGGCTTCGCGGCGGATTACTGGCGCGCGAAAAGTACTCAAGGAGCAATCATGGGCATCGTAGAGCTGCAGAACGTAAGGAAAATCTATCCGCTTGGCAAAGTACAGGTAGAGGCCGTAAAAGGCGTGTCCTTCTGCATTGAAAAGGGAGACTTCATCTCGATAGCGGGACCATCAGGCTCGGGCAAGACGACTATCCTCAATATGATAGGACTCGTTGATCAGCCAACTGAGGGCGAGGTTTTCCTAGACGGCAAGCCTACTTCAAAACTCAAGGATGCCGAACTGACCAGGCTCAGGCACGAGACGCTGGGCTTCATATTCCAGTCATTCAACCTCATCCCCGTGCTCAATGTATGGGAAAACATAGAATTCCCCCTGCTGCTCGGCAAGACGCGCGTTGGCAAGGACGAAAAGAAGGAATGGATCGATCATCTGATCGAGGAAGTGGGGCTTTCCGACTGGCGCAAGCACAAGCCCAACGAGCTTTCCGGCGGACAGCGCCAGCGCGTCGCTATCGCTCGCGCGCTGGTCACCAGGCCTCAGATAGTGTTGGCCGACGAACCGACGGCCAACCTGGACAGCGCCACCGGCGAACAGATCCTGGATCTCATGAAGAAGATAAACCGGGAACTGGAGACGACCTTCATCTTCAGCACGCATGACGCGCGCATCGTCGATACCGCCGATCATATTATCCGCTTGCGCGACGGCCTCGTTACAGAGAACCGCCGCAGGGAAGAAATCGTCGCGGCCGCGTGCGCAGGAGCTGGAGCGTAACATGCCCGTAACGCTGCGCATGGCGCTTCGCAACCTTATAGAACACAAGGCCAAGAGCCTGATTGTAGGTATGTTGTTGGCACTGGGCATGCTCATCATGGTGCTCGGCAACTCGTTCCTCGACGCCTCCAAGCGGGGCATCCAAACGTCGTTCACCCAGAACTACACGGGTGACGTCATCATCACCGGTATAGCCGACGGCCCCGTATCACTCTTCGGCGTGCAATCGGTGGGCGGTATGGAAGAGACGCCCATTATACCGGAGTACGAGAAGGTACTGGCCTACGCCTCGTCGCTACCTGGCGTAAAAGCCTCGTCCGGCATGGCAACGGGTTTTGGCATCGCCACGACCGAAGCCGGAATAGACTTCCAGGGAGGCCCCGGCGCGCACGGAGGCGGCGGAAACGATGACGAGGACGACGAAGATAACATGATGGACGCTGTCATGATGCTCTTCGGCGTCGATGCCGCCAATTACTGGAAATTATTTGAAACAATAGAAATTGTAGACGGAAAGTTTATAGAACCAGGTGAAATGGGCCTGATGATCGCGTCGGACAGGCTTGAAAAGCTCGGTACATACCTTAAGAGAGACCTCAAGGTAGGCGACGAAGTGCTCATACAGGGCATGGGCGGCTCCGGCATCAGGCTCAGGAGCGCAAAGATTGTCGGCACGTTCAAACGCGTTTCTGAAGGAGCGGGCCCCGAGCAGTTGACCTATCTCGATATAGATACCCTGCGCGTGTTGGCCGGCATGACGGTAGGCGCCACGGAGAACATCGAGCTGACCGATACCCAGACGGCAATGCTTGCCATAGACGACCTTGACTCCCTGTTCGGCGAGGACGCCTTCGGTTCGATTGACTCCGGCGCCGCGACCCCGACCGGAGCCGCGCTGACCGAGGCAAGCATCGGGTCCTTGCTCGGCGACACCAGCGCCCGCGAACGGCTCAACACCGCTGACTCGGGCGCCTGGCACTCGATACTGCTCAGACTTAACGACCCGGCCCAGACCAAGACCGTCGTGGCTGGGCTCAACGCGTGGTTTGCCAAGGAAGGCCTGTCGCTCGCGGCCGGCGACTGGCAGAAGGCCGCGGGCCCGTACGCGCAGTCCGTTGACGTGTTGCGAATAGTCTTTACGGTAGCCATCGTCATACTGGCTATCGTGGCCATTATCATCATCATGAACACCCTGGTCGTCTCTATCATTGAGAGGACGGGTGAAATCGGTACCATGCGTGCCCTCGGCGGCGGCAGGGGTTTCGTCAGGAAGCTGTTCGCGGCCGAGACGGTGACGCTGTCGGTCGTATTCGGCTTCGCCGGTATCATTCTGGCCTTCATAGCGGCGGCAATAATCAACGCCATCGGCATCGAGGCCTCCAATCAGTTCCTCGAGATACTGTTTGGAGGCAAGGTATTGCGCGCGGTCATCAATCCTGTAGCGCTCTTGGGGTCGCTCTTTGTCATCATTGTGGTAGGCCTCGTGGCCAGCATCTACCCGGTCAGCGTAGCGCTCCGCATCCAGCCCGTCAGGGCCATGCAATCGTAAGGGAAGAATCGTGAACACTATAGCTAACATAGCCTTCAGAAACCTGAGCAGGCAGAAAAAGCGTACGATACTGCTCGGCAGCGCCATCGCGTTCGGCGTGATGATCGTTACACTGATCAATGGCTTTGCCGGCGCGTTCTCCTCCAACGTGTCGGAGAATTTCTCCAACCTCATGGCCGGTCATATTTTCATCAGCGGTACCGAAAAAGGCCCCAACGACAAGGACATGTCGGTCATAAGGAACGACTCGTCGCTCACCGCGGCCGTCGAGGCATCGGGAGCGCCGACCAAGTACATAACGCGGCGCTCGGCCTTCTCCGGCACCCTCATCTTCGAGGGCAAGAAAATACGTACCAACGTCGACGGCGCCCAACTGGATAAGGAAACCTTCCTCCGGGAACGCCTGCTCCTCAAGGACGGTTCCTGGGACGCGATGGCGGACGAGACGGCGTTGATACTTTCGGAGAAGATAGCCGCCAAACTGAACGCCGATGTGGGCGACACTATCCTGGTGCAGATGCAGACAGTTAACGGTCAGAACAACGTCGGCGAATTCACTTTAGCCGGCATCAGTTTCGACGCGGGAATATTCGGCCAGATGATGTCGTACGCAAACCTGTCGTACGTCAACGAGCTGCTCGGCCTTGCGCCCGACGAGTATCAGACCATGGGCATCATGCTCGACGGCCTCAAGAATACAGAGGTTTCAGCCAGTGAAATATACGCCCGGCTAAACGAGTCCGGCGTGCAACTGTTTGAGCGCGGCGTCAAGGACGAAACCGGCGCGGAAACACCGTTCCAGGCCCTCCTTCGTAAGCAGAATAAAGAATCGTGGGAAGGCGTCAAGTATCGGCTCTTTACCATCAACGAGATGCTCTCGCAGATAAAGCAGATCGTGGCGGCTCTGGATACCACGGCGGCAATCATACTCGTCGTGCTGTTCGTCATAATCATGGTCGGCATCACTAACACCTTCAGCATGGTGATGTTCGAACGTATAGGCGAGATAGGCACGATGCGGGCCCTGGGCGTGCAACGGGGCGGCGTACGCTCTATGTTCCTGTACGAGGCAGTATTCCTGGCGCTCGGAGGAGCAATCGCCGGCATCATCCTGGCCCTGATAGTGATGCTTGGCATTTCAATGATCAATTTCGGGATGGACAGTCCCGCGTTCCTCATCATGAAGAACGGACACATGTCGTTCTACCTGCCCCCGCTCAAGGCGGTCGGCAACGTCATCATCATAGCGCTCCTGACCCTCGTAGCGGTCTCGAGCCCCGCGGGCAAGGCGGCCAAGCTCACGCCGGCTGAAGCCTTGCGGACGCAGAAATAAGAAAGGTAATCACGATGAAAAGATTAATTGCCGCAACGATACTGGCGATTGCGGCCGCCGGATCGGCGGCGTTCGCTCAAGACCTGCCAAAGATACTCTCGACGCTCGATGCTCAGAGCGACTTCACCGGCAAGGACTTCGCCGCCGTCTATACTATCGTTTCCCAGAAACCAGGGGAAAAGGATACCGTCAGTCAGGTCCGCATGTTCCGCCGCGACGCCAAGAAACAGTTTGCCATGCTCGTCGTCCTGCCCGAAGTGAACAAGGGTCAGGGCTACCTGCGGGAGGATGACAATGTCTGGTTCTACGACCCGACCAGCCGCAAGTTCTCGTTCTCTTCCATCAAGGAAAATATTCAGAACTCCGAGGCCAAGAATTCCGACCTGACCCGCAAGAGCATACTGGACGACTACGAGGTCGTAGGCTCAAAAGAGGGAACGGTAGGCAAAATCGCCGTCTGGATCATCGACCTCAAGGCCAGAACCAACGAGGTCTCGTATGATCGCAGCGTTCTGTACATACGCAAGGACAAGACGATGCTCCTCAAGCAGGAGGACTATAGCGTCTCGGGCCGCCTCATGAGGACAATGCTGTTTCCCAAGTACGTCGAGCTTGAAGGCCGCCTCATGCCGTCGCAGATTCTAATCATCGACGAACTCAATCTCGGAGAGCGCAGCCAGTTGACCCTGACCGAACAATCGCTTGCTATTCTGCCGGACAAGGTCTTCACCAAGGCCTTCCTCGAGCAGGTGAACAAATGAAGAAGTCCTCCAGCACTATCGCTGGCCGCAGGGCAGTGCTTGCGGCGGCGTTCATGGCGCTCGGACTCTCGGCGCCGGCCATGGCCCAGGACGCCTTCAGTATCGATGAAGACGCCATGTTCGGCTCCGAAGACATGGTAGATACGGTGACCGAGTCCGAAGCCGGCTCGGCCGTAAAGAGCCTGCTCGTCTCAGAGTCAGTCCGTATCGGGGGCCGCTTCTCCGGCAGCGCGGCCTCCTCCTGGACCTGGAACGACCCGTGGGAAGGCGACTTCGACATTACCGCCACCAACGACTATGGCCTTACGCCGTCCCTGTCCGCACTTCTTTTCTTTGACGCCAGACCGACCGAGGAGAGCCGCTTCTACGGCTCCCTGAAGACCTCCTGGCCGTTCACCACCTCGACCAGCGTGATTGATTCAGATGGGGTCGCGACAGGTGATACAGTGAGCCTGCCGAACATCGAAGTCTTCGAGCTGTTCTCCGACTTCTCGTGGAACGACTCCCTGTACTTCCGCTTCGGCAAGCAGACGGTCAACTGGGGCGTGGGCTACTTTTTCTCGCCGGCCAACATCCTGAACCTTCAGGAGATAGACCCTACCGACCCCACGGCCCAGCTTGAAGGCCCCGTGGCACTTCGAGCGCTCTACCCTATCCCCGGTACCCAGCACAACCTCTGGGCCTACACCGTGTTCGACTCGGCGACGATGAAGCCTGAAGACACCGCCGTGGCGGCCAAGGCCGAGTTCGTGTTCGGCGGCTG
This sequence comes from uncultured Treponemataceae bacterium, assembly GCA_964571545.1. GTDB lineage: Bacteria > Spirochaetota > Spirochaetia > Treponematales > UBA12059 > SZUA-370. Next base: position 6,376 of record CAZNCK010000077.1, on the reverse strand, counting down.
GGAACTTGGAGTCGGCGGCTACTACCAGAAGGATGACCCGATACGCGGCATGCTGACAGCATCGGGCTCGGTGGGCCAGTTCAGCGTCTTCGGCGAGGCGACGGTATCCCGCGGCTCGGAAAAGGAATGGGTAACCTCGGTATCGTCCATGTTACCCGGCTTCGTCTCAACCGAGACCGATGACGAGTCTATCTTCTTCCAGGGAACGACCGGATTCCGCTACACGAATTCAGACGCCAACATAACCGTAATGGGCCAGTATCTGTACGACGGCGAAGGCTACTCCAATGCCGACCGCGAAGAGCGTATCGATGAGGCTACTGCCAGTGAAACCGCCATCAAGATAGCGTTGGCCGCATCCGGCCAAGATGCTGACGAGATGTTCTCACGATTCCTCAAGGGCCTCATCTACGGCTCGGGCCAGCACTACGCCGCGGCCACATTCTCCAAGAGCGAACTGCTGGTGGACGACCTGTCGTTCTCCGTATTCGCCATGGGCAACCTGTCGGACTTCTCAGGCTTTATCAAGCCTAGTCTGTCCTACGCGTTCTTCGACGGGCTGTCGCTGTCCGCCTCCGCGTCGTTCGCCCTAGGCTTCGACAACGGCGAATACGTCGTCCTGAACGACGGCCAGGCAATGAGCCTGTCCGTCACCCTGACCCTCGGCTCCGGCGCCTTTTAGCCGAGCCGACAACCACGGATATAGTAGGACTACAAAGAGAATAAGAGGATAAGAGGTCAGAAAGAGATTTTTTTTAATTTTGTGCGCTCTTTCCTGTCTCTTATTCTCTTATCCTCTTCGTTCGCATTACTCAGTGAATAGGTGTTCATATCCTATGTAGTTCTGGTTTTTTTACTTGTGTTATTCGGGCATTTTGGCCTAGTATCGGGTATAGTTAGGGGCGCGGCCGCGGAGGCGCGCCCTAGTACCATTACAAGGAGCCACACCTAGATGAAAGCCGCCAAGATAAGCGATCGTATATGGGCCTTGCATGCCGACGTCGATTCAGACGATCGCTTCGAGGGCATCTGGCCGATACCGAACGGGGTATCATTGAATTCATACCTCGTAAAGGGCGAGAAAATTGCCCTGATCGACCTTGTTCGCGATTGGTGCGGCGCCGCGGCCAACCTCAAGGCGCAGCTGGCCGATGTGGGGCTCGAAGTAACTTCAATAGACTACCTCATACTCAACCATCTCGAACCGGACCATACCGGCTGGCTTGCAGAGTTCAAGGCCCAGAATCCCTGCGTCGAGATCATAGCCACGGCCAAGGGAGTGGAACTGGTCAAGAGCTTCTATAAAATCACCGACGGGCTGAAAGCCGTCAAATCAGGAGACACGCTGGACCTGGGCGGCGTTACGCTTCGATTCGAAGAGACGCCCAACGTGCATTGGCCCGAGGCGATGATGACCTTCGAGCCTGAGACCGGCACCTTGTTCTCGTGCGACGCGTTCGGTAGCTACGGTAAGCTAGGCAAGCGCGTGTTCGACGACGAGTATTACGCCGAAGAGCATGCGTTCTTCCAGGGTGAAAGCCTTCGCTACTATGCCAACATCGTCGGCAGCTTCAGCACTTTCGTTAAGAAGGCCATCCAGAAGGTTGCGCCGCTGGGCATCAAGGTTGTCGCTCCGAGCCACGGCATCATCTGGCGCGAGAAGCCCCAGGTAATAATCGACCGGTACACCAAGTACGCAGGGTACATGGAAGGCCCTCAGGAAAAGGAAATCTGCGTAGTCTGGGGTTCCATGTACGGCAACACCAGAACCGCGCTGGAAGCCCTCCTAAAGGGCATCGAGGACGAGCGTGTGCCGTTCTCCATACACCGCGTTCCCGATGAAGATGTTTCATTTGTACTCGCGGACGCCTTCAAGAGCGCCGGTATAGTCATCGCGATGCCGACCTACGAATACAAGATGTTCCCGCCCATGGCCTACGTCCTGGACGTGTTCGAGCGCAAGCACGTCTGGAACC
>CAZNCK010000077.1:1186-4390 GCA_964571545.1 uncultured Treponemataceae bacterium | reverse complement strand
GCATCGGTTCATGGGGCTGGGTCGGCGGAGCCAAGAAGGAATACGATGAGAAGGTCGCGCCCCTCAAGTGGACGCATATCGAACCTATAGAATGGGCCGGCGCGGCTGACGAAACAACGCTAGCCGTCCTCCGCGAACGCGGCCGGGAATTAGCTCGCGCCGTCAAGGCGGGCTGAGCCGTTTTCGGTTCTATTTAGATCCGGCAATAGAAAGCCCCTCGTCAGCCGACGAGGGGCTTTCTACGTTTCAGTTTGGTAACGGGAAATTAAGCCTTCTTGCCGCCTAATTTGACTGACAGCCAGATGATCAGAAAAAATGCCGCCAGGGTGGCGAAAACGCCGATGAGCCCGCCGGCGGTGACGGCCAGGGCCTGTACCGTTGTGGATGCGTTCTTGAGGTTGTACATAAGTGAATCCATCGAATACTCCTTTGGCCTAGCCGACCAGCAACGGGACGAGCGCCAGCACCATGCCGCCGGCTATGATCGAGCCCAGCTGCCCTGACACATTTGAGCCTATGGCGTGCATGAGGATGATGTTGCCCTTCTCTTCCTCGGCGGCCATCTTCTGGATCACGCGACCCGACATTGGAAACGCCGATATACCGCAGGCGCCTATCATCGGATTGATCTTCTTGTCATGGGGAAGGAACAGGTTGATCATCTTGGCGAACAGCACCCCGCCGGCCGTGTCGAACACGAAGGCGACGAGGCCCATGCCCAGGATCATCAGGGTATTGACGTTCAGGAACTTGTCGGCCCTCATGCTCGAACCTATTGTGATGCCCAGGAGCAGGGTTATCAGGTAGGCCAACTCATTCTGCGCCGTCTGCGACAGACGCTCGAGCACGCCGGATTCGCGGATAAGGTTGCCGAACATCAGGGAGCCTACGAGCGGCACCGATATAGGAGCCACGAAGCCGGAAATCATCGTGACCACTATGGGGAAGGATATCTTGAGCCACTTGGGCACGCCCGATTCATGGTAGACCATGTGAATGCGGCGTTCCTTCTTCGAGGTGAGGAGCTTTATCACCGGGGGCTGGATCAGCGGTACGAGAGCCATGTACGAGTAAGCCGCCACCGATATGGGCCCCAGTAGGTCCTTGGCGAACTTGTTGGCCACATAAATAGCGGTCGGACCGTCGGCCGCGCCGATGATGCCGATACTCGCCGCCTGCTTAAGGTCGAAACCCAGCAAGGTCGCGATAATCATCGTCGCGAATATGCCGAACTGGGCCGCCGCTCCGAAGAAAATCATGAAGGGGTTCTTGAACAAGGGACCGAAATCGATCATGGCTCCGACCGCTATGAAAATCAGTATCGGAAACAACTCGTTCGCGATGCCGCCGTCGTACAATACCTTCAGGAATCCCGCGCTACCTTCATGCTCCCAGACCACAGAGAGGGGAAGGTTGACGAGTATAGCGCCAAAACCTATCGGGAGGAGCAACATCGGCTCGTACTCTTTTTTTATCGCAAGCCAGATGAGGATCGCGCCCACGACGTACATGACCAGATCCTGCCAAACAATGGAGGTAAAACCAACAAATAAATCGCCCATATGCCGCCTTTCTATCGGGCGATCATAACTCCGACTTCGCGGGAGGACAAGTAGCGCTACCGAACCGGAGGCAAGGGCACGCGAAAAAGACGGATGTTAGCGCCGGGCATGGCTGCAATCAATGCCCTAAAGTCGACAGGCTGACGCGTCATCGCATCGATGGCGGCGAACGCGTAGGCTCCCGAAACCTCGATGTACGGTACGACTGCCAACTTGATGGAGGGCTGGGAACCGGCTCCGCTTAGGAGAGCGATGTACGCGGATTCAGCCTCGATACCCGCGAGCATAGAAAGGGCGGCCGATTCGATAGGCAAACCGTGGGTTTCGCTCCATGCCTGGATGGGAATAAAAGACGGATCGAGCGGATTGGAGAACGATGCGGCCTTGAGGTATGGAGTCGATGTAAGTTCTTCAGGTATGGCCCCGGTCTTTCCGGCTGCTTCGAGGTAGCGACCGATAACGCTGAAATCGCCGGCTGTTTTTACCAGCTCATCCGACACGCCCGAGAGATGCCCGGAGATAAATTCAGCGGCTAAAGCGGCGGCCGCGGATGGCCCCGGCGAGCCTATGATAGGAGACCAGTCGATGCCGGATCGAGTCGCGTCATACAGATAACCAAACGTATTAGTGATGAAATAGTAGATGAGGCGAGCTACGGAATAGCCGCCGCGTGAAACTGAACCGGCAACGACATAATCGACGACGGTCCGCTCATTGTTTGGAGTAAGGCTCAGAAAACTCTTGCCGTCGTCGCTGAGGAACCAGACGACCCGTGTGATATATCCTTTTACGGCATCGCGTTTTATTACGATGTTGCCCCGTGATCCGACCGGATAGCTCCCATTCTGTTCACGCTGAAACAGTACATAGAACGAAGGCCCCTCTCGCTCGACTGAGATGCGTATGCGCCCCGCGGGGCTATCGCGGTAGGCCGTCTTGAAGTTCAACGCGTTGGAAGGCGCCGCGGTGATGACCGCGGAGAGGAATTCCGAACGCACTGAAAGATAATCAGGAAATGCCTTTACCGAGGCCGCGGTAGCCTGCGCTTCTACTCCAACGAGAGGGATACTGCCCAGAACGACGCATACAAGCACTGCGAGTCCCTTATATTTCATGAGGCCTGCTCCGATTTGTATTAGTGTTTACAATCAACACTATAGCACAACACCCCATCAAAGAAGAACGTTACTTCCAGGGTATCTTTGAGAATCCTTGAAAATTGCGCCTCCGTCAGTATACGATGGCGTCAATGAACAGCATTGATCTACGAGCCTACAAAGGCAAGCGCATAGCCGTGGGACTCTCCGGCGGCGTTGACTCATCCACGGCACTCGCGTTATTGGCTGAAGCCGGAGCGGATGTATTCGGACTAACGATGAAAATATGGCGGCCTGGCGCAGTACCACTGGGAGGCGCGGCTGTCAGTGACGCATGCTACGGCCCCGGCGAAGAAGAAGACGTTGCCGCGTCCGAATCGCTGTGCGCATCCCTTGGCGTTCCATATCTCGCGCTCGATCTCTCTACTGAATACGAGAACCGCATACTGGATTACTTCAGGCGCGAATATACCTCGGGCAGGACTCCGAATCCCTGCGTCCGCTGCAACCAGGAGATGAAATTCGGTTTCCTCCTCGAACAGGCA
>CAZNCK010000077.1:0-1176 GCA_964571545.1 uncultured Treponemataceae bacterium | reverse complement strand
CCTTATCGGCAGGGCTAAGGAAGCAGGGGCCAAATTCGATCTGTTTGCCACAGGCCATTTTGCTAGAATCGAAGAACGCCATGGCGTTCTTACCCTCAGACGAGCCAGGGAAGAATCCAAGGACCAGACCTACTTCATCCATCGGCTTACGCCCGAAATACTTGCTGGAGTCGTCTTTCCGCTCGGTAGCCTCTCCAAAGCCGAAGTCCGCGCGGAAGCGAGGCGGCTGGGGCTTGCGGCCGCAGAAAAGGCCGAAAGCCAGGATTTTGTCTCGGGCGGTTACGGCGCGCTCTTCGGCGAACAGGAACCCGGTGACATCGTCGATGAATCCGGAACAGTACTGGGCAGGCACCGCGGCATAGTCAACTACACGATAGGCCAGCGCAGGGGCCTCGGTATCTCCGCGGGACCGGAACCGCTCTACGTAGCGGCTCTGGATGCGGGCCGAAATCGAGTGATAGTATCCCGCGATGAATCACTGTTTTGCGCAGTAATAGAAGGCTGCGACGCGATACTCCACGACCAGACTCTGCGAGGGGTGCCGTTTGAATCGTATATACGCATACGGCAAAACCACAAACCGGCAAAGGCGCTCGTAAGCATTGAAGGCGGAAACGCCCGCATGGTATTCGACGAGCCGCAACGGGCAGCCGCGCCGGGCCAGTCAGCGGTATTCTACGACGCGGAGGGCTTTGTCCTCGGCGGCTGCGTTATAGAACGCTCGGAGCGCCCCGCAAAGCCTTGACCCTCGCCGGTCAGGGCGATATCTTGTAGGTATCGGGGGTGCCCCGGTTTCGACTGTCACGGTCCGCTTGGCAGGTCGCAGGTGGAGTGCCGACCTCCTACTCTCGGCAAAACTTTCAATTGCCAACAACAACGGCAACCTCGCTCTCGCCGCGTAAGCGCCGATAGCGACGGACTCCGCGGTGCCCCGCTCTGAGCGCCGCGTACGGTCTGCAACCCGACCAGGGCTTACCCCCCGCCTCGCCCGCGGGACGGGGGGGAAATAAAGCGGGATACGGAGGCGAAAGCGCGACGGCCCGCCGCCCGCCCCCCGACAACTTGAATGGCCGCCTAAACCTGTAGAAGCCTCCCTTCCGCGTGGCAGGACGCGGGTTCGACTCCCGCCACCTCCAATAAGACGGCTACCGTTCAGCAATGATCGGTAGCCGTTTT
>CAZNCK010000076.1:0-17765 GCA_964571545.1 uncultured Treponemataceae bacterium | reverse complement strand
GCGCGCATCGTGCGCGCGACCGGAAGCCCGCCTCGTCGTCTCTCGGCGCATCCATGCGCCTCGCGCTGCGCTATCGCTTGCGACTCTCTGTTTGTAATACAGGGGGATACTCCCTCGAGCGTCGGTGTACCGACGCTCTCAACCCTGCACCGCCGCGCACTGCTCGCGTCGCATGGTTCAAATCCTCTATCGCCCCTATATACGAAAAGTCCTGTCCGCGGTAGCGGACAGGACTTTTCGTATGGGCGCTGCAGGATTTGAACCTGCGACATCCTGGGTGTAAACCAGGCGCTCTGACCAGCTGAGCCAAGCGCCCCAGTAGGCAGGACGATAGCATGGAGGAGGAGTTCGGGTCAAGGCGAAAGAGGCATCACTATGCATGGCGGTCTTTTGGGGATCATGATAGAATCGTGAGATGGTGCATGAGGAGATTCGATGAAGTTAGCCTGCGTCGGTAATGCGCTTTTCGATATCGTCGCCTTCGTCGAAACGGACTTCGCGTCCAGATTCGGCTTTCATGGCGGGTCGACAACCCATGCGGAACGGTCGGCGCTTGCGCCCATACTGGCCGCGTTACCCGGCGCGTCCCGAGGGGCGGGGGGCGGGGCTACAAACACGGCGAGGGTGTTCTCATCGCTGGGATTTCCTTCATCGTTTGCGGGCGTCATCGGCAAGGATGAGGTCGGGGACCAGTTCAAGGCCGACCTCAAGGCGGCCGGCGTCGAATCATTCTTGCAGGAAAAGGGCGAGTCCACGGGCATTTTCTGCGTCTTGATAACGCCCGAGGGTGAACGGACCATAGTCGTGGCTCCGGGAGCGGCGTCGCAATTGGATGCCGGCGCTATTCCCGACGCGTTCTTTTCGTCAGACGCGACGCTCTATATCGACGGATTCCTCGCGGCCAACCCTGATACCGTGCAGGCGCTCGTGTCGCGCGCGGAGGCCGCTGGCATGCGCATCGCGCTGGACGTGGCCGGCTTCCGCATTGCCACGAAACACCGAGGTTTCTTCTTGAGGCTCATACGCGAGTCATGCTCGTGGACCTTCATGAACGAGGACGAGTTTATAGCGCTCGCCGAGGCGGGCGTAGACGAGGCGTTGCAGAAATTCTCGGCGGCGGCTCCGGGCATCGTCGTCGTTAAACGGGCTGAAACGGGAGCGGTCTGCGTCAGTGACGGCTCGGTGCTGGAGAGCGCGGTCAGGCCTATACGGGCTACCGATACGACCGGAGCCGGCGACTCGTTCGCGGCGGGCTTCCTGTCGGCGGCCTTTGCCGGAGCGCCTCTGGCTCGCTGCCTTCGCCTTGGAAACCGCGTCGCGGAGCAGGCAATCCAGGTGCCCGGCATGTCGCTGGACGGAGCCAGACTCCGCCGGGCGGCGTCTACGGTGCTCTGAGACTCCTTTCAGTCAATTTTCCGACAAAACCCTTCTTCTGCTGTTAAAGCGCTCAATAATAGACCCAAAATCCTTGCCAAACAGGTCAAAAACTCATTATTTTTAACCAAAACCAAGCGAAAGGACCGCGGACATGGCTAATACTGAGATTGTACCTATCGACATGATCCTCCCCAATAAGATCCCCATCATTCCCTTGAACGGAAAACCCATATTCCCCGGCATCTTTACGCCCTTGATGCTTGGCAGCCAGGATGATATTCAAACGGTAGACGAGGCGATGCAGACCGACGCCATGGTCGGCCTCGTGCTGGTACGCGATGACACGGAAAAGCCAAAGGCCAGCGACCTCCACGAGGTCGGTACCGTGGCCAAGATAGTCAAACGCATCAATCTGCCTGACGGCTCGGTGAACATCTTCATCTCCACGCTCAAGCTCTTCAGGATAAAGAAGGCCCTGTCAAAGGAACAGCCTATAATCGCGGCGGTGGAGTACATCGATGATATCGGCGAGGGCCCTGACGAGATAAAGGCGCTGACGCGGGCGCTGCTGTCGGAGATGAAGCAGGTTTCTGAAAACAATCCGCTGTTCTCCGAGGAAATGCGCCTCAATATGATCAACATAGATCATCCAGGCAAGATCGCCGACTTCATCGCGAGCATTCTCAACATCGACAAGGACGAACAGCAGAAGATACTCGAGATGTTCGACATCCGCGAGCGTATGGAACGCGTGCTCATGTCGATCAAGCGGGAGCAGGAACTGCTCAAGATACAGAAGCGTATCCAGCACGAGATAAACGAAAAGGTGGAGAAGAGCCAGCGTGACTATTTCCTGCGCGAGGAGCTCAAGGCCATCAAGCAGGAACTGGGGCTCCCCGGCGACGCCAAGAGTTCCGACCATCAGCGTTTCAAGGAGAAACTGGAATCGTTCGCGTTCAAGGGCGAAGTCAAGGAGCTGGTAGAACAGGAACTGGAGAAGTTCGGTCTCATGGACCCGAATTCAAGCGAGTTCATCGTTACCCGCAACTGGCTGGATCTTGTCAGTAACCTGCCGTGGAAGGCCGAGACCGGCAAGGACTTCGATCTGAAGGCCGCCCAGGCCATACTCGAAAACGACCACTACGGGCTCAAGGACGTCAAGGACCGCATCGTCGAGTACCTGGCGGTGCGCAAGCTAAAACGTGATGCCAAAGGTTCAATCCTGTGCCTCGTCGGGCCTCCCGGCGTCGGCAAGACGAGCGTGGGCAAGTCGATAGCGAGAGCGCTCGACAAGCAGTTCTTCAGGTTCTCCGTTGGCGGCATGCGCGACGAGGCCGAGATAAAGGGCCACCGCCGCACTTACGTCGGCGCGCTACCGGGCAAGATAATCCAGGGCCTCAAGATAACCAAGAGCCGCGACCCGGTATTCATGATAGACGAGATAGACAAGATGGGCTCCAGCTACCAGGGCGATCCGTCCAGCGCGCTGCTCGAGGTGCTCGACCCGGAACAGAACTTCTCGTTCCGCGACCATTACCTGGACCTGCCGTTCGACGTATCCAATGTGTTCTTCATCGTTACCGCGAATACCCTCGATTCAATACCCGCTCCGCTCCGCGACCGCATGGAGATAATCCAGCTGTCCGGCTATGTGGACTCTGAGAAACTAGAGATTGCCAAACGCTACCTCATTCCCAAGAGCCTGGAGAAATCAGGCCTCAAGAGAGCCCGGGTCAAATATACGCGGGACGCTCTGACTGCGATAGCGGAGGGCTACGCGCGGGAAGCCGGCGTGCGCAACTTCGAGAAACTGCTGGACAGAATCCATCGCAAGATTGCGCTGCAGGTGGTCACGGCCATGGACGATGGCGAGGAACCTAAGAAATTCGAGATAGACAAGCCGTCGCTGGAGAAATACCTGGGCCAGCCCCGTTTCGACTCGGACGAGGTCAAGCGGGCCACGCTACCGGGCATGACCGTGGGCCTCGCGTGGACAAACATGGGCGGCGATACGCTGATCATAGAAGCGGTCGCCAATCCGGGCAAGGAAGGCTTCAAGCTGACGGGCCAGATGGGTGCCGTGATGCAGGAGTCGGCGGGCATCGCCTATACCTGGGTACGCCATCACGCGGCCGAGGCCTACGAAATCCCGGCCAAGTTCTTCGAGGACCGCCAGATCCACCTACACATACCGGAAGCCCAAGGACGGCCCGAGCGCGGGCGTGACTATGGCTACGGCGTTGATGTCGCTGGTGCTCGGCAAGCAGGTAAAGGACAGGCTCGCCATGACCGGGGAACTGTCGCTCACCGGCCAGGTGCTGCCGATAGGCGGCTTGCGGGAGAAGACCGTGGCGGCCAAGCGCAACAAGATCAGAGAAATCATCATCCCCAAGGCCAACGAGAAGGACCTTGACGAGATTCCCGAACACGTCAAGAAAGGTATCATCTTCCATCCCGTAGAACGCATGGAAGAAGTGCTTGCGATAGCGTTGCCTGAATAGACCCAAGGGCCTGAATTCTGCCCGGACAGGTAGTCAGTCCGGCAGCCGCGCATGGCGGTTGCCGGGCTTTTTCATGCCGGTTCCCAGGCGCCGTCGCGGAAGCCGCAGGGGCCAGATAGCACCCCATGGAGCCCCTCGGACATCATGGCCGCGGTCGCGGCGACATCGCCGGGCAGGGATAGAGCGACCGTACCGCTGGCGGTGCGCGCACCGCTGGCGACGACAGCACCGCTGGCGAGCACCGTTTCGGCAAGCAGTTTGGCGGCTATGAAGCGCTCGCCCTTCTCCACCGCGAATCCCAGCGGCGCGTCCAGGAGGCCGACTACCTCCCAGGTGGACTGTTCGGCCTGGCTGTACCGGCCTGAATCCTTGTCCTGGTCCGAGACGCGCACGGGCAGGCGCCTGGCAATCTCATCGAGGCACGGCACCAGTTTCGAGAGGTCGAAGAGGCCGGTGGCGCAGTTGAACAACACGCGTTCTCCGGCGGCCTCCAGCGCTTTTACCCTGTCGAATGAAATGGCCTGCCCGATATCGGCCACCGTCCTCCGTCCGTCCGCTGTCGTCACGAGCACGCCGCCCTTTATGTCCACCGGCGTTCTGTAGGAGAACTCGAAGGCGGCTTCAGCGCCGGACAGAGCCATGACGGCCAGCTCGGCGGGGTCGGGATAGTAGCCGACGTTGTCGACGTTGCCGATGTAGGCGTAGCGGTAGCCGTCCGCGAGCAGGCTTCTGTAAACGCCGGCTAACACCCTGAAGCCCTGGCCATGGCCTCCCGGCAACGCTATGGCGCTGTCCGGTTTACCGTAGGCGCGGTCGAAGATGCGTAGCGGCTTGCCTTCGCCGGAGTGGGTGAACGCCGCCAGCAAGGGCTGCTTTGCGGAACGTGGCCTGGTCGGATCGGTGCCGGACAGGGCAAGAAGCGGCGCTATCCATGGATGGCTTGCGTATCCGCCGTAGGCCGCGGTTAGTTGCGCGTCCGTGCCGTCGCTGGTCATCTGGAAGAACGGCAGCGCGGGGCGTTCGGGCTTGCCGAAGCGCTCGACATAGCGGGCGGCCCGCAAGAGGGCTGCCCGCATCTTGAGTATCAAGAAACTCTCGCCGGGGCTGCCGTCCGGATTGACGTACGCGGGCGTCACGCCCTTGGGCCTGCCTTCGCAGAGCGGCGCCAGCAATTCGAATCCGGCCTGTACCGCGTCGAAGACGCCGGGGCCCAGAGAGCCGTTCTTCTTGCGGTCGGCGTAGCTGGTGGCGGAGCCGCCGTTGAGTACGCCCCAGGCCGTAACCGGATACAGCCGCTCGCCCAGGTCCTCCAGCGCCGCCCTGTCCAGGCGGGCGGTGGCTCCGTCGAAGACAGCCCCTGGCGGCAGGCCCAGCCCGAAGGCGGCCAAACATTCGCGTGCCTTAGCCAGCGATACCGTGTAGTTCATCCGGGCGCCGGCCGGTACGATGGACACGCCATCCACCGGCGGCACGCCCGTGGCCTCGACCGCCGTGACGCCGTCGTACAGTCCCGCGTTGAGGTCAGCCAGTATGGTTTGAGTCGCCTCAAGGTCTATGCCCTTGCCGGCCATGTCCGCCTTGAGCGCTTCGCTGATAGTTCCGCATTCCATAGTCAGCGGGCCAGATGAAGGGCGGCGTTGGCGGCGCCGTAGATGGATATGGCGTAATCCTTGACCACGAACACAGGCGTGCGTGCGGCGATAGCCCTGATGTGTTCCCGGTACGCCATTCCAAAGGTCCGCATGAACCGGTCCCCTTCGGTGAATCTGCCCAGGTTCTTGGCCGCTACTCCGCCGGCGAGATAGATGCCGCCGCTTGGCAGGAAGGTAGCCGCGGCGTCGGAGGCCACGCGCGCGTACAGCCTGACGAACATATCCATGACGGAGGCGCAGAGCGGGTCGCCGGATTCGGCGGCGCTGGCGATCAGAGCGGGCCGTTCTATCTCGGGCGCATCGAGGGCGGCGCGTACCGCGCCGGAAGGATGCTTCTCACGGGGCGAGAGAAACGAGAATATGTTGCCTATGCCTAACCCTGAGACGCCGGCCTCGGCGCCGGCCGCGAATCCGTACCTGTCCTCGAGCCAGCGGGAGAACGCACGCGTATCGTCATCATAGACAGGCAGGCAGACATGGCCCCCCTCGGACGCGTAGACCCGCGTATGCCCGTCATCGCGGAGCGCATAGCCGAAGCCTAGCCCGGTGCCCGCGCCTATGAGCACCACGGGGCCGGCCTCTGATGGCTCTACCAGCGCGCCGCCGGGAGCGGGCAACTGGAAGAGTTCGTCGGGATCCTTGGGGTCAAGCAGGAGGACGCCCCAGGCTACGGCGCTGAAATCGTTGATAACGAAGGTAGGCAGACAAAAATGAGCCTCAAGTTCGTCGCCGTCTATGCCCCAGGGGGCGTTGGTCATCGTTATAGAGCGGCCGACTACAGGGCCGGCGCCGGAGACGCAGAGCAATTCCGGGCGGGGAGCGCCCCCCGCCCGCGCTTCGGCTACGAATCTGCCGAGCGCTTCGGCCAGCGAGACTTCCGCCCGCGTGGAGTAGCGGCGCTCGAAGCGTTTGGCGAAGCTGGCGCCGCCCGTCTCTACGATGGCGCAACTGGTGTTTGTTCCTCCGACGTCAACGGCCAGAACCGTCGCGCCAGGCATGTTCGAGGGTAGGTGCATGATAAGGATACTAACGCGAGGCCACAGTTCCTGTTAAGTACCGCGCGCGACCGTCAGCGCGACTGCCGGAGGAAGGCTCAAAAAAGGAAGTCAGTCGAGCGTTTTTTTCCAGAGAAAAAACGCGTCGATGGCGCCGAAGGCGAGCGAGAGGCCGACCGCGGTTGCCACGCTCAATATCTGCTCGTCATCGCTCGCAACATATGAGGTCTCGCTCTTGAGCGGCCAGGGCGCGTATTCCGCCGAGAAACCATGTTGAACATAGCGCTTCAGGTCGAAGCCGAAGCGCGTGTAAAAAAGCAGTATCGGAAACGCGCCAAGGCTGACTATCTCGAAGCGGCGCAGGTCCACGGCCCAGGAGGGGAATTCATCCTTGGTATAGGGTTCGGGCAGGGCGCTGAGGGCGGGCGCGGTAGAGGAGCTTGTAGTGGCTGCTTGGGGCCAGACCGACGACGAGGCAATGACCATGAGCATGCATGCTGCCAGCAGCCTGGCTGTCTTCATTGATACACCCTGCTGCCAAAAATGGCGGTGCCGATACGTACTATCGTCGATCCTTCTTCTATAGCTACTTCAAAATCATTCGTCATGCCCATGGACAGCAGGTTGAAATCATCAAAACCGAACAGCGCGCCGGCCTTGTCGAAGGCGGCGGCGCAAACCTTGAAGGAATCGCGCACGACCGTCATGTCGTCGGTGTACGGAGCCATAGTCATGAGACCGCGAGGACGCAGCGACGAAAGAGCGGCGGCTTTTTCCATGGCGCGGAACATGGAGTCCGCGTCCGGAAAACCGCTCTTGGATTCTTCTCCGGTGTGCAATTCGAACAGTATGTCGAGCACCTTGCCCGCGTCAGAGGCGCGGCGCGCCAGTTCGACGAGAATGTCCTCTGAATCGACAGACTGGACGCAGTCGAAGAGCGCGACGGCTTTTTTGACCTTGTTGCTCTGCAAGTGCCCCAGAAGGTGAGCCGCGGAGCCCGGGATGAGGCCCTCGATAGAGGCGAATTTGGCCTCGGCCTCCTGAACGCGATTCTCGCCAAAAGTCCTGACGCCAGCCGCGTAAGCCGCGAGCACCGCCTCGGCGGGGTTGAACTTGGTGACCACAAGCAAGGTTACCGAGTCGGTTTTTCTGCCGGATCTGGCACTGGCAATTGCCATCCGTTCGCGGACACGCGTAATATTACCGGCTATTTTTGTAGCGTACTCGTCATTCAAGCGTTCCATACAGGCTCCTGTTCCTTCCGCGCCTCGATAGTAGCACGGATGACCATGACGTCGCCCCACCCCAGCCTCTTGGCGGCAGCATCCACAAGTTTCTTGAGAAAGACGGGACGCATGCCCGCGGGCCAGCCACCCCAGGTACCGACATAGTCAACGGAGTATCCTTCCTGGGACAGGAGAGCGCCAAGCGTCCGTACCGAGAAAAGGTAGAGGTGGTCGCGAATGGCGCTGCGCCACTTCGGGCCCATAAGCCTGGCCTGGAAGCCGTCAGCGTTCGGCGTTACCAGCCAGAGTCCTCCGTCGGGTCGCAGCGTCCGCCGGACTTCCCTGAGGAAGGAGCGGGGATCGTTGAGGTGTTCTATCAGATGCGTCGCGATGACGGCATCGAAGGCGCCGGCGGGCAATCCCGCCGACTCGATAGTGCCCTGAGTCACGTTCAGGCCGAAGGCGGAGCGCGCGTAGGCGACCATAGACGGGCCAACCTCGACGCCAGTGGCATCCCAGCCGGCTTCCGAGAAGACCGAGAGCAGAGCGCCCGTGGCGCAGCCTATTTCGAGCACAGAGAGGCGTTTGCCATCGGGGGCTACGGCCTGTGCTGGCTTCAGCCCGGCCTCGGAGAGGCTACGGAGCGCTATGCCGCGGTATTCCAGATGGCGCGCGGTTTCGTAGGCCAGGTAGTCGTCGCCGTACCTGGCGACTATAGCCCGCGCCTCTGGCTGAGGATCCTGGCGCCACAGACCGCAGGCGGCGCAGCGCTTGAAGACTATGCCCTGGGCTGGCCATTCGCCCCGAATCTTCGTAGCCCCGCAGAGCGGGCACGGCAAGGCGCTCGCGGCTTCGGGTTCCGGTCCCGCTACCGTGGAGTAGGTCCGGATAGCCTCGTCACTGGACCGATACTGAATAAGTTTGCTCCCTCTTGTTGCCGGCGTAGTCAGACGCGATGACAGTCAGGATGACGCGGCCGCTGGACAGATTAAAGGGTCCAAAGCGCATGCGGCCATCTATTGTCTGGAAGGAATCCTCTACAAGCCCCGTGGCTCCAAACAGTAGCGACTGTCCGCCGTCGGCCCACGCGGCATCGTAGACAACCCTGCCCCGCTCGGAACCATCCAGCAAGACGCGCAGCTCGAACGGCGCGCCCGCGGCGCCCGCGGGAGAGGTATCGAAGGCATCGAGCAACAGATAATATAAGCCCTGCCTGACGGGCTGGGTCTGACCCAACACCGTTTCTTGTCCCTCAAGCGAGAGAGCGGCAGACCTGATCGCTGGAGGTTTATCGTCGGATATTCGGGGCATTAGGATAAGCGGGTTGATGAAACGCCGTTTCCTGGCATCAAACGCATAGAACGACACGCCGCGGCCATTCGTAGCCGTAATGGTACGGCCAAGAATGTCGCCCGCGCGCACGTTCTTCAGATACGAAGACGAGGAACCACGTTGTAGCCCCTCATAGATGGTCATCATGTCCGATGCATGAGAAACGACCATCAACGCCCCTCCGGGAATGGGATAGCCGCCAGGAAGACTCGATCCCGTAGCGACAAAGGTCAGTTCGCCGTCATCAGCCGCTCGTACAAAACCTTCAGTCGCGCCGAATTCGGTACCACGGAGGAATCCGCTCCTGAAGGAACCAAAGCCGTACCGGATTTTCCCGGCGTCGACCGGCCACTCGAAGGCTGATGCTGAAAGGGCCAGGACCGCTATTGCCGCGAAGGCAAGGGTACCGGCGCGCAGGATGGTCTTGGACACCTCAGTCCTCCACAAAATCGAAACGGGCGAGCCAGGTCCTTCCACCGATATAGGCGGATGAACCCGAGAAGCGAACAAACTCGCTGGAATCGGGCAATGGAATCCGGCCAAGCAAGGTGGCCGGCAAGCGGAAGGCCACGATCTCCGACTTACGGCCTCGTCTGGCAACGATATACGCGATGCCCTTGGAATCATCGAGGGCTACGTCGAACGTGTCGGCCTTGACGGGCAGTACCGTATCGATGGAGCCATCCACGGCCCAGACGCCTATGCCATCGGAGCGTCGGTACAATACATGGTGGTCGTCATCCATCACGAGTACTCGTACGGGCTCTCGAAAATCGCTCTCCAGATATGTATGGCTTGCCACCCGGTAATCGCTTCCGCCGCGCCCCAGGACGACGAGACGCTGCTTGTCTATGCCTGTAACCGCCGCTACCCAGTCGCCCGACCGGGAAACTCCTACGCCCAGCACAACGGGAAGCCGTGAGCCGCTGGGCGCGAAGGAAAACACCCTGCGACCTTCGGCATCGACCCCTTCCAGCCAACCATCTACGGTGCCGCCGACGACGAGCCTGTCTCCAGCTGAAAAAGCGCCTAATTGGCAAGGAAAGGAGTACGACCAGACTTTGTCGCCCTGTTCGTCATATGAGGTCACGGCCGTGCCGTCGCCCTCCGCGGAAAACAAGCGTCCCGAGGCATAGAAGGGCGCCGAAGCCCTGAACGACGTGATTGTCTCGCTTCTGGAGTTCAAGAGGACAGCCTCGGTCTTGCCTGCCGAAAGAGCTACATACGAGCTGTCGGATATAGGGGCGCCTACCGGCGCTTCGGCAATAAAGGCCACCTCGCCATCCGGTGTAAAGTACCCGTAACGATCGCCTGCCGCATACGCCAATAAGCCAGTCTCGGCGGCAACCTTGCCTGTAACCCCGATATCGAGGTCTACCCTCCATCGTGGAACGGCGGATAATTCGGCGGACAAGGGCTCGGCAAAAACAAAGAAATACACGAGTATCGCAACGACTACTCCGAGGGCGGCAAGCGTCGCTCGCCGCCCCTTACC
The DNA here is from genome assembly GCA_964571545.1 of uncultured Treponemataceae bacterium. Taxonomy (GTDB): domain Bacteria; phylum Spirochaetota; class Spirochaetia; order Treponematales; family UBA12059; genus SZUA-370. The sequence continues at coordinate 7,187 of CAZNCK010000076.1, read as the reverse complement.
ATCGTGCATGCTACCCTCCGGGAAGTCGATATATAGAAATGCTTTGCGCGCATCGGCGCTATGATTGGCACGCCGTCGTCAGATGGTATATAGTATCATCCCATTCCGTCAATACAACGATAGAAAGCAGGAACACCATGGATAGTACAGAACTCTTCAAAATGGCAACGGAAGCCGCCGGAAGATCATACTCGCCCTATTCCAGGTTCAGGGTCGGAGCCGCGCTGCTCTGCGACGACGGCACCGTGGTCACGGCGGCAAACGTTGAAAACAGATCGTTCGGAATGACTATTTGCGCCGAACGATCGGCCCTGGTTTCCGCTCTGGCCCAGGGCAAGAAGAGTTTCACCGCTCTCGCGATCTCTTGCCCGGACGCCCAGTACCCGGTAAGCCCCTGCGGAGCCTGCAGGCAGGTCATCAGCGAATTCGTCGGGGCAGATTTTCCTATACGCTTCGGCGGCTCGGATGGCCGCGTCGTCGATACGACTATGGGCCAACTCATGCCCTTCGATGCCTTACATGAACTTTCAGATCGATAGAGCGACAAAACACTAATCGTGAGCCCCGGGCTTGTTATGATCAGCCGGGGTCGCAGCGATCAACGCTTTTTTGACTCTTCTTCCCGCTTTTTCTGGTCGCTCTCGAGCTTGACCGTCCAGATATCAATCTTCTTTTTGAGTTCTTCAGCCTCGGCGCGCTCCCCGAACAGGCCGTGAATGCGACGCAAGGCATTGAGGAACAGTATGGCCTGCCTAAAATCGTCCATTTTCATGGATGAAACTTCATATTTTTCACGATATCGGTCAGCCGTAGCCTGTAGGAGCTTCTTAACGAAGGCCAGGTACGAAATAGCTATCATCCTGTTGGGCGAAGTCAGATCCATGTCCTGGTAGGCTCGCTTGAGATCGAGGCTGTTTTTCGCCACCGCGGCTAGTTTGCCCCACAGTTCAACGAAGGACCACTTCCACTTGGAATTGGACCCGTAGCCTTCCTCAATTTCCCGTATAGCAAAGCCTATCTTCCTGAGCAGCGTGTAGCGGTCCTCGTAGGAGACCTCTGAAATATCCTCAAGGTTCTTTTCGTACTCGGAGAACGGGACGTCGATGTAGCCCGTAACGATATCCTCAAGGTATTTAATGCACCTGCTGATGCTCTTGCGGGCCTCGGAGAGCGATTCTTCATTCTTGAAGCCAAGCAAGGACACGGAGAGGGTATTGACGAGTATCTGGTATGAGGTCAGCGCCAGTGTCTGCTCTGCCAACTTGATCCGCGCGTAGCCTTGCCCTGTCGGCTGTTTGAGCAGGTTGAGAAACGACTGCTCTGAGGCGAGGATAGCATCGGTTATGGTCTTATATTCCTTGACCTTGACCGCATACCGGTTGCGTTGTTCCTGCGTTATCTTGGACATCATGTTCCTCGCGAACTACCGAGCTTGGCCAGGAGATCAGCCGCATGGTCGAGCGACGCTCTAGAGGTCGAATCGCCGGACAGCATACGGGCAATCTCCCGTACGCGATCATCGCCTTCAAGCCGAACGATCTTCGTGACGGTTCGCTCGCCTTCTATTCGCTTCTCCACCATAAAATGATTATCGGCGCGAGCGGCGATAGAAGCGAGATGCGTAATGCAAAGAACTTGCCTGGAAGCGGCCAACGAGGCCAGGTGCAGGCCAACGCCGAGCGCGACTTCGCCCCCTATTCCAGTATCGACTTCGTCGAACACCATAGTCGGAGCGCCCGCGTCCTCGGCCAAGGCTGTTTTCAGCGCCAGCATGAATCTGGACAACTCTCCCCCCGAGGCCACATCCGCAAGCGGGCGCAACGGTTCGCCCTTGTTGGCTGAAACGTAAAACTCCAGGTCATCGGCGCCGGTAGGGCCGACTACAACCTTGCCTCCTGATGGGGCTAGGCGTTCTATACGTATTACGAAGCGCGCGTTAGGCATCCCGAGCGTCGCTATGATTGAGCGCACCGTGGCTTCCAGCCTCGCGCCGGCTTCCTTGCGGTAACCGGTCAAGACCTCGGCCTTGGAGAAGACCTCGGATTCGAGAGCTACAACCTGTTTTTCCAATCCGGCCCGGTCTTCTTCCCAGTTCTCAAGACTCGAGAGGCGCTCCGCCGACTCTGTTCTGTATGCTATGACCCCGGCCAGATCAGCGCCGTATTTGCGCCTGAGTTTCTGAAGCAGGGCCAGCCTGGATTCGATTTCCTCAAGCCTAGCGGGATTGAATGCCAGCAGGTCGCCATAACTGGTCAGGGACTCGCCCAGATCCTCGAGTTCGTAGTACGCGTCGTCCATGCGTCTGACTGTATCGGAGAGTCGAGGGTCAATTGAACCGGCTACCTCAAGCTGGGTTCGCGCCTTTCTCAGCCTTGCGATGACGCCTTCAGGATCAGACAACAGTTCACGAGCCTGCGTCACCGAGGTAAAAAGCTTCTCGTGCTGTGAGAGACGCCGTTCCTCGTCGGCTAGCTCGGATTCCTCATCGACTCGGATGGCGGCGGCATCTATCTCCTCGACCGCGAACCGCAGTAATTCCTTCTCGCGTATCCTCTCGGCCTCGGAAGTAGCCATCGTCTCCAGCGCCTTTCTCTTGGCTCCGAGCTCGACGTATACGATTCCATAGGCTGAAACATCGGCTTCTATCCCGGCAAACCTGTCAACAAGCGCCCGGTGCCGTTCTTTCTTGAGCAACGCATGGCCATCCCTCTGTCCGTGCACTTCCACGAGCGTCGCCGCGAATTCCTGCAGGTCCTGGCGAACGACCGGTACGTTCTGGATGTAAGCGGCTCCTCGCCCATTCTGCTTGAGCCCACGCCTGAGGATGACTATGCCATCCTCCGCTTCTATGCCGCGCTCGCCAAGCCAAAAAAGCGCGTCGCCATTGCCCGCAACGGAAACCGTACCCGTAACAAGGGTCTCCTCGGCGCCAGCGCGAATGATGCCCGTATCCGCTTTTGCTCCCAGGATGAATCCAAGCGCGCCTATCAGAATCGATTTTCCGGCGCCGGTTTCACCCGTAAGTAAATTGAGGCCAAGTTCGAAACGTACTGAAAGCCTGTCGATGATCGCAAAATCACGTATCGACAATTCTTCAAGCATCGGGACCTCCGGACCAGTTGAGCTTGCTGCGCAACACCTGGTAAAACGCCCCGCGATCTCCCCTGAACAGTCTGGCCTTGAACGCTGATCGCCTAAAATACACCCTATCGCCTTCCGCGAGGTCAAAAAAATCCTGGCCGTCAACGGTGAGCATGGTTCGCTCACGCTGACCGGGCTCTACGCGCAATTCAAGCGTTTCGCCCCCGGGAATTACGAGGGGTCGATTGGAGAGCGTAAACGGACAGATGGGGGTAAACAACATGGCTTCCATATCTGGATCTAGAACGGGGCCGCCAGCGGCAAGAGAATATGCCGTGGAACCCGTAGGCGTGGCAACGATAAGGCCATCGGATCTATATCGACCGAGAGGAGCGCCATTGACCGATACGCTCAGCGTAACGATTTTTGCGGGTCCCGAACCAGACACGACTCCGTCATTCAGAGCGCTGAACCCCGCGATCGGGTGCCCGCCGCGTTCAACGGTAATGTCCAGCATAAACCGTTCCGACACGACGAGCAGGCCGGAAACCGCCTCGTTGAACCGTTCCTCCCATTCTTCGCGCTTTACCCACGCAATAAAGCCAAGAGTTCCGAGATTGATGGGTAGAATGGGAACGCCGAAAGGAGCCGCCACACGGGCCGCATACAACACGGTACCGTCTCCGCCGAGGCTTATGAGTATATCGGAGCCTTCCATCAGAGCCCCGCGTTCGCAATCCTGGCAGAATGGAACGAAGCTGGTCGACCAGCCTGATTTCGTGAGCGCTGCATCGATATCGTGAGACAGTCGTTCCGCGTCGTCTTTATTCGAGTTGACTAGAATTGCAGCGTGGCCGCGAATCGTTTTCAATGCTTCCTTCCAGTTACGGCAAGGTAGCTAGTACCTTGGATATCTTCAGCGCGGCGCTCTTCCCGATACGCTGATTCAAAGGAAACGCCACTGAACGATTGACCAGGGAAGCAGCCAGCGGACAGGAGCCGTCCGGCACAAAGCCAGCCGCGCTACAGCTGTCATCAAAGGCCATCACCGTATCGACATCCTTTTTCTTGGCATAAGCGCGAACATCCTTTACTCCCGATTCGAGCACGACAACGCAACCAAAGTTGGATGGTATGCACTCGCAAGCGGGCGCCAAGGGTCGGCGATGGGCTCTTGCCAGGGATTGCGCGTACAGCTCAGAAAGTTCGCGCCGTTTTTCCATAAATTTCTCTATATCCTTGAGCTGCGAGAGCGCCAAGGCAGCGTTCATATCGCCCATGCGTTCTTCGGCAAGCAGCGCCTCGGACACGTTCCGGAGCGCCTGAGCATCCCTGCGTCCTGGCGCGTATAGCAACGCCCCGCCGCCGGCGGTAATGGAAGAAGCGTGTTCTAGCCCAATGATAGCAAAGGTGCCAAGAAAACCTGCCTTAACCTCGCCCGCGCTCGCGCCTATGGAATAGGTGGCGTCCTCTATGAGAGGAACGCCAAGCTCGGCGAAAATAGCCGGATCCGGCATGATGCCCCAGGGCTCCGCGAGGTACAGCGCCTTTACTGGTTCCACAGACAGCCGCTCCAGCGAGACCTGGGTCAAGGAGGCGCTGGCAGTATCCACATCCAGCCACACCGGACGCAGTCCCCGTGCCTTGATAACCTTGTATGCCCAAGCCTGCGACAACGCCGATAGTGCGACCGCATCGCCGGATACTAGTCCCAGGCAACTCAGCGCCACATCCAGCGCCGTCATCGGACTTCTTACAACGACCCCGAAATCGAAGCCAAATCGTTCCTTGGTAGCCTTAACGAAGCGTTCGCCGAACTCACCGGCGCCTAGACGATCGGTTACGAGGCAGTTGAGTACTGAATCCATATCCTTGCGCCGGATATACGAACTACGAGCTAGTATGTCCATGAACAGGAAGCCTACTTCCCTATCTCTTCGATTTTTTGCAGTTCCTTAGCATTGAACAGCTTGCGGATATCAAGAATGATGAGATACCCGTTCTTCTGGTTGACGACGCCTTGAATATATTCAGCGCCAATACCCGCAATCATCTGGGGCGGCGGCTGTATTTCCTTGTAGTCGATGGAAATGACACGCTCCACTTTGTCTATGATGACGCCGAGTTTCATGCCCCCCAAATCTATGATAATGAAACCCGACAACAGGTCATCATCATCGCCCAACTGAGCCTTCCTGAGGTGGAATCGCTTGTGCAGATTGATTATAGGAATTATCTCTCCGCGGAGATTATAGAGCCCTTCAACGAAGGAAGGAGCATTCGGGATAGCCCGGATTTCCTGGAGCGTTACTATCTCCTTGACGTCCATGATATCAATGCCATACAGCTCTTCACTGAGTTGAAACGTAACCAGCTGTAGTAGAGCTTCCCTCTCGACCATGCGGCCCTCCGCCAAACGTTCATTGGATACTTGACTGCCCAAGAATAGCATCTTTCCACCCCTCGGGCAAGGGAGAGCTACCAAACAATTGACTACCCTTGGAAACAAGCGTACGTTCATGTAGGGAGTAACCAGATGAAACTAGTCCAAACCTTCTCTACGCGACCAGAGGCATCCATGATTGCGACTATCCTGGACGAACATACCGTAGATTATTTCATCCAATCCGATGACCTTGGCGGCCTGACCCCCGCCCTCTCTTGCATGAACGGCATTAAGCTCTTCGTCTCTGACGAAGACTACGACCGCACCCTGAACCTGCTTCAACGAGAGTAACCCTGCCTCAACTGTACGACTGGTCACTTTTAATTTTGCATTCAAGACAAGCACGCACAACAACGGTCTGTTGCTAAAAGGGGGGAAGCTGTGGAGTTTATTGACCTGCGAAGCGATACGGTCACGTGGCCGACCGAGGATATGAGGCATGCGATGGCCTCTGCCCGAGTTGGAGACGACGTTTACGGCGACGATCCTACCGTCAACGAGCTGGAAAGCCTGGCCGCAACGCTTACCGGCAAGGAAGCGGCTATTCTTGTACCGAGTGGAACATTCGGCAACCAATTAGCCTTATTTACACACTGCCCGCGAGGAAGCGAAGTCATTCTTGGCGAAGAAAGCCATATAGTCCAGCATGAAGCAGGTGCCGCCGCCGTAATAGCGGGCGTACAGCTACGCACCGTTGCGACTAAACACGGAGCCTTGACCCATGATGACATAGCCTCGCGCATCCGGAGCGACGACATCCACTATCCGCCTACCTCTTTGATCTGCTTGGAGAACGCCCACTCCAACGGGCGCGTTATCCCGCTGTCAGGCATGGATGAAGCGGCAAATGCCGCAAAGGCCGCCGGCATACCGGTCCATCTGGACGGAGCTCGGCTCTTCAACGCCGCTGTTGCCCTTGGCGTACCTGCCGAAGAAATAGCCCGACGTTCCGATTCGGTGATGTTCTGCCTCTCAAAGGGACTGTGCGCCCCCATTGGTTCCATGCTCGCGGGCTCAAAGCAATTTATTGCCCAGGCTAGGCGCAAACGGAAAATTATGGGAGGCGGCATGCGCCAGGCCGGCGTCATCGCCGCTGCCGGCCTCATTGCCCTAGGACCAATGCGTGAACGATTACATATTGACCATACACACGCCAAAATGCTGGCTGCGGGTTTATCGAAAATACCAGGCGTTTCAGTCGACCCACATTCGGTCCACATAGACATGGTCTATTTTACCATGGTTCCAGCCCCTGATCCGACCCGTTTCGTAGCCCACATGCGTTCCCGTGGCATACTGGTCAATCCCCCGGAAGCCGGCCAACTCCGCTTCGTCTGCCACTACTGGATCCGCGATGACCACATTCCCCTCATCCTAGAAGCCCTTCACACAAGCCTCTCCTGATTGCCCCCTGTATCCGGATCTAAAAGTCCGGATACGCCGAACCCCTAAACCAACCCTTCCCCTTAAAATACCCAAAGGCGCCCAAGGCACCGCACACCACCGTATGCCCTGCCCCAAGCGCCCTCACCCCAACCCGCCCGTGCCGCGCCTCAGCGCGCACACCTCAACTCACCCTCACCCCAATCCCCCCCCCAAGCCAGCCCGTGCCGCGCCTCAGCGCGCACACCTCAGCCAGCCCACCGGTTAACGGCTTTTT
>CAZNCK010000075.1:0-18101 GCA_964571545.1 uncultured Treponemataceae bacterium | reverse complement strand
AGCATAGACGGCATCGTGGAGCATATGGCCTGGGCCATCGTGCTGTGGCTCAAGCGCTTTTCCAGTTTCGGCTCCTACCCCTGCCTGCAGGCGAGTGAGCTCGTGACGAGGCCTCTGGACGCCATCCGCGACGATGTGAGGGGCGACCGGGTCAAGGCCGCCGCGCTGCTTCGCGGCGCGGATGCACTGCTTGGCCGCTTTGTCGACGAGTTGCCCGCTCAGGAATTCGAGCGCCGGGTGAAGTACCAGACTACCGACGGACAGCCGTTCGAGCGGACGCTGTGGCATACGATCATGCAGGTGCTCAACCATGGTACTCACCACCGAGGTGAAATTTCCGCAATCCTTGACATGAACGGCGTGTCCAACGACTTTAACGGCTTTACGACGTACATGCCATGATGGAGAGACCGACCTGGGCCGAGGTAGACACCGCCGCCATACGGGGCAACATCCAGCGGATAGCCGCGCGGCTTTCCCCGGGGGTGAGCGTGTGCGCCGTGGTCAAGGCCGACGGGTACGGTCATGGGGCGCTTGCGGTGGCCAGGGTCGCCCTGGAAGCCGGGGCGAGCATGCTGGCCGTAGCCCTAGTCAACGAGGCGGCGGAACTGCGAGCCGCCGGGTTCGTCTGCCCGATACTGGTTCTGGGTCCGACAGAAGCCTGCGACGCGGCGCGCATCGTGGATCTCGGCCTCGACACTACGGTGTATGAGCTGTCGGCGGCGCGGGCATTGTCAGACGCGGCTGTTTCGGCGGGCGCGAGCGTAGGCATCCATCTCAAGATCGACACGGGTATGCGGCGGGTTGGCTGCGAGCCGGAAGCCGCCGCTAGTATTGCCGCCGCAATCGCGGCCTTGCCCGCCGTGCGGCTTGCCGGCGTATTCTCGCATTTTGCCACTGCCGACGCGGAGGATCTGGGCTTTGCCCGGGAGCAGCTAGGACGGTACGAGGCCGCGCTGGCCGCTATCAAGGCCGCCGACATCGATCCGGGTATACGGCACCTGGCCAACAGCGCTGCCGCCATCCGCATGCCCGAGGCCGGTTTCGACATGGTCAGGCTCGGTATAGCCATGTACGGCCTGAAACCCTCAGCCGACAGGGCGTGGGAAGTAGAGTTGCTGCCGGCTATGTCTTTCAAGACCCGCGTGTCCATGGTCAAAGACGTTTCGGCGGGTGAATCGGTAGGCTACGGTCGCAGGTTCTACGCCGCCAGGAAAAGCCGTATCGCGACCCTGCCGCTGGGCTATGCCGACGGCTGGCCGCGGGCTCTGTCTGGCCGCGTGTCGCTCCTCGTCCGGGGCAAGCGCGCGCCGCTGGTCGGGAGCGTCTGCATGGATCAGTGCATGCTCGACGTAACGGATGTGCCTGGCGTCTCGGTCGGCGACGAGGTTTTGCTGTACGGCGCTCCCGAGTTGCCCGCCGACGAGATAGCGGCCGCCCTCGGCACGATCAACTACGAGGTGGTCTGCCTGGTGGGTAAGCGCGTTCCGCGCGTGTACCTGCCACGGGGCTAGAGTATGGTCCTCAATTCTGACAGCGCCCTGATCTCGTAGGTGGGCCGCAGCCCGGAGTCGTTCGCTTTGGATCCGGGGTTGAACCAGCAGGTGTCGATGCCGAAGTTGACGCCGCCCCGGATGTCGGAGCTCAGCGAGTCTCCCACCATGATCATTCTGTCCTTGTCATGGAAGCCGAGCCTCGCGCAGGCGTGCTCGAAGATGGCCGGCGAGGGCTTGCTGCTGCCGGCTTCTTCGGATATGACCAGGTCGCTGAAGTAGGTTGCCAGCGGCGAGCGGCCGATCCTGGAGCGCTGCACGTCCTTGATGCCGTTGGTCACGACGACGAGGGTGTACTTGCCGCCGAGGTAGGCGCAGGTTTCCTCCGCGCCCGGCAGCAGGAATACCCCCTTGCCGAGTTCCTGCAGGTACGCGGCGCTGAACGCGGCCGGATCGGCGTCCGCGCGCATGCGGTCGAAGAGCAGCCTGAAACGCTCGACCTTCAGCGTCGCCTGGTCGAGTTCGCCCAGTTCCAGCCTCCGCCAGACGCCGGCGTTGATCTCCTCGTACTCGAGCGCCGCGCGCTCGGAATACTCCAGCCCGAACTGCCCGAAGGCCAGCCTGAGGGCCTGCTTCTCGGCCTGGTAGAAGTCCAGCAGGGTCTCGTCCAAGTCGATGAACACCAGCCCGTATCTCTTCATGATTTTCCTCGGCCCGAGAGCAGTGTGTCGAGCCCGAGGCCGCACAGGAGTATCGCGGTGCCGGCAATTTTCCGAACATCGATAGCGCCGTCGCCGAGGGCGTCCATGATGATGCCTGCTACGGTCTGGCCTACGAACATGAGTATGGTGAACATGAAAACCGACAGGCGCGGGACGATGATATTGATAGTCGAAACGACGACTATGCCCATCAGTCCTCCGCCCATGGCTAGAAACGGCCCGGCCGTCATCACCGCCGCGGCGGCATCCGGAAGCGACGGGCGGATCACCGCTGCTATCGTCGCCGTCGTCGCAAGTCCTACGATGTAATTTGCCCGTACACTGTGGAGCACGCCTTTACTCCTGCCCAGTCCGGCGTTGAGTACCGTGGAGAGGCCGGAGCTGACTCCCGCGGAGAACGCCACGAGCAGCGCCGGCCCGGCCAACCGCCAGTTACCGCCCATAACGGCCACGCCGGCCAAAGCTAGCGCGATACCCGGCAAGCGTCGTGCCGAAAGCGGATATTTAGCGCGGCCAAGCAGCCCGGTTGCGTCTGTCGCTATGGAGAATATGGTCTGCCCGAGTAGTGCCACAGCCATGGTTAGCGAGGCGCCGAGCGCGGTAAACGCGTAGTTGCTTGAGAATACGGTGGCTACCCCGATCATTCCTCCCAGATAATGCCAGATCGGAACCTTGCCAGGCAGAGCCTTGTCGCGTCGTGCAAGCGAGACGGCCAGGATCGCTATGAGTCCAGTGCTGTGGATGACGAGCACCGCTACGACAGGTTCGGCAATTTCAGAGAATCTACTATTGATGCCGCTCATGATCGTGACGAGGGCTCCGACCAGGGGTGCTAGGACTCCGTACATGGGGCCTCCTTACCTATGGTTCGAGTATCGCGGTATACTATGTTTCAGAATAGGACGTATGTCCTATTCTGAGATGAATGGAGTAACCATGGTTCCGCTTGATCATTACATCCAGCGTTACAAGCTCGACGGTCTCCTGTCGGCGGATCTTGTCGAGTCGCTCAGGCCTATCCGCAAAGAACCCGGGGAACTCATTATCCGGTCCGGCGATCCGGTGGCTAATATCATATTCTTCGTGGAGGGAAGAGCTAAGGCCTATGGCATCATGGACAACGGTCAGAGCGTACTCGCGTCATTCTATACGCCGTTCGATGTATTCGGCGAGGCGGAGTTGTTCTCATCGCGACGATATGCTTTGAGCGTGGAAGCGATAACCGGTTCTGTCTGCCTGTTTCTCCCGGTTGATGCCATGTTGAAGGCCGCTCCGCGGAATTATCGCCTGTTCATGTACCTGTGCGGGCGGCTTGGATCCAAGCTGACAGACCGCTTCACGGCGGAATCGATCAACTTGCGGTATCCGGTAGAGAGCCGCCTGGCGAGTTTTTTGCTTGCGTCGACCGACGATGACGGGAAGCTGCCCGGTACGGATGACCTCGGTGAACTCGCCGACTTTCTCGGCGCAAGCTACCGCCAGCTGGCGCGTGTTGTCCGCTACTTCCGGGATGAGGGTATCCTGGACAGGTCGCGCGGTCATGTTCGGGTGATCGACAGGAGCAAGCTCGCTCCGCTTGCCGGCGACTCCTATCTCCAGTCCGGGTCATTCGTGAAGCCTGATTCGTTCACGGCATGAGCCGGGATCAAGACTGGCCGATGCGATATCTCTTCCGTATACTTGCACCATGAAATTCCACGACCGCTCCGGCAGCCTCATGCCCGACTTCACAGTTTTTGCGCCGCTCTTCGTGCTGTTCATCACTTCGCTTTCAGGGCCGAGCCTCGGCGAGGCTATGCGGAGGAGCCAGGCGCTCTTCACGCACGGATGGACGGCGGCGGCGCTGTGGTCGCAGGTTGTCCTCCTTGACGCGCTTTTGTACCTGTACTTCATGCCGGTCTACAAACTGCACCGCCGCTGCTTGGCGTCCTGCCTTGAGCCGCATGCCCGGATCGACTTGGCCATGCGCAGGCTCAACCATGTACGGCTCTTTACGATCGGGGCTTCCGTAGGAGTCTTTGTTCTGGGCCGGCTTGTCGTGTCGTTTCTCGACACGGGGGACGCGACGTCCTCGGCGACGGGACGCGTACTGTTTTTGCTTGAGGCCGCGATAGCGGGTTTCTTCGTAGGCGTCATCCTTACCCTGCAGTCCGAGGACCGGCTGTACAAGGCCAGGCAGTCTATCATGCATCTGGGTTCGGACGAGCGGGTCGGCTACTCTTCGCTCTACTCGAAAATGACGCTGATACTGCTGGCTATAGCGCTGTTCATGACCCTGCAGGCCTTCTCGTTCGCGGGGAGCGCCGTATCGCTGTCTCAGGTGGCAAGGCCGGAGTTCGTGACCGTGCACCAGGGCTTTCTGTCGGCGCCCGAACTGCTTTCCCAGGCCAAACGCTACACGGGCCTAAAGGATCTGCTCGGGGTGTTCTTCTTCAAGGCAATGGCGCTCGGCGCTTTCATAGTCCAGCTCATTTTTCAGCTCAAGCGGCTGATAGCCAGGCCTCTTGCGACTATCTACGACAGGCTCAAGGCGCTCAACTCGCCCGATCCGGCGGCCGGCAAGGTCATCGATATAGTCCAGAACGACGAATTCGCCGCCGTATTCCGATTGATCAACGGGCTCATAGTCAAACAGGAGGGGCGGCTCAAGGCGTCGGAGCGACGGCTGGACGACCTCGTGACAGGCGCCGCCGATCCCATTATGGCCTTTGACCACGAACGGCGCGTCGTACTGTACAACCCGGCGGCCGAGAGGCTGTTCGGCTGGAGCCGCGAAACGGTGCTCGGTTCCGGTCTCGGGCGTTTTCTCGGCGACGGGGCGGATGCGTTTATCGCCGCCAGCGGCGGGGAAGCCGGTGACGAGGGCGACGCGAGCCTAGCCAGGCTACCGTGGCGACGAGCGGACGGAACCAGCGTGCTTATGGAATCCCACCTCTCGCGCACGGGCTCAGGCTACGACGCCTGGACTACGGTGATACTCCGCGACATTTCCAGGCAGGCTGAAATAGAGGAAACGTTGCGCCGCGCGCGGACCGAGGCGGAGGACGCCAGCAGAATGAAGAGCGAATTCCTGGCCAACATGAGCCACGAATTGCGAACGCCGCTCAACGCCGTGTTGGGCTTTACCCAGCTCATAGAGAACGATCGCAACCTGACAGACGCCCAACGCGAGCGCCTGCGCATCATATCGCGCTCGGGCGAACATCTCCTCGCGTTGATCAACGATATCCTGGACATCTCCAAGATAGAGGCCGGCAAGATGGAGCTGCACGAATCGGTGTTCGACCTGACCGAACTGATAGGCGACCTGCGCGACATGTTCGAGCTGAAGTGCGGCAAGAAGGGCCTGAGCCTGTATGTAGACACGGTGGATAGCCTGCCGCGCCACGTGCGGGGCGACCTGGGCAAGCTCAGGCAGGTACTCGTCAACCTGCTAGGAAACGCGGTCAAGTTCACCGCCGAGGGAGGCGTGGGCATTCTTGTGGGCCGCGACGGCGACGGCATTCGTTTCGCGGTGCGCGATACCGGCAGGGGCATACCCAAGGACGAGCAGGAGGCTATACTGCAGCCCTTCGTGCAGGCCAGCACGACAGACCATGAGGGCGGCACGGGGCTCGGCCTGGCCATATCCAGCCGCTACGTGGCGATGATGGGCGGCGCTCTCTCCGTGCTCAGCGCCCCCGGCGAGGGCAGCGAATTCTCGTTCACCGTTTTCTTGGCGCCGGCGGAGGCCGCGCCGGCGGAGCGCGATGACGGAGACCTGGACATAGCGGTGGAGCCGGGTACGCTGGCCCTCGTGGTGGATGACCAGGAAGCCAATCGTATCGTTCTCAAGGAAATGCTTGAGCGCGTTGGTTTTGCGGTGATAGAGGCTAAGAACGGACGTGAGGCTGTCGAGCGGACCAGCGCCGAAAAGCCTGTCTTGGTGTTCATGGATATCAAGATGCCGGTGATGGACGGTTACGATGCCTCAGCCGCCATCAAGGCCGATCCGGCCAGCGCCGGCTGCCGTGTCTTCGCGCTGACGGCATCCGCGTTCAGCCATGATCGGACGCGCATCGAGTCCGCGGGTTTCGACGGGTTTCTGGCCAAGCCGTTCAAGCAGGGGGCTCTATATCGACTGGTGGCCGACTACGGCGGCGTGGCTGTCACATCGCGACTATCGGAAGCTCAGGGCCGGATGCCGGAACAGCTTGGCGCGCCGGATGCGGCCGCTGTCGCCCTGGCGGCCGGGGCGCTCGGGAAAAGCGGCCTAGGCCGGCTGGAGACGGCGGCGGCGATCAACGATTTTGCGGAGCTGCAGGCGATGGCGGCCGGGTTGAAACCCTTGGCTCCTGCCTTCGCGGCGGCGCTGGGAGCGGCGGCGGCGGCTTTCGACGAGGACGGGGTGCAGGCTCTGCTCGCGTCGCTCGCTATGGCGCTCGCTACGGCGCTGGATAGCGGCGGCGGAGCGACGAACGACAGTGGAGGCAACGATGGCCGATGAAGGTTCTCTGGTACTGATAGTCGATGATATCGAGGAGAACCTGAAGGTGCTCGGCGATACCCTGACTCAGGCCGGTTTCCATCCATTGCAGGCCAAGAGCGGCGAGCGGGCGCTCCAGATAGCCGCCAAGGCCCGTCCCGACCTGATACTGCTGGACATCAAGATGCCGGGCATGGACGGCTTCGAGACGATAAAGCGGCTCAAGGCCGATCCGGCCACCGCCGACATACCGGTGATTTTCATATCCGCCCTCAACCAGATCGAGGACAAGGTCCAGGGCTTCCGTTCAGGCGCCGTGGACTACGTTTCAAAGCCCTTCCAGAAGGAAGAGGTGGTGGCGCGCGTCGGCACGCACCTGCGGCTCAGGCAGGCGCTCCGCAGCGTGGAGCGCGAGCGTGAGAAATCTGACCTGCTGCTGGAAGCTATACTGCCCGTGGGCATAGCGACCGAACTCAAGGAGACCGGCACGAGCGAACCGCGCTTGTTCCCTGACGTCAGCGTACTGTTCACCGACCTGGTCGACTTCACGAAGCAGGCCGCCGCGCTGACGCCCCGCGAACTCATAGGGGAGCTCAACGACCTAGTCGGCGCGTTCGACGGCATCATGCGGGAGCATGGCTGCGAGCGCATCAAGACCATAGGCGACGCGTACTTCGCCGTCTGCGGTATGCCCGAGCCCAATGCCGACCACGCTCTGGCTCTATGCCGGGCGGCGCTGGCCATGCGCGACTGGTTAGCCGACCGGAACACCCGCGCGCCGGTGCGGTGGCGCATGCGGTTGGGCATCCATTCCGGAGAAGCCGTCGCCGGCATCGTAGGCATGAGACGCTACATCTACGACCTGTTCGGCGACACCGTGAACATGGCCAGCCGCATGGAATCGGCCTCGGAGCCGATGCGCGTCAACGTGTCGGCAGTTACCGCGGGCCTCCTGGCCGGGCGCCTGACCTGCCTGCCCCGCGGTTCCATAGAGGTCAAGGGCGCCGGCCTCATGGAGATGTTCTGGCTGGAAGGCTGAGCCATTTCAGCCGCGTATTAGCCCGTTTTGGCCGGCGCCTCATCTATTGTCGTCACTCCCTCAATGTTCGCCATTCCGGCCGGCTTTGGTTTTCTGGGGTAACGCAGGTAGGGCGCCAGGGCATCGTTCTTTGACCCGCCGGCGCCGTCGTAGATCAGCGAGAGGACTGGTACGCCAGTCACCGTTTCGATCTGCGCGTTCATGGCCTCGGTGACCATGCCGGCGCAGCAGAACACGGGGCTGAGCTGCACGAACAGCGACAGGTCGGGAAAGTGTTTCTTGAGATACCAGGTCTTGAGGAGGTTCTCGGCGGATTCCCCCGAGTTTTCCTCCAGGACGCCGTAGCGGGCCAGTATGTCCTTGGCCGGGTCGTCGAATTCGGGATCTACCTCTTCCAGGAGCCTGTCGAATACGCGGTAGTAGGCCTTTTCAAGTACCTTGGAGGCGGCCATGAGGGCCGTTGTGGTGAGGAATATGCCGTAGCGGCCTTCCTTTATCCAGCGGGAGAAGTAGGTGGTCGAGATCATCTTGGCGTACTGGTTGTACGGCATCGATATCACCTCTCCGCCGTTTTCTTCTATAAAACGGATGGCGTCCTGGTTCATCACACGGTTGTCTCGCACGTAGAAGTCCCCGAACAGCGCGACCAGCGGATTGCGGCGGCTTCGGTCCCACGGTATGGCGTCGAACAGGGCGACTATATCCTCGGCCGCCTTGACCTTGCTCTTGCGTCTGTCGTCGAAGGCTGAAACGAGTATCTCCATGGCTTTGGCCGTCGCGGCGTCCGTTCTGCCCGGTTCTGTTTCGTAGGGTCTGATGCGGCAGGAAAGTCGCCGTATGAGTCCTGCGAACATGTACGAGAGGTAGGCGTCTATGGCCGCGTGCGGCGAGATGTCCAGGAACGACAGTTCGCCGACGTACACGGTAGCATGCTCAAAACCATCGCCCATGCCGTCCAGGATGTTCTTTATCTGATGGGGGTAGAGCGGAATGTTACAGGGCAAGGATGAGCGTGCCATCCAGAGCGAGCAAGACGCGGGGTCCAGGCCTCGGGCGCGTACGGTATGCGCGAAGGATTCCGCAATGGCGTTCAAGGGCAGGCATTGGCCGTTGTTGGTGGATACGCTCCGACGGATAGTCTCGTCGGTCTCCTCCATGACCAACCCGTCAACGCCGGCGGCCCGGAGCGTGGCGGCGAGCAACGGCGCGGCCAGGTCGTCCCAGTTGGGCATCAGCAGGGTTTTTCCTTTAAGGGCCGTGGCGTAGCGCGGATTGACCCGCGTGAAATCCCCGGTGGATAACCCGGCTTTCATTTTTACTGACGGTGTGCGCTCGCGGTGATTGCGGAAGGCGCGAATGGCCGCCTCGATGCGCGTCTCGTAACCCACGGCGCTGTCGTGTTCGTCCAGCTCCAGAATCAGGAACGGCTTACCGTAGGTCTCCATCACCGACTTGAAGGCATCGACGACGAACGAATCGGGGCCGCACTTGAACGAGGTGACGAGGGCGGGGTAGAGACCCTCGGTGCGCGCGGCCGTCTCCGCCGCGCGGAGTATGCGTTTGCCATATTCCCACGGGATTTCACGGAGGAGAGGCTGGATAAGCGAATCCTGCTCGGGCGTAGACTCAAGCATGTCCTGATACCAGGCCGAAACACCGCGATCGGCTATCATGTCCGGTATGCCCTTGTTCATGCCCGTGGGCAGGACCGAATAGGGCCTGCCGAGGAGCACCACCTCTATGCCGGCTTTTTTTCCTCCCGACGCGGGCGTCCGTTTCGCGAATAGGGCCCTGAGCCGCTCATCGCGGTCGGCGCGGAACAGGTCGGCGCGGTCCCAGGCCTCCGACACGGCCTTGCGGGTTAGCGGCAGTCGCGCTACCTCGCTCAGACAACGGAAAAGCTCTTCCTTGACGCGGAAGCTCGTGTAGCTGGATTCGACCATGGGCGAGAGGAAACGCTTCCGGTGGTCGAGCCTGGAAACGAGGGTTGAGGCGAACTGCGTCTGATAGCAGTACAGGCGACTGCCCCTGTCCTTCTCGGTTTTCTTCTCCAGATACACCGGTACGAACACGAAATCAGCCTTGTCGAGGAGCGATAGCGCATGGCCGTGGAAGGCCGCGATTGGGGCGCAAAACTCCGCGCCCATCTGCTCCTTGCCCGTAGCCACCATGTCGGTCCGGCTCTCGCTTTCCACCGTTTTTAGGCCCAGGGCGCCAAAGAACACCTTCCAGAAGCCCATATCCTCGATAAGGGACAAGGCGGCTGGCAGGCCTATGGTAGGCGCGAGCGTAGAGGCTGAAATTTTTGGCAGCGCTCCTATCGCCGTGCGTTCGACACCGGCGCGCAGGGCTGCCAGGCGGGGCGGCCCTGGCTTTCTGGCCACGAACGACTTGGTGGCCCAGTCTCTCCCGCAGAGGAAACCGAAGGCCACTTCCTCGCCGTCCACCGTAGCGACAGAGAGTTTGCAGTGGTTGCCGCACAGTTCGCAAACGTCGTTGCGCACGGGTAGCTCGGCGCGGTGCAATCCGGTACCGCGGAACGTGGTCGTGGCCGAGGCGACCGTGTGCGCGCTATTGTCGCGGAGGGCCGCTTCGTCGCGTAGCGTCAACGCCGCCCCGAAGGCTCCGGTAAGGTGGCAGAAGGGCGACACCAGGATGGGTTTGCCGAGCTTCTGTTCAAAGGCCGCCACGAGCGAACGATTCTTGGCCGTGGCGCCCTGGAAGAAGACTACGCGGCCGATGTTCTTCTCGGACGCCACTTTACGCAGGTAGTTTTCCCTCACCGCGTGCAGGGCCGCGGCCAGAACCTCGGGTACTGTGCAGCCGGAGGACAGCAGATGGTTGATGTCGCGCTCCATGAACACCGTACAGCGGTCGCTGACCCGGGGCGCGCGTACGCCGTCGGCGAGCGCCGCATAGTCGCCCACGTCAACGCCCAGCTTGCGGGCCTGTTCCTCGATGAAGCTGCCGGTGCCAGCCGCGCAGACGTTGTTCATTATGGACGAGGTGACACGGCCATCCTGGAGGGTGGTGAACTTGGAATCCTGTCCGCCTATCTCTATGATGGTATCGACCCTGGGATCGAGTTCCACGGCGGCGCGGGCATGGGCGCTGATCTCGTCCAGCACCAGGTCGGCGCCGGCTATGCCGCCCACGAATTTTCGCCCCGAACCCGTGGTCGCGCAGCCGAGGATGTTCAGTCTGAAGCCCTTGCGCTCGCCGAGGCTCTCAACGGCCTCGAGTAGCGACTGGAATGCCTCCACGGGCCGGCCTGAGGTGCGCGTATAGAAGCCGGCGACCATGCCGCCTGCGCCGTCGACAAGGGCCGCCTTGGTGCTGGTAGAGCCTATGTCTATGCCCAGCCAGGCATCGAGGGCCTCCGGCGTCGCCTGGTACACGTCCACCTCGACTACCGAGCCGGGGCGCCCGCCGCGTTCGCGCGTCGATTCGCGGTAGCTTTCGTGAGCCGAAAAATCGGGGTAGCCGGAGCGCGTGAGTGCCAGCGGGGGATAGAATCCGTCTCGGTCTAGAGGCAGCGTCGTGCGCAGGGCGGAGGCGGAGAGGAACGTTTTTCCCTTACGGCCCTCGCGGAGCAACAGCAGGGCCGCGCCTATGGCTCCGTGCCAGGGCGCTTCCTCGTCGCGCACCAGTTCAAGCCCCGTGATGGCTCGCACCCGCTCAAGCACCGCGTCGTTTAGGGCCACGCCGCCGGAGAACACGACCGGGCCGCGCACAGGCTCCCCGCTGAAGAGCGCGTCTACGAGGTTGCGGGCCAGGCCGCGACACAACCCGTCGCTTATGGCCGCGAGCGAATACCCTTCCTGCTGGGCGTGGATGAGGTCTGTCTTGGCGAATACGGCGCAGCGGGTAGCCACCCTGGGCGGCTCGCCACGGTTGCCCAACGCCAGTTTGGACAGCTCGGAGGACCCGGTCAGTTCCAGTCTGCCTGACTGCTGGTCCAGGAAGCTGCCCGTGCCGGCGGCGCAGCCCGAGTTGGAGCGGCTGCCTTCGTACTCGCCACCGGCGTTGAACCGAGCCAGCGAATATTTTTCGCCGCCTACGATCAGCACGGCGCCCGCATCCGGGTGGCGCGAGCGCACGGATTCCAGAGCCGCCACCTGGGACTCATAGCGCGCGTCGGCGGTTATTTCGGCGAGCGGCCGGCCGGTCAGCGCAACGGCGCGGACCCCTGACAGGTCCAGCTCCGCATCCACCCGCGCGAGCGCCGACGCGATGTCGCCTCCATGCGTTATATAGAGCCGGCCGAGCGTCGCACCTGTTTCGCCGACCGTAACGGCAGCGAGTGCCACGGAGCCTATATCCAGTCCAAGTATAGATTTATCGCTTGTATTCATTTTTATGCCTTCCAGGTATCACGCTTCGCCGAGCTGTTCTTTGACGAGGTCCCACAGACCGAGGACTCCGGCCCTCCAACCTTCTCGGTACGCGTTGAGCGCCTCTTCACGCGGCTTGCCTTCCAGGCCGGTCAACCCATGGTGGCTCTCCCAAAACTTGACCGCCTTGTCCTCGGCCTCCGTAGCGCTGGATATCGCTCCGATGGCGGCTATGAGATCCTGGTAGTGGGCGCGGCTTGCCCAGGCGCTTCCGCGGCGTTCTCGAGCAGTCCCTGTTTTTCCAGTTTCAGCCGCTCGACTATCCTGGGGATGTCGGCGTTGCCAGAAAGCATGCGCTGGAACTCTTCCTTGTGCCTGATCGCCTCGGAGACGGCGTCCTGGAACAGCCGCGAAAGGTTGAATGACGAACGCCACGCGTCGATCTGCTTGAAGAGGTTTTCGTTGACTGTCAGGGTTATCTTTTTTGCCATGGTGTGCCTCGCTACGTGTAGATTATCCAGCACGTATAGGGTATCTCAACACGTGTCGATTGACAAGATGCCAGATCGTGTCGATTTGTATTCGATTCGAATACGCGAAGGCCATCGTGGGTACGCCTCGATCAGTCAGTCCGCCAGGTCGGTGGTAACCTTTTTGATTCTTGGCAATTGCTCAAGGAATATATCGACGAGCTGGGGGGCAAAATGCGTGCCGCGCCCCTCCTGGATGAAGGCCGCCGCTTTTTCTATGTGCCATGCCGTTTTGTAGGGGCGTTTTGAGCATAGCGCGTCAAATACATCGGCGATGGCTACGATGAGTCCCGATTCAGGAATCACGGCTCCGACCAGCCCCCGCGGATATCCCGACCCATCCCATTTCTCGTGATGGCTCAGCGCTATTTCCTCGGCGAGCCTGAGAAGTCTTGAATCGTCGCCTGTAAGGATGTGGGCGCCTATGGTCGTATGGGTCTTCATGATTTCCCATTCTTCTCCTTCCAGCGCGCCTGGTTTGAGCAGGATGGCGTCCGGTATGCCGATTTTGCCTATATCGTGCATGGGAGCCGCGTGGGTCAGGTTTTCAAGGTCATGGGCCTTCCATCCCAGTACCCGCGCGATGATGCCCGCGGTTTCGCTTACCCGCATTATATGCTTCCCTGTCTCGTTGTCGCGGTATTCCGATGCTCGACCCAGCCGCCGCACTATCTGCAGCCGGGTTTGGCGTAGTTCGCTCGTCCGCTGCTGTACCATGTCCTCCAGGGTCTCTTTCTCGGCGAACACCATGAGGTGCGCGAGATGGACCTCGAGCATGGTGCGCACGCGAGCCAGAAGTTCGCCCATATCGAAGGGTTTTGTAATGTAATCCCTCGCGCCCAGGTCGAGCGCGCGGAGGATGAAGTCCCTGCCGTGCTGCGCCGTGAGCACGACGATGGGCGGGAGCAGTTTGTCATCCAGCGCCTTCAACTGTTCCAGGATCGCGTAACCGTCGAGGTTTGGCATGTTCAGGTCCAGGAGGATGAGATTGGGCCGTTCCTGGTGATACTGATCCATGACGTTCCTTGAGTCCTGTATTGGTACCAGGTTGGAATATCCGTGGGCCTCCAGCATCTTGCCAAGAATCTTCAGGTTTACGGCCTCATCGTCGATCATCATGATACGCAGCGCGGTAAGGTTGGGAGACAGGGTTTCATTCATAAATCATCCTTGTATATTTTTTCAGGCGGTATCTCTTTGGAATATTCCAGAAGCCCATCTACAAGCTTTTGCAGAACTCGTCCGGCATTAAGGATTTCGAGCAGGGAATCCCTATGGCCCTCGTGCAAGGGCATGCACATCTCCGCCTCGAGTAGTTGTGAAAAGCCGATGATTGCATTCAACGGCGTATATAACTCATGGCTGATACGTTCAAAGAAATCAGACTTGGTTTTATTCGCCAATCTGGCTTCCTCCAATGCCTCCCGAAGTTCTCCGGTGCGTTGTTCAACCATAGTCTCAAGGTTTTTTGAGTACTGCTCGAGTTTGCACTTTTGCTGAACCCGTTCCGATATATCCCGCGAGAAGGCTACGATTCGCTCCTGAGCCGCCCAGAAGGTCGCGCTCACCTCGACGTCCATGGTGCCGCCGTCTCTCTTCCGGTGCTTGCTCGTGAACAGGTCGTTGCCGTTTTTTGCCATCGCCGCTAGATGGCGCGTTGTTTCTTCCGCGCTCTCGCTCGTTTCTATATCCTGGATGCGCATGCGCTTCAGCTCTTCAGCCGAATAACCAAGCGCGGCGCAGTTTGCGTCGTTTGTATCCAGAATCCGGCCGTCCAGGGCGACAAGCCAGAATCCGTCTCGCGCGGTGGAAAGGATGCAGTTCAACAGGTCCACTTGGTCTTGAATCTGGGATTCTCTGCGGACCCGGTCCGAGATGTCCTGAACCGTTCCAATGGAACGTAGTGGCGTACCCGTGTCATCGTATTCGGATGCTCCCCGCGCGTGTAGCCATTTGAGGCGTCCGCCAGGGAAAAGGAGCCTGTAACCGATGTCGTATGCCACATTGTCCCGCAGCGATTGGCTGAAAGCGCGTATTACTGAATCCCTATCATCGGGATGGACACGTTCATGGAGCACGTCTGTCAGGATCTTCACGGATTCCGGGTGGGTGGAGGGCTTGATCTCGAACAGCGAATAGGTATTTTCCGAGAAGATGACGCGCTTCGTCCTATGGTCAACTTCCCAGTGACCCATCTGCGCCAGTCGCTGCGCTTCGCGCAGACGGCGTTCGTTTTTCCACAGTGCTTCCCGCAATTTACGAATTTTTTTCATGGGATTCCTTCATCTGTCGTCGAATGGGTGGCGCATTCGGTCAGCACTCGGTCAATAGTGTCCAGAAACCTCCGGATGTCCAGAGGTTTCGTAAGGTATTCAACGAAACCGGCCGCTAGTCCCTTTTCTATATCGTTTGCCATGGCATAGGCACTGATCGCCATCACCGGCATTGATCGTCCCCAATCGCTCTCTCGCACAAGGCGCAACACTTCAAATCCGTCCATGTCCCGCATGCCCAGATCCATGAGGATGAGATCTGGAAGGTGGATGGCAGCCAGTTCAAGTCCGAGCGCGGGCGTGTGCGCTTCGATCAGCCTGATATGGCCTCGCTTCTCGAGTATCCGTTCCACCAGCCGCAGATTGGCAGGATTGTCCTCGATATACAATATGGAGAAGGTGCGCCTGGAATCCGCTGGCTCCATGGTTTCAGGCATTATCTTGACTGTCTGTGTGTCCCTGTCCGCCGGGTATTCCTGTTTCAGATCTATCCAGAATCGGCTGCCGGTTCCGGGTTCGCTTGTCGCTCCTATCCAGCCGCCCATCAGTTCTACCAGTTGTTTGCTAATAGTTAAGCCAATGCCTGTGCCTTCAATGTCGCTGCTTTCCAGTCCAAGGCGGTTGAACGGAGCGAACAGCTCGCTCATGCGTTCCTTGGCAATGCCCCTGCCCGTATCGGAGATGCTGAAGCGGATTTTCCCATCCCTGGCTGAAACCCGCACAGCCACACTTCCACCGTTGGTATTGTACTTGATGGCGTTGGAGAGGATGTTTATCAGTACTTGCTTAAGCCGCATCCGGTCGGCACGCACGGTCAGTTCCGGGGGGCATGTGGAGTTGATTGTAATGTTCTGCTTTGAAGCGAGGGGGCGAACCAGGTTAAGGCATTCGTCGACCAGGGGGACGCAGGATATCGATTCCATCATAAGGTCAACCTTGCCCGATTCTATGCGCGCGAGGTCGAGCACGTCGTTGATGAGTTCCAGAAGATGATGCCCCGCTTTGATGATTTCCTGTATAAAATCGAGATGCGCCGGATCGAGGCTGCTTTCCATTTCCAGTAATTGCCCGAAGCCAAGGATGGCATTCATGGGGGTCCTGAGTTCATGACTCATGGACGAAAGGAACAGGCTTTTTGCCTGATTGGCGCGGTTGGCTTCAATCATGCTGCGCCTGAGCGCTTCCTCCGCGTTTTTCCTCGCTGTGATATCCTGGATCAGCCCGAGCATGTGGGTAGGATCGCCTTTTTTGTCGCTGGATATGTTACCATTTTCCTGGAGCCAATGGATCGAGCCATCAGGCCACACGCAACGGTGTTCTATCTGGTACGCGTCGCCCGTGTCTATGCAGTGTTGCACGGTGCTGTGGACCGACTGCCTGTCCTCCGGGTGGACGGCGTCGAGGAATCGTTCATACGTAGCCTTGATATCACCCTCTGGGTAGCCGAAGAGGGGGCCGATTTTTTCTGACCAATACAGTTCATTGGTTTTAATGTTCAGGTCCCAGGTGCCTATGTCGGCGTATTCCTGAGCGAGGCGCAAACGTTCTTCATTTTTCCTGAGCTGTTCCTGAATCTCAACAAAATCGGTGACGATGTTGGATATGCCGACGTAATGGCTGATCTGTCCCTTGTCGTCCAGGACGGGTGCTACGCGAAGGTCGTTCCAGAACAGTGAACCGTCTTTGCGGTAATTCTGGATGAGCACCTGGCTGGGCGCGTTTTCCCGTAAGCCCCTTCGGATTTCTTCCAGTCCAGTCTGATGCTTGTTAACGCCTTGCAGGAAGCGGGGGTTCTTTCCTACGACCTCGGATTTAGAATAACCGGTCAGTATCTCGAATGCCTGATTGGCATATATTATGGGTTGATCGGGAATCAAGGCGTCGCAGATGAGAATGTAGCCCGGGGCACTGTCCATGGCTTGAGACTGGAGCCTCATGAGTTCCTGCATGCGCTTTCGCTCTGTAATATCCTCTTTCAGCGCAAAGTAATGGTGGATTGTGCCATTGCCGTCCATCACGGGAGAGATGATAGCGTCTTCCCAGTATAGTTCGCCGTTTTTGCGCTTGTTGTGGAAATGGCCGTGCCAGGTTCTGCCTGAAGAAATGGTGTTCCAGAGTTCCTGGTAGGATTCCTTGGGGAATTCCCCTGATTTCAGGAGCCTGGGGTTTTCCCCGACGGCTTCTTCGCTGGTGTATCCTGTGGCCGCGGTGAATTTTGGATTTACAAACTGGATTGTGCCTTCAGCGTCGGTGATGACCATGGAAACGGGGCTCTGTTCCATCGCCAACTTTAATATATGGAGTTCCTGGTCGGCTTTTTTCCGTTCCTCGATATCACGGAAGGTAATGACAGCGCCTGAAACAATTCCGCCCGCGTACATGGGCGTGCACGATACTTCCACATCGAACAGGGTGCCATCACGCCGTATGAAGCAGTCTTCCCCGCGGAAAGGCTTCCCTGCCTTGAGCGTGGAATGGATCGGGCAGTGTTCTAGAGGGTAGGCTTCGCCGCTGCGACGGCTATGATGCCAGATCGCGTGGCTGTTCCTGCCTATCAGTTCTTGCTCGTTATAACCCAGCATCCGGAGTGCGGCAGGATTGACGAAGGTGTGGTTTCCGTAGACATCCAAGCCGAGAATTCCATCTACGGCTGAATCCAGAATCGACCGTAGCAGCGTATCATCGAGCATTCTGTTGTTGTCTATCAATGTGTTCACAAGAAACACCTCTGCATGCTGAGATTGGTATCCACTACACAAACAACATTGATATGTACAAAATAATATGTGAAAATATTAGTTTTGTATACTACTGTTAATATGAAAAAAAGTATCATACAACCCCGCATGGAACGTTTATTGGTACAAGCCAGCGGGTCCTTGCCTGCTGACTTGTTCAAAATTCTATGGTTGATGACCGGTATAACGGAATACTTATTTTAGCATAAATAATTCTTTTTGATATATTGTCGCTATGACGCTCGCGTGCGGGCATGAATAGGCATGGAAGACGGCATGTTGCTCGACGCGGCCGGCGGCCCGACCGTAACCATGAACATCCGCGCGTCTGATTACGACTACTGCAGCGGGACGGTCAGTGCCAGGAACCTGCGCGTGTCGACCTCTACGGTGGCTAGCCTTGAAAACAGGAACAGGTCCTTGCAACGCTTCCGCAACGTCCTTCTTATTACAGGGCACCTCTAAAAACCAGTGTTTCTAAGTGCTCCGGATCTATTAATAACAAAT
>CAZNCK010000074.1:10634-18200 GCA_964571545.1 uncultured Treponemataceae bacterium | reverse complement strand
CTGGTTGGGGCGCTTGCCCGCATCGATGCCGAGGCCTGCGAGTGTGGCAAGCGCTGCGGTCTCGCCGCCAAAGGCCGCGTTGAAACGCGCAGAAGCTAACACGCCATTGAACGGGACGACCTCCACCCCGAGCGGTTTGAGCGCGCTCGCGACAGCGTCAAGCACGCGGGGGTTTGCGCTCTCGCCAGCCGGCGTGCGTTCCAGCGCCGCTACGAGGGCCAGGTTGGGGGGCGCTATGAAACTGAAGTCCCTGAACACGTTTTTGAACGCGTAGCTGTAGCCCTCGGATGTGAACACCGGGTAAGCCCGGACGACGGCATCCTTGCCAGGCGCCGTTATCGCCGTAATGCTGGTATTGGCCAGGCCTCTTGAGTCTGTCGTCACGGAAGCGTTTAGTTTGCCTTCGTTGGTCATGAATTCAAATCGAATGAAGGCGTCCGATACGGCGCTTTTGACGTAGCCGTAGCTTTCATAGAGGTACACGGCCGGCATCATACCTTCGCCGCGGGCCGCGGAACGGGAACTAGCCGTTTTCTGTGAACCATCCGGCGCCAGCCAGGATTCGTGCGGCTCTACGGTCAGTCTCGTGCCTATGGCGGCAAGCGTTCCGGAAATTTCATCGACCCGGGATTGCTTGCCGGTTTTTGTTGCCTTGGCTAATGCCGAGATATAGAATTTTACACCTTCCGCCAGGTGGTTGGAGTCTATGGAATCGCGGGCCTTCTTGATGAGCGAGTCTATCTCCGCGTCCGGTTGGACGACGCTTGGCGGAGCGACCGCCACTGCCTGTTTTGAAGCGGGCGTGGCCGGCGCGGCCGCGTCAATAGGCGCGGGGGCGGGTTCTGCGGGTGTCGGAGCGGGCGCGGACACGCACGAGAGAACGGAAATCGCGATGATAAGCATCGTAACGGGGGTTTTACTCATAACGGCATCCTTTTAACTCTGGTCGTGAACCAACTGACCGTAATTCAGACTACCAACTTACGCTTACGGCGACCGGGGCCGGAGAGCCGAACAGTTCGGCCGCCTTCATAGAGAACGATGCGTTGCGTCCGGTTACCGTAAAGCCCGTAGATGCGGACGGGTTCCTTGGCACGGAGATGCGGACGGAGATGGCATACTCCGAGAAGGCTACCTGGATGAATTCGATAAGATCCTTGTCTGCCGGCGGGGTGCCTTCGGAAAGCGTCATCGACAGCGTCGCTCTGCCTCCAGCTTCCGAGTAGCTTGCGAGTTTGCCGGCGGGATCGATGAAGGACGCGAAAGCCGCGGCCGTGGGGAAACGCAAGGCAGAGGTGACGACGAACGACTCGGCGCCGTCCTTGCGGGACCAAGAACGTAGTTCGCCGCCGGCTCTCTGCGCGGCCAGCTGGAGGTCGTCGCGACCTACCGGAACAGGAAGGTATTCCGCATTGGCTCCGAGTTTGCCCAGTTCATCAAGCGCGGTCGAGACGGTATAGGTCAGATTCAGGTCAACAGCCCCATCGGCTCCGATGCGCGCGTCTGCGTCGATACCGAGGCACGATGCGAGCAACAGCGGCAGGGCGAGGAAAAGACAGGAAATACCTTGTTTCATAGTCAATAAAGTAGCTTAAAAAAAACGTATTGTCGAGCCGTGCGGAGCCGGTTCAGTCGAAGCGCTCGCTGGCTATCGATGAATCATAGATGCGCAGCGACAACTCCGCCTCAATGGTCGCAAGGGCCTTGCGCATGACGGTCTCGCCGAATTCAACCGAATTCGATACCAGCGCGGCGCCAAGCTGGGCGAATCGCAGGGAGTCCTGAAGGTCAGTCTCCGCGCACGAAACGTGAAAGCGGAGCCTGAGTCTGTCCTTGATCGATTTTACGACGCGGCGCTTGTCCTTGAGGCTCAGCGATTCTGGCACCTCGATGATGATCTGCAACATGGAGACGATCAACGCGGGCGTTTTCCAAGGATGCCGGCTAATTCCGCTGTTCCTGCTGGAACGTCCCTGAGGCGATTTTTGCGAACGTTTTTATCGCAGTCGCCGTCATTACTATCCTGGCCATTCCCGCCCGCGCACTCCGGCTCAGGCAAGCGGCTGGCTCGATTCCCGCCGCGAGCGGCCGTTGCGTAGCCCAGGGTGGCGGCTAGGCTGGCCAGAGCCGCTATGAAGGCGGCCGCTCCGCGCGCGCGACGTTCATCCGCCACCGAGAACCAGGCTTCTATTCCCTCGGAACGTTCAACCGCGTAGTCAGCCGGAAACGGGTCGAAAGGAGCGCTTAGGAGAGGTCGACCAAAAATCCGTAGCGCCATGGCGTTGGCCGCGCGGGCGGCTGAGATACGCTCCGCGTCAGTCCGCGAGGCTTTAATCGTCGACATGGCAACGGCGCGGTGCGCCTCTGAAGCGCGCGCCTGACCCGGGATGAGGAGCGCGTCCGACGCGAAGGCCCCGGTCAGCACCGCGACTATGCCGAAAATGGCCGCCATGCGGCAGCCTGATGGTAGCGACTCGCGGGGGGGCTTTTTTTTAGGTAAAATTGGAAATGGACGTGTTACTCGGAGCAGTCTGAGCGCCGCGATGACGGCTAGCCCGCTGGCTGGCTGCGCGCCGAGCCAGAAACCGCGCACGGCTGCCGCGCCCAGGTCATTGAACGCCCAGCCCGCCAGGAATGGTCCTGAAACGAAGCCCAAGGGCAACACTGACGACAGGAAGGCCAACCATGAAAAGCGGTCGGTTTTTCTCTGGAGCCGTATAAAAAAGTCAAATGTAAAGACAATGTCGAAGAGAGCTCCGACTATGGAGAAATAGGCTCCGAACCGCCATGAGGCTCCTGCAACGGTGCCCGCGGCGCCTGCGAGCACAGCCACGATCGAGGCGAGCGCCAATGCATCCATTGTAGACTTCTCAATATCCCGTTCCATGAACTACAATGATATACGCGAACGATGATAAAGAAAAGACCGCGCTCAACAACCTACGTCTCGTTCGCTCTCGCGCTCGGAGTCTTTTGCGCCTCGCGATCCTTCCCTCAGGATCTCGTTTCGGCGTTGCCGGTAGAACCCCCTTCAAGCCTGTTTTCGACAAAACTCGGCGATTCCGAGGTGGAGGCTCTCGCTCAGGGGTTCTGGGAAGCGTCGGTCCTGAGTTCCGGCTCCTTTTCCACGGGTTCAAGCGATTCAGGCTTCAATGCCGTCCCCTTCCTGTTTACCCAGACTCCAGATCTGTATGTATTCCTTCGCTTTAGGCAACACTGGTTGTTTGAAACGTACGTAACGCAGAATATGACCGAATCGATGTTTTCACTGGCCTTCGAGGGCGACGAGACCAGTTTTATCCGCTCGGCTAGGCTTGGAAATGTCGGAATAACGATGCCAGAGTATCCGTACATGGCCTTCGGCGCGTTGCCCGGTTCCTTTGGCGCCGCGTTCAATGCGTACGACGAGGCTCGGGCTATCGCCGTCGATGCCATGATCCGGTGGGATGGCCTTCAATGGAAGACGCGGACGTTTTTCGGCGGCGACGAAGCCCGGGAGGATAGCCTCGCTCCTGGCGACGACCTGCGCGGGCGGCGTTTCGTGCTGCCCGGAGCGCCGATCGTGACTCTTACGCTTGTCGATACAGCCGTGACTGGCGCCCCGAGAACCTTGCGCAGCGACGAGTACTCGGTATCGTTGGCGACCGGCGTCGTGTTGCTGGGAGCCGAGCCGCTGGGCACACTCTCTGCCACATATCGCACCGGCGCCGGTGTAGACCGCGCCGAGACGCTGTACGCATACACGGTCGATACCGACGGAGCCGTCGTCAGGCAGGATAATCCGCTTGAGGCGCGAAATCTCTACGCGCTCTCCGATACCGAGGAAGCCAGGCAGCTGTTCGTCCGCAACTTGGCCACGGGCACTACCGATACACGGTTTACCGTCTCCCGCGTGGCCTCCGGCCTCATCCAGGTCGTCCGGGACGACGCGGCGCCCGATCCGGACGAGCCGTTCTAGATGAGGCCGTTCCTCGAATTCACGCCATGGAGCTATGCAGCGTCCAACGGTGAAGATCAGGAGTTCGCTGCCGGCGAGGGGTTTGCCATAATCGCGCGTGTCGTCGAGTCAATAGACTCCATCGTGCTGGATTCTGAGACGGTGGCGGGCACGGTCTCGGTAAACCGAGATGGGGTTGAATCAGCGTCCTTCAGCTACGACGAACAGGCCCGCACCCTCGTCCTGACGCCTCCTCCACGGGCCGGAGAGCAGGTGCGGGTCCGGTATGCGGTAGAAAGCACTGACCGCTCCGACGGCGCCCTCGCCTTCGGATTCGGCACACGCTTTCCCTGGCTCGGGTTTGATTGGGCCACGGCCATAGGCGGACGCTGGCCCCTGTTCGGGCAGGGCTGGGACGAGGGTGGGCGGCTACGGTCGGCATGGACCGGCATTTCGATAGCGGCGGCAAAGGAGACGAAATCAGTGTCGGTTGGCCTCGAAGCGATGGCCCGTTATCTGCGCGCCGGCAGTTCGGGGCTGTATCGCATAGCCGGTATGGAAGACGGTTCCGCTTATGACACCCTCATCCCGTTCCGCGCGGTGGCTGGTGACACTGCTGGCATCGTCGCTTCTGTGTCGGTAGACGCCGGTCCTGGAGCGGAAAGCGCCTTTAGTGATCTGATAACGACGCTGCATCCTGCTCCGGCCGAGAACCGCGCGCTGCTTTTGAGCACGGGATCACTTGCTGACGGTATCGAGACCACGTTTGTGCGTTATGTCGAACCGGTTCCGCTGCTGTCCTACAAGCGGCTGGCCTTCTTCGTAAAGGCCGACGCGGTGACGAGCGGCTCGACACTACGGCTAGTTGTTGGCGATGGGGAGGGAAACGGCGCCAGCGTGACCGTGCCTCTGGATGGTCTCGGTCTAGACTGGCACAAGATAGTGCTTGATCTTCGCCCTGGCGGCACTGTAAGCGCGTATTCCGGCGATGGTTCGATCCTGACAGTGACCGGCCTGGAGGCCTCGTATTCCGTGCCCGGCTCGGCCGGTCTCGTGGAGTTGATCGTTACGGGGCTCACCGACGGAAGTGTTTTAATTGACGAACTACTGCTCGAGGGAGCCTACGACGGTTTCTCCGCTCTGGCACACGCTACGTTCTCGGCCGGCGACACTTCGAAGAAGAGCGGGCTCTACCTGCTTGGTACAGGATCCGGGGTCCTGGATTCGGCTCCGGCTGTTGCGGCAAACCTGGAGGCGGGCTGGGCCGCCAGGTTCGCTGAACTGTCTGTGAACTGGACTCCGGCGTTCGCTTCTGACATCCTATCGTACGGATTGGGCTATGCTGTCGCGCTGCCTGGCCGCTCCTCCCCGCTGCGGATAGTCGATCAGTTTTCCCGGGACGTCGAGCTTGGCCGGTACGCGAGGAGCCTCGAAGTCGCTCTCGCCGCCGGCGGTTTCTCCATGGTGGCCAAAACCAATTCTGCAGAAGAGTCGGCCGTATTCCGCCAGTCCTGGGGCGTAACGACTGGCTGGCGCGACGCAATCTCGGTTTCAGCCTCCGCAAGCCTCGAAGCTCCCGTCGTTGTCGTTTCGGATTTGGATTTCATAGACTCGTGGACGCAATCATGGATGCTCATACTGCCAGAATCAGAGCAGTCCGCGACTTCCCGCAGGATAGGGCTGTCTGCAAGTGCTCTTGGTAACAGGCTTACAGCCATGGTTAAGCGAAACCTGGACCAACCTTCAGGGGCGCTTAACTCGGTAGAGGCCAAGTTGTCTGTGCCTCTTAAACTCGGGACATTCTCGTTCGAACCCTATTATGTGCGGTCGTCATCCTTGGAATCAACTTCGATCGCTTCTTCGTTCGAGGCAGACCTCGCCGAAATTGGTTCTCTGGCGGCAGTCGCCGTGGGGCTCTGGTCCGCCATACCAGTCGCCGAATTTTGGACCGATAGAGCGTTCGCATCCTTCGGCGAATTTGCGACTGACGCAGTTGCGGCCGATCACCGCGCCGAGTTGGGTTTCGGTTTTCGCAGGCCCATAGGTTATGGCGTTCTTGATCTATTTGCGCCGAGCGCCGCGACCGCGGGTTTCGCACGCTCCATAGCGATGAGCGGCGACACGATGGTGGAATCCGGCGTGTTGACAGTGAGCCTCTCGGGTGGGGCAGCCAACGTCTTTGCGGCTTCAGGAGCGAAGCCGCTTATGCCTCTCATCTCTTTTGACGAATACTCGCACAAGACCTCGCTGTCGTTCTCATACTATCCCTCCGATGGCGAGATACTTCCGTCCCTCACGTCGAATTTCGTCGTCAGCCTGGAAGGACTTGCCGGCTCCGTCTTTGCGCTGACTTCAAACTTGGCGTATGCCCGCACACGCAGCGCTGAACCATGGTCCGAGGCATTGGGCCTCGCCCTGAGCACGCGCCCGCGGAGGACCTGGCTCGGGGATCTTGCCGGCCTTGCCTTGCGGATCAGGAACGAGGCGGAGGCGGAAAACGCCGTCAATAACAAGGCGGACTCAGGAATTGCGGCCGAAAAGACCTGGGTCTCGGCCTGGTTCGATGCAATTCTGGAGAAACCCTTTTCATTGCATAATACCTTCGGGCTGGAAGGCTCTATAAGCAAGGGAACTTCGACGCTTGCTCCGTTGGTCGAGCGCACGAAATTCGATTACAAGACAAAGATTGTCGCCGGCGGTAGCCTGACTCTCGGCGCCGGCGCCGGGCTGTGGCAAACCCTCTCCGTAGCTCAGGACAGCACTGTCTTGGGGTTCGGTTATACGCTCAGCATTGAAGCCAAGCTTGTGTTCTGACGGCGTTACGGAGCGCCGCTCTCCGTTGACAGCGCATTTTAGTCTCCGTATAGTGGCTTCACTATGAAACGACGCCTCGTAACCAGCGCCCTCCCGTACGTCAACAACGTTCCCCACCTCGGCAACCTCATCCAGGTACTGTCCGCCGACGTGTTCGCCCGTGCCTGCCGCCTGCGCGGCTACGAGACGCTCTACGTCTGCGGCACCGACGAGTACGGCACCGCTACGGAGACCAAGGCTGCGGAGGAGGGCGTGACGCCCGCCGAGCTGTGCGCCCGTTTCCATGACCTCCACAAGGGCATCTACGAGTGGTTCGGCATAGCGTTCGACAAATTCGGGCGTACTTCCACGCCGCGGCAGACCGAGATAGTGCAGTCCCTGTTCAAGGACATCGACGCGGCGGGCTTCGTGTCCGAACAGACCATAGAGCAGCTCTACTGCGACTCCTGCGCCCGTTTCCTAGCCGACCGCTACGTCCGGGGCACCTGCCCTCACTGCGGCTATACCGACGCGCGCGGCGACCAGTGCGAGTCCTGCGGCAAACTTCTCGAACCTACCGAACTCAAAGAACCCAAGTGCTCCACCTGCGGAGCCACTCCTCGTTCCAGGTCGACAAAACACCTCTACATCGACCTTCCGGCAATAAGGCCAAAACTGGAAGCCTGGATGAAGGAAGCCAGCGTCAGGGGTTTCTGGGCCAACAACGCCGTCCAGATGACCCAGGCGTGGATACGCGACGGCCTCAAGGCCCGCGCTATAACCCGCGACCTCAAGTGGGGCATTCCCGTACCGAAGCCCGGCTTCGAGGACAAGGT
>CAZNCK010000074.1:0-10624 GCA_964571545.1 uncultured Treponemataceae bacterium | reverse complement strand
GGTCTTCTACGTCTGGTTCGACGCCCCGATTGGTTATCTCTCCATCACCGCCTGCGCCGGCGACGAGAAGGGCTTTGACTGGAAATCCTGGTGGATGAGCCCGGACGACGTGGAGCTGTACCAATTCATCGGCAAGGACAACATCCCCTTCCACACGGTCATTTTCCCGAGCACGCTGCTCGGTTCCGGCCGTAACTGGACGATGCTGCACCACATGTCCAGCACCGAGTATCTCAACTACGAATCAGGCAAGTTCTCCAAGTCAAAGGGCATAGGCGTATTCGGCACCGACGTGATGGAGACCGGCATCCCGGCAGACGTTTGGCGCTTCTACATCTTCTACAACCGCCCGGAGAAGAGCGACGTGACGTTTACCTGGAACGACTTCCTGGAACGCGTCAACGGCGAGCTGATAGGCAATCTGGGCAACCTGGCCAACCGCACCCTCGCGTTCGTGCAGCGCTTCTACGACGGCGCGATTCCCTCAGGCAAGCCAGACGAGGCGTTCTGGGCCACAGTGCGGTCGCTGGAAGCTGAGGTAGCCGGCCAGCTCGAGCGAGCGGAACTG
This sequence comes from uncultured Treponemataceae bacterium, assembly GCA_964571545.1. GTDB lineage: Bacteria > Spirochaetota > Spirochaetia > Treponematales > UBA12059 > SZUA-370. Next base: position 10,056 of record CAZNCK010000074.1, on the reverse strand, counting down.
CGCGACGCCTTCAGAACGGCCTTCCAGATAGCCGATCTGGCCAACAAGCGCTTTCAGGCCGAGGAGCCATGGAAGGCGAGGACCGCAGATCCTGAAAAGGCCGCCAGCCTGCTCTCCGACCTGTGCTACGTGCTCCGCGACCTTGCCATCATCATGCACCCGTACATGCCGCAGGCTATGAACCAGCTGGCTGGCTTCTTTGGGCTCTCCGTTTCCGCCGCTACGGGCGCCCCGGGGCTGACCTGGGCCGATGTGGGTAAGCTTGAAGGCGTTTCAAAGGTTTCAGAAGTCGGTGTCCTGTTCCAGAAACTCGACCCGGACCGGATCGCCGAGCTCCGCGACAAGTATTCAGGCTCCCAGAAAGAGCGCGCCGTCCGCGACGCCGCGGGAAGCGTTAGCGCTCAGCCCGCTCCCGCCAAATCCGGTTCGCAGTCCCAGGTTTCCTCGCAGCCGCCTGTTCCCAGGGGTGAGAAGCCCGTCGAGCCCAAGCCTGTTCCCTACGCCGACCTGCCCGTTGAAGAACGTTTTGCCAAACTAATCGACTTACGCGTAGCAAAAATAGTCAAGATCGAACGCCACCCCAAGGCCGATAAGCTCTACATAGAGACGCTTGACGACGGTTCCGGCCAGGAGCGCGTCATCGTCTCCGGCCTTGTGCCGTTCTACAAGGAAGAAGAACTGCTCGGAAAGTCCATAGTGCTCGTCAACAACCTAAAGCCCGCCAAGTTGCGCGGCGTCGAGTCCAGGGGCATGCTGCTGGCTGCCTCGAAGTCCGGGGCCGAAGGCAAGGAAGTAGTAGAGGTGCTCGACGCGCCCTGGGCCTCTCCAGGTACCCGCGTCGTGCTTGAAGGCCAGAATCCCGCCATTCCCGCCGATGCTGAAATAGATGCCGACGCGTTCTTCTCCGTGCCTATATTCGCCAAGGACTCCAAGGCTATGGTCGGCTCTAAATCCCTTGGCGCGGCCGGAACGCCGTTCACTATTGCCAGAGTTTCCGAGGGTGAAATAGGCTGATGCGGGTTACGCTTGTCAGGAATGACGCCGCTGTATCTCCCGTATTCCTGCAGAGCAAATTCTGGGCCGACTTCAAGGCGCTGGCCGGTTGGACCTTTGCCCGCTACGAAATCGCCGTTGAAGACTCCGGTGACGGCGGCCGGTTCATTGCGCCGTTTGCCTTGAGCGTTTTGGAACGGAGCCTCGGGGCAAGCCTCAGATTCGCGTATGTGCCCCACGGGCCTGAACTCTGCTCCGCGGTAGCGCTTGGCGCCAGCCTTACGCCGGGGGACCGTGAAACGCTCCTCAAGGCGGTGGCCGAACAACTGCGCTCCCGCGTTTCCCGCGCCTGCCTGTTCATTCGTTTCGACCCGGCCTGGTATGAAGCGGAGGCCATGACTTCCGATATTGAGGCCGGCGAAGAGTTTTCCGCGGATGCGGTTTTCGATTCCGGAAATCAGGGCTCAGAACCGCCGCGTCCGGCGTTCAGCAAGCCCTTTATCAAGGCCTCCGACGTGCAGCCCCCCGACAGCGTCGTCCTGGCTATAGACAGGACGGACGACGAACTTATGGCGGGCATGAAGCCGAAGTGGCGCTACAATATCCGCCTTGCCGCCAAGAAGGGCGTCATCGTGGCCTCGGAAGGCGCCGAATCGCTCGGCGAGTTCTATGCGCTCTACGAGACTACCGCGGCCCGCGATCACATCGCAATTCACCCCCGCTCGTACTACGAACGCCTCTTTGCCCTGGAAGCCGCCAACACGGCGGAGCCACGGCCCGATATCAGACTCTGGGTAGCCAGGTTTGAAGGCAAGGCCTTGGCCGCCATCGTCACCGTATTCTACGGCAGAGAAGCCACCTACCTCTATGGCGCTTCCGGCGACGAGCACCGCAACCTGATGCCCGCCTACGCCCTGCAGTGGGCCGCCATCGGCGCCGCCCGCGAGTTCGGCTGTTCGAGTTACGACTTTTACGGCATTCCGCCCATTGACGACCCTGACCACGCGATGGCGGGCCTCTATCGCTTCAAGACAGGCTTCGGCGGCGAGATACGCCACTATTCCGGCGCCTGGGACTTCGTGCTCCTGCCCGCGACCTACGCCGCTTTCCGCGCGGCGGAGCGCGCTCGGTTGTTCTGGCACAAAACCGTGAAGAAGCGAATCAGACGGTAGTTTTGGCGCCCATGCATGCATTTAGCCGTGAAGATATAGAGATACTAGCGCCTGCCGGGTCATACGAGAGCCTGGCGGCGGCGATACGGGCTGGCGCGGATGCTGTGTATTTCGGCGCGGGCGGCCTCAATATGCGCTCTGCAAGTTCCGCCAACTTCGGGCTCTCTGACCTGCGCAAAATCGTCCGTATCGCTGCCGGAGCCGGCGTACGTACTTACCTTACGGTAAATAGCACGCTGTTTGACGATGAACTGCCGGCTATGCGGCAGGTGCTCGACGCCGCAAAGTCAGCGGGCGTCTCGGCCGTCATCGTTTCCGATCAGGCCGCCCTACTGTACGCCTCATCCATCGGGCTGCCCCCGCACCTTTCTACCCAGCTCAGTATTTCCAATGTGGAGTCGCTCCGTTTTTATGCCCGGTGGGCCGATGTCGTCGTGCTGGCGCGGGAATTGAACCTCGAACAGGTCGCCTCGTTGTACCGGAAGATACTCGCTGATGATATCCGGGGGCCGTCGGGAAGACTCGTGCGCCTCGAGATGTTCGCGCACGGGGCGCTATGTATGGCCATCTCGGGGAAATGCTACCTGAGTCTGCACCAGTACGGCGGCTCCGCCAATCGAGGCGCGTGCCTGCAAGCCTGCCGACGTTCGTATCGACTGACCGACGCACAGTCCGGCGACGAGCTGGTAGTCGATAACGAGCGGCTCCTGTCTCCCAAGGACCTCAAGACGATTCATTTTCTCGATAGTCTTATCGACTCCGGCGTTCGTATCCTCAAAATAGAAGGCCGGGCTCGCAACGGTGAATACGTACGGGAGACGGTATCGTGCTACCGCGAAGCCGTAGCGTCCCTGCTTGACGGCACGTACGGGCCCGAGAAGATTGCCGTCTGGGACGAGCGTCTGGCAACGGTGTTCAATAGGGGATTCTGGAACGGGTATTATCTAGGACAGAGACTGGGTGAGTGGACGAGCGCTTACGGTGCTTCATCGACCAAAAAACGCGTGCACCTTGGAATTTGCCTCAATTACTACCCTAAGGTCAGTGCGGCCAGTTTCCTTATAGAAGCGGATGCGCTGCACAAGGGGGATGAAGTCTTGGTGGCGGGCCCCACGACCGGCGCCCTTTCTCTTGTTCCCGAAGAGCTTCGTGTGGACGATAGGGTCGTCGATGTTGCGACCCGCGGCATGGAGCCTACGTTCAAGGTGGAACGCAAGGTGCGCCGTGGCGACGCGCTGTACAAAATGGTCACCGTGACATGACTCGTGCTGACTCCATGAGCTCTGCATCTCCTTGTATCCAATAAAAAAGCCCATAACCTTTTGTATGGGCTTTTTTCGTAAAGAGCAGGGCGCTCTAGCCCTCTATCGCCAGCTGCAGTTCCTCTTCCCAGAACCTGGCGGGGTAGCGGCTCGGCGCTTCTTCCGGTTCGGGCGGCAGCTTGGCTATACGCTCGGCTTCAAGCGCGGCCCATTCCGCCTGCCTGGCGCCTTTAAGATACTTGTCGGCCACGCTCGGGAACAGTTCGAGCAGCAGCTCTTCTTTCTCGTTTTTCGCGAGTCGCAGTCCGCCGCAGTCAGGCAGTTCCGGATTGGCTTGTTTCTTGTATTTGCTCGTATCATACGGTGTCTCTTCACGTACGCCGGCAATCTTCTCGCGGAAGGCGGGATCGACAGGGAAGGGCGTGTGGCCGTACGAGCCTTTGACTAGTTCGACGAAATTCTTGGAGACGTTCGTGTAGAACGGCTTGCCCTGTGCCTTGTCGACGATGCAGTTGACGGCCTGGACGCCAACGATCTGGCTGGTCGGCGTGACCAGCGGCGGAACGCCGGCGTCAAGCCTGACCTGAGGCACGATTTGCAATACCTCCTCGAGGTGATGCTCGAGTTTGGCTTCCTGGAGTTGGGACATCATATTGGTGTACATGCCGCCCGGAATTTGCGCGCGTTTGACGATGGCGTCGGGCTCGGGGTAATTGAACACGGCTTCTATGGCCTGGCAGAGTCGCAATACTAGGTCGGTCTTGCCGCCGATTGCCGCTTCGACCGCGCCGTCCAGCAGCGAGGCCAGTTCGGGGTTTGGCTTGTATACAGTCAAATCGATCTCGGGGGGCAGGCGCTTGTACTGGTCAAATTTGGCCAGTTCTCCGCGAATGCCTCGGAGTTCGCTGTTGATAGCCGCTACCGAGGCCTTGTCCACGCCGGTATCGATGCCCAGGCGGTCGGCGAGCAGTTGGATTATCTCCCAGGCAGGCGCGGCGGGGCCGCCCGAGAAATTCATTATCACGGTATCGACTATATCCACGCCGTTGACCATGGCCATGAGCAGGCTCGCGGTGCCGTAGCCGGGCGTGCAGTGCGTGTGCAGGTCTATGGGAACCCCTACCTCGGATTTAAGCGCCCGGATCAACTCGGCGCTCGTGGCGGGATCGACGAGGCCCGCCATGTCCTTGATGGTTATCATGTCCGCGCCCGCGGCGGCCAGTTCCTTGGCCTTGCGCACGAAGTAGGGAATGCCGAACAGTGTCCCGGGTATCTTCTTGCCCTTGAAGAACGCTTGCGCGCGATCGCCGAAGGTAAATTTGGGATCGACGGTATAACAAACCGCGCAGTCGGCCATGCCGCCGTTTTCCTTGACGAAGCGTATGGTGCTTTTCATGTTGTCTATGTCGTTGAGGGCATCGAACACGCGCATTATGTCGATACCCGATTGTACCGAGTTCCTGCAGAAACCCTCTATTACTGAATCCGGATAAGGATTGTAGCCGAACAAGTTGCGCCCGCGGGAAAGAGCGGTAAGCTTTGACGCGCCTGCTACCCCGTCTCGGATGCTCTCCAGCCTGGTCCATGGATTTTCATTCAGGAACCGCATGACTGAATCGGGTACGGCGCCGCCCCAGACTTCCATCGCGTAGAAATGCGCTTTTTTATAGAAAGGCAGGACGCGGTCCACCTGATTCTGGGTCATGCGGGTCGCGAACTGGGATTGTTGTCCGTCTCGTAGCGTCAGGTCTCGAATCAATACGCGCTTAGCCATTGTGCTGCTCCATGCAGGTCGTGATAGCCACGAGAGTCAGGGGTGGCCCTGCTCCGAGTATATAAGATTTCATCTCGCTTAGCCAAGGCAATAGCCTGTTGTCATCGCCCTAATGCCTTGGAAATCAATTCCGCCGTTTTCTTGAGCTTGGCTATCTTGTCAGAGAAACCGGAACCTTCAAATCGTACCGAAGGGCCTGACATGGACAGGGCCGCGATGACCTCGCAGCGCGCGTCCTGGATAGGCGCCGCTATGGAGGTAACCCCTTCTTCGCGTTCGCCCAGACTAACCGTATATTCCCCGTGTCTCAGCTCGTCGAGTGAATCCTCTGTCGTAAACGGATCCTTGGCCAGCAGTTCGGCCCGTCGTTCCTTGGATAGATAGGCGAGCAGTACACGGCCCGCGGCGCCTCGCGTAAGCGGATGCCGGTCTCCGACATTGATGACGCGTCGTAACGGCAGCGTGCTCTCTACGCGTTCTACGCAGATTCTGTCGTCGTCCCTGATCACATAGAGGCTCACGCCTTCGTTGTACAATGCGTTCAGGTCGCGCATGAACGGCAGAGCGACTTTGCGGAGTTCCATGTTCGAGAGGCCCAGCGCGCCAATCTGCGCGATCTTTGGTCCAAGCGAGTAGCGCTGTGTATCCATATTTCTGGACAGGTATTTTCGCTTCTCAAGCGTCGCAACAATACGTGAGGTCGTGCTTATGGCCAGGTCGATGCCGTTAGTTATTTCTGTCAACGATAGTTCGAGCCTGCCCGGTTCGAAGCAATCCAGGATATCCAGCGCCCGCTCTATTGCCCTGACCGAGGTTTCTTTCACAGCCATCTGATTTGCCTCCTGATCATCAGTTTCAGTGTTTCTTGATTTTCTATAAAATGGAATCCTATCTCATCTAATGGGAATAGTATATTGATGCCGACCCTGTCAAGTCTTTTAAGCGCACTTGACAACCGGTATGCGTGCTGTATATTCTCATAAAACGGAAAAATGATAATATTGTTCCATCAGATGGAATAATCTTATCTGCCATCCCTATGCCGCGACATTATTTTCTTGATGACTCAATCCTTGATTACCCCCGATGTTCTTTGACACCGTCGGGAGTTCAGAGTATTCTTGTCAGCGCCTTCGGGATTCCGGTCGCGACAAAACGATATAGTGGCATCTATACAGATACTGTCTATCCGACCCGCCGTTAACGGCATATCAACATGCGAGAGTAGGATATGAGCGAACAAACGAAACGAACCTTCGAACACGTCATCCGCGAACGCTGGTGCAAGGGATGCAACGTATGCGTCGCTTTCTGCCCCAAGCAGGTCCTTACGTTGAAAGACGGCAAGGTTTTTGCTGCGCACCCCGAGTTGTGTATCGGATGTAAACTCTGCGAGATGCGTTGCCCGGATTTTGCCATCGAGATCAGGGAAACGGGCCTCGACAAGCCCGTCGGGATTGATGCGTCGACCATCGATTATACGGTGTCACCGGAGGCCGAACATGCCTAATGCAAAACTCATGCAGGGCAACGAAGCCTGTACTCTGGGAGCCCTCGCGGCCGGCCTCGACTTCTACGCCGGTTACCCCATAACGCCCTCTACCGAGATCGCCGAGCTCTGCGCCGAGGAACTACCCAAGATAGGCGGCAAGTTCATCCAGATGGAAGACGAGATTGGCTCCATCGCCGCCATCATCGGCGCCTCGCTGACCGGCCGCAAGGCCATGACCGCTACGAGCGGCCCCGGTTTCTCTCTGATGCAGGAACTGATCGGGTACTCTTCTATAACCGAAGTTCCAATCGTCATCATCAACGTCCAGCGCGTCGGGCCCTCCACCGGCATGCCTACTTCCCTGGCTCAGGGCGACGTGATGCAGGCCCGCTGGGGCACCCATGGCGATCATCCTGTCGTCGTGCTGGCTCCTGGAAACGTCAAGGAATGCTTCGAACTGACTATAAAGGCCTTCAACATAGCCGAGGAGCTACGAGTGCCAGTCATCGTTCTCACCGACGAGGTGATAGGCCATATGCGCGAGAAGGTCGTGTTGCCAGAACCTAGGACCATCAAGGTTTCAAACCGCAAGGCGCCCAAGGCTCCCGCCGGGTACATACCCTACCAAGCCGATCAGGACGGCGGCGTGCCGCTGATGGCTCCGTTCGGCAAGGGCTATCGCTGGCACGTTACCGGCCTGTCGCACGACGAGACAGGCTTTCCCACCAACAAGGGTGAAATCGCCGGTGCCCTGATCACCAGGCTCATGCGCAAGGTCGAGAAGGCCGAGCCCGTCATCCGCGATTATGCCACCGATTCCACCGACGACTGCGAAATACTCGTCGTCGCGTTTGGATCCTCCGCCATGTCAGCGACTTCGGCTGTCAGGCAGGCCAGGGCGCTGGGCGTCAAGGCCGGTCTCTTCAGGCCCAAGACCATCTGGCCGTTCCCCGAGGCACCGCTACGCGAGCTCGTCTCACGCTGCAAGCGCGTCATCGTGCCCGAGATGAACCTCGGCCAGCTGGTTCTGGAAATAGAGCGCGTCGTGGCGGGCAAGGTTCCCGTAGAGAAGCTCAGCAAAGTCAACTGCGAGCTGTTCAGGCCTGAAGAGGTGCTGGCGGCCATCATGGGAGGTTCAAAATGAACCCTGGCATGGACTATTTTAGGCAAAACCGACTGCCGCACATCTGGTGCCCAGGTTGCGGACACGGCACTATAACCGGAGCCCTTACCCGCGCGCTCGCCAAGCTCGGCATAGACAAGAACAATGTCGTCGTCGTATCCGGTATCGGTTGCTCCAGCCGCGCCCCGGGCTACCTCGACTTCGATACGCTGCACACGGCCCATGGCCGGGCCCTGGCCTTTGCCACCGGCATAAAGCTTTCCAGACCGGAACTCAAGGTCATAGTGATGACCGGCGACGGCGACTGCACGGCTATCGGCGGCAACCACTTCATCCATGCCGCCAGGCGCAACATAGACATCACTACCATAGTAATGAACAACAGCATCTACGGTATGACGAGCGGCCAATACTCCCCTATGACCCCTACCGGTATGCTCGGCACCACGGCACCCTATGGCAACGTGGAGCGCCCCTTCGACCTCACCAAACTGGCCATCGCATCCGGCGCCACCTATGTGGGTCGTGCCACCGCGTATCATGTCCAGCTTCTCGGAGAGCTCATCGAGAAGGCCATACTGCACAAAGGCTTCTCGATGATAGAAGCTATCAGCGGCTGCCCTACCTACTACGGGCGCAAGAACAAGCTCGGCGGCGCCGTAGAACTGTTTAACTGGCAGAAAGACCACGCGGTCAACGTCAAGGCCGCGACGTTCATGACGCCTGAGAAACTTGAAGGCAAGTTCCTCATAGGCGAACTGTACAGCGAGGAAGCTCCTGAGTTCACCGCCTCGTATGCCGCGCTCACCCAGAGCGTCAGGCGCAAGTTCGACAATTTTCAGGGGGGAGTACGCGAATGCGCACAGAATTCAGACTAAGCGGTTCAGGCGGCCAGGGACTTCTCCTCGCCGGCATAGTACTCGCCGAGGCGGCCATTCTTGACGACAAATTCGCCGTGCAGACCCAGAGCTACGGACCGGAAGCCCGCGGGGGGTCGAGTAAGGCGGAAGTCGTCCTTTCGGAGGAAGAAATATTCTATCCCAAGGCTATCGATCCGGATTATCTGCTCGCGCTGACCGCCGATGCCTACAGGACCTACGGCAAGCTGCAGGGCAAGGGCATGATCATAGTCGATTCGTCGGTTACCCTCGATCCCGAGATCAAGGCTAGAACGGTGTCTCTGCCCATCCTCGAAACCGCGGGCAAGGTCCTCGGCAAGATGGTCGTAGCCAACATCGTGGCGCTCGGCGTCCTTGGCGGTATCTCGGGCATAGTCAAGCCTGAAACCCTGGAGAAGGCCGTTCTCAACCGCGTACCCAAGGGCACCGAGGAACTCAATACCAAAGCGCTGCGCGCCGGCCTCGAACTTGCCGCCAACGCGAAAAAATCGCAGGAGAAGCAGGCATGAGCGACAACGACAGTATCAAGAAGGGCTTCGAAGCCTATGACACGGGCGTAGAAAAGTCCCTGGCAAAGTTTCCAGAGCGGAAAAAAACCTTCTCCACGGGCTCCAAGTCCCCGGTCAAGCGCCTCTACACGCCGCTCGACGACGGCAAGCGCGACTATGTCAGGGACATAGGCTTTCCCGGCGAGTTCCCGTACACCCGCGGCGTGCAGAATACCATGTACCGCGGCCGTTTCTGGACAATGCGGCAATACGCCGGTTTTTCAACCGCGGAGGAGTCTAACAAGCGCTACAAGTTCCTCCTGGCCCAGGGTACCACCGGTCTCTCGGTAGCCTTCGACTTGCCCACGCAGATAGGCTACGACTCCGACCACCCACTGTCCCAGGGTGAAGTCGGCAAGGTAGGCGTCGCCATAGATTCTTTGGCAGACATGGAAATACTCTTTGATGGCATACCGCTGGACAAGGTATCCACGTCGATGACCATCAACGCGCCCGCGTCGGTGTTGCTGGCGATGTACATCGCGGTAGCCGAGAAGATGGGCATAACGCCGGACAAGCTAGAAGGCACCATCCAGAACGACATCCTCAAGGAATATGTGGCCCGCGGCACCTACATCTTTCCGCCGGAACCGTCGATGCGGCTCATCACCGACATCTTTGCCTACTGCTCCAAGAGCGTGCCCAACTGGAACACCATCTCCATCTCCGGCTACCACATCCGCGAGGCCGGCTCCACCGCCGTGCAGGAAGTCGCCTTCACCCTGGCAGACGGCATCGCCTACGTGGAAGCCGCCATCAAGGCCGGCCTGGAAGTGGACGACTTCGGCCCACG
>CAZNCK010000073.1:17258-18241 GCA_964571545.1 uncultured Treponemataceae bacterium | reverse complement strand
GAGCGCCTCCGCACCCTCGTGGACGAGGACCATGCTCAGAAGCGCGCGGAGGGCATACCCTGGCCGGAGATTGACTCGGCAGCGCTCTTCGCCCGGGCGCTGGGGCTCGATTACGACGACGGAGCGCGGGCTGCCGTGGCCTGGGAATGCACCACCAACAAGTGTTCGGCCATGCCCGGCGCGACGGAATTCCTCTCGGCCTGCGTCATGCGGGGCATTATTCTGGGCATTGTCTCTAATGCGCAGTTCTACACCCCGCTGTTCATTGAGGAAGCCTTCGACGCGTACCTCTTTAAGGAGCGCCGCGTCAGCGCCAGGGATCTGTTCGATTCTTCGCTCGTCCGGCCCCGCCTGGGCTTTGATCCCGACCTGACGCTGTGGTCATACAAGACGGGCCGCGCCAAGCCCGACCGGTGGATGTTTGACGAACTGGCGCGGCGACTGGCCGCGCGCGGCGTGCCGGCCAACCGTATCCTATACCTTGGCAACGACGCGCTGAACGACTGCGCGTCGGCCGGCGAGGCCGGGCTCATGACCGCGCTGTTCTACGGCGACGAGCGCTCCTTTCAGCCGCGTATTGGCGAACGGCGCGTGCGGGCCTTTCCGCCTTCCACACTTGTGTCATCATGGGACGACCTACGGAGGCTAGTATGTATCTGACGAAGACCAGGGACATAACCCGCGTTGGTTTCGTCTCCACCCGGTTTCAGGGCACCGACGGCGTATCGCTGGAGACCTGGAAATGGAACGAGGTGCTGACCGAGCTGGGTTACGAGACGTTTTTTTTCTCGGGCAAGAGCGACTGGTTTCCAGAACGCTCCCGCGTCATCGAGGAGGCCTTCTTCGGTTTTCCGTCTGTGATGGAATTACACGACGAGATATTCGACCGTAGCACCAGGCGCCGCGGCCTGACGGCGGAAGTGGGAGAGATCAAGGGCAGGCTCAAGGTCGCGCTCTACGAGTTCGTCAAGGACTTCGCTATA
>CAZNCK010000073.1:2399-17248 GCA_964571545.1 uncultured Treponemataceae bacterium | reverse complement strand
TCGCCATACCGATGAACATTCCTCTCGGCGTCGCCATAGCGGAACTGGTGGCGGAAATGGAAATGCCCACGGTCGCGCATAACCACGACTTCGCGTGGGAACGCCAGCGTTTCATGACAGGCTGCGCCGAGGATTACATCGTTCGGGCCTTTCCGCCGCGTCTGCACAGCATCTACCATGTGGTCATCAACTCGGAGGCCAGGCGGCAACTGGCTTTCCGCTGCGGCATCTCGTCCACCATGGTGCCCAATGTCTGGAATTTCGATTCGGAGCCTGTCCCCGCCGACGAGTACAATGCCGGGCTCCGTGCCGAACTGGATATTACTGACGACGAGGTGCTCTTCCTGCAGCCCACGCGCATCGTCGCCCGCAAGGGCATAGAGAGCGCCATAGAACTGGTGGCCAGGTACAGCAGACTCACAGGGGGGCCGCGGCAGGGCAAGCTGCTCATCTCTCACCCTGATCTGGACGAGGGTGACGAGTACCAGATCAGGGTCCTCGACTATGCGAAGTTCATGAATGTCGAGCTGATAGTTCGACCCGACCTCATCGCCGTGGAACGCGGCACCAGGCCTGACGGCGGCAAGGTCTATTCGCTGTGGGACGCCTATGTACGCTCTGACTTTGTCACCTACCCCTCGACCTACGAGGGTTTCGGCAATGCGTTCTTGGAGGCAATCTTCTACCGCAAGCCCATCATGGTTAATCGCTACGCCATCTACGCGCAGGATATAGAGCCCTTGGGCTTCAGGACGACGGTGATGGACGGCTACGTGACCGACGCGGTGGTCAAGGACGTGGCCCGCGTACTGTCAGACCCCGTGGAGGAGCGCAAGCGCGTGGCCGAGAACTTCGCCATAGGCAAGAAGTACCTGTCGTACGAGCTGCTGAGGCGCAGGCTACCGATAATCTTTATGAATTTCGGCGCGGTTTCTTGAGCCGGTGTCGCAGGCTCCGCGCGGGCCGGCCGCGCGTCTCTGGGGATCTGAACCGGTACCGAGGGGTTCAGAAGCCCCCGGAGATGGCTATGCCGGCCATCCAGGCGCTTGGCTCGGGCGACCAGTCCAGGCCCGCGACAACGCGAAACGACAGCGGCAGGCGCGGCGGCGCGAAGCGGAATTCCAGAGCCGTCTTGATGGGCCAGCCTAGCACGAATCCGCCGGAAAGCGCTTCGGTGAGGGCCGAGCCGGACAACGACGCGCCCAGGTAGTAGCCCGAGACCGTGAGAGCCGCTCCGAGCCCCGCCTTGGCGCTCAGGCCGCCTTCCCAGTAGGCGCCGAAATGCGGCATGGCGACTATATTGAAGAAGGGCGAGCCCAGGCCCAGGGCGGCGCCGAGTCTGGCCCAGGCCGGATTACCGGCCAGCGCGTCGGAGATGCGCCCATCCGCCAAGACGGCCAGTCCTAGCGGTCCATAATCTGGGGCGGACAGCCTGAGTCCTAGCCTCGCGGCGGCGCTCTCGGGGCCGGCGAATTCCAACCCCAGGCCCGCGTCGATGCCGGCGTCTAGCGAGAGCGAGGCGGATAGGGCGCCGCCGCCGCCGGTGGCGTCGGCATCATCGACCAGCCCCCATGCGTACAACAACGACTCGATCCTGAACCCGTCGGCCGCCGGCGCGAAGGGCTCGGGGGCATGGACGGAGCCGTTTAGGGCGCCGTAGGTGCCCGACGGCATCACGACCAGCGTCGAATCTACTATCAGCGTCTCGCTATACGCGTATGATTCTTTATAGTACTCCACCCCGGCGGCGGGTTTGACCGTCAATTCCAGGGTGTAGCTGCCGTCGGGCACGGGCGCGCCATCGTCGCCTCGGCCGTGCCAGTCATACGATTGATCCCAGTCGTCAAACGGGCCTAATTCGGCCTGATGGATGGTCAGGCCCTCGGGACTGACGACCCTCAGCTCCGCGTTTCCCGCCGCGGTAACGGAGAACGAGGCCTGGGCGAGGCCCTTGAGTCCCGCGTTGCGCGGATTGAACCGATCGCGGGACAGCGAGAAGTCGCTGACCTCGAACGGCGCCGTTGTAAGCGCGGCTGTTATAAATGCGAACAGCCTCTCGGGGATATACACGGAAAAGGACTGTTCCTGGTATCCAAAGGCCATGACCGTGACGGTCTGCTGGCCAATCGGCAGCTCTATGATGCCCGGCGACCAGGATTCGCCGTCAATGATAACGGCGGCCGATGGTGGATCGACGCGTATGTCCAGAAAGCCTGTCCTGAGCTGAAGCGCGGCGTTGACCGTTGTCTTGGTGTCCGCGGCCAGGCTCAGCGTTATAACGGCGTCGTAATAGCCGTCAGCGCGCAGTATGAGCAGGTGCGAGCCCGGCGTGAGGCCGGTCAGGTCCAGCGGAACGGAACCGCGAACCTGGTGGTCAAGCCATACCGAGGCTCCCCGTATCTCGCAGCGCACCGATAGCGAGGACAGGCCGCCGAGCGAAGCGGATTCCACCTGGACGGTCGGCGTCGAGGTCCAGGTGGAACTGAAACTGTAGGCGGCCGCCAGTATGAAAAGCGCAAAGAATACTCGTCTCATGCCTGTACTGTAGCGCGTCGGGACAGGCTCTACAAGCGCCGGCATGTTACGTTCGCGTCGCGCGCGACCTTGTAGGCTTGCGATAATGGCCCTACAATGAACGCCAGAGCGAAATGCAAGGAGTCAATGTGGGCGTACTGATCCCGATAGCTTCAGGCAAGGGCGGAGTCGGTAAGACGGTGTTCTCGGCTAATCTTGGAACAGTGCTGGCTTCCCGCGGCAAGACCGTCGTGCTGGTCGACCTCGATCTTGGCGGCGCTAACCTTCATACCTATCTTGGGGTCAGGAACAAGTATCCCGGCGTTGGTTCCATAGTCTGGAAGAAGGAAAAAAGCCTGGAAAACCTGGTGGTGCCCACGGGCATGGACAGGCTCTACCTGGTGCCCGGCGACAACCTCCTGCCTGGCACCGCCAACCTGGATTTCTTCACCAAACGCCGCATCATGAAGGAACTCCTGGAGCTTACGGCCGACTACGTGATCGTCGACCTCGGGGCTGGAGCCTCGTACAACGTCATAGATTTCTGGCTGATGGCGCCCAACGGCATAGTCGTCACCGTTCCGGAAATACCCTCCGTGCTCAACGCGTATTCCTTCCTCAAGACGGCCGCGTTCAGGCTGCTGTTCCGCTCCTTCAGCAAGGGCAGCGTAGAACGGGAGCGCATCGTCGAGTTCGTGGTCAACAGGACTGAAGGGCAGGGCGACACCTTCCTGGCCTTCGCCGAGGGACTCGCGCGGGAAGACGTCGAGAGGGGAGGTACCAAAGGCACCAAGGCGCTCGAGGAGATCCGCAGGCTCAGGCCCAGGGTCGTCGTCAACATGGGCAACGGCCAGGACGACGCGACGATAGCGCAGCGACTGCGGGAGATATCAGCGCGCAACCTGGGGATAGGCATGGAGTTCATTTCGTATATCATGCGCGATCCCTTTGTGCCAGCGTCGGTCGCGGACCGCGCGCCTCTGGCAGCCACGGCGCCAGGCTCGTCATTTGTCCGTGGCGTCAACGCCGCGGCGGAACGCATACTCCGCGCTCCCTCCGCCGAGGCGCCGGGGCTGGAACTGGATGACGAGGACCTGTTCACGATGATAGAAAAAGCCTTCGATGAAGAAGGAGTCGAGGCGCCGTAAAGGCCGGCGGTCTTGCGCCGGGAACCAACGCCCGGTATCATCGGCCCATGCTTCACCGCCGCGGTAGCGTCTCATCATATCCAACCGCTGTTCTAGTGGTCCTCGGTATCTGCCTGGCCCTGGGCTCGTGCCAGCGCTCGGCGCAAGCTACGTCGACAAGCAACGGCGCCGAGCCGGGGAGCAGGGAGCAGGAACGGCTCTCCTCCAGATTCGAGTCGCGCGCCCGCTCGCTCGCGGCGGCCATGAGCGACGAAGAACTCGTCGGGCAGGCCCTGATCATTGGCGTCGAGGGCGTACTAAAGCTGTCAAATGGTAGCCGCGCGGTGCTGGAACTCATCCAGCCAGGGGCGGTAATCCTCTTTGGCTTCAATGTGGCGCAGGATCCGCGCCAGGTCGCCTTGCTGGCGGCCGATATCCGCGCGGCCGCCAGCAAGGAAGGCGGCGCGGCCCTGCCTCCCTTCGTCGCCATAGACCACGAGGGCGGCTCCGTGTACCGGTTCAAGGGCGGCCTGACGCGATTGCCCGCCGCCAGGACCATGGGACGCGCCGGTTTATCCGCCGCCAGGCTGGCAGGGGCCGCCGCCGGATCGGAACTGAGGGCCATAGGCGTCACGATGAACGCCGCTCCCGTCGTAGAGGCCCTGACCGAGGGCAACCGCGCGTTCCTGCAGGACAGAGTGTGGTCTGACGATCCGGGAAACTCGGGCCGGCTGGCCGCCGGCTTCATTGAAGCCTGCCAGTCGAGCGGAGCCGCCGCCGTAGCCAAGCATTTTCCTGGCAACGCCTCCGCTGATCCCCACCGCGGACTGCCCGTACTGTCCGCCACCATGGCTACCTTGGAGGCCGTCTACTACGCGCCGTTCAGGGCGGCCATCCGTTCGGGGGTATCCGCCATTATGCTTTCCCATGTACTCGTGCCCGCCCTTGATCCAGCCCTGCCGGTCAGCGTCTCGGCGCTGGCCATCTTGGCGCTCAAGGAGACGCTCGGCTTCCGGGGCATCGTGATGACGGACGATCTACAGATGGCGGCGCTCTCCGGACTGGGCGGGCCGGATGCCGCCGCTGTCGCCGCGCTTTCCGCCGGAGCGGACCTGCTCATGGTTTCGGGCGGCCGCACCGCGCTGGTTGTCCGCGCGGCTCTCCTTGCAGCGCTGGCTGAAGGCCGCATTTCCCGCGCGCGGCTAGAGGACGCCGCCGCCCGCGTCCTGGCCCAGAAACTGCGCTACGGTCTGGATGCGGAGACGGTGGATGACCGCGACCTGCGCCTTGCGGGGCTCGAGAAGGCTGTCGAGCGGAACCGTCTTGCCCTGTCCGGGGCCCTGAATGAGCAGAACGGCTCAGGCAGCGATCCAAATCGCGCCCAGGTGGTTCCACGCATTCCCTGAACTTGCGGTAATTCCGGGCCGGAAATCCGCCGATCACTCTAGGAGTGAGAACGAATCCCGTAGTGTCGATAACGTTGGCTCTCCTCCTGTCATCCACCGTTCTGGCCGTCATGCCGGCCGGCGCCGACGAGCTGGCGATTGCCTCGACCGATCTGCGCATCGAACAGCGTAGCGACGGCGGCTACCACCTATTCATCAGGGCCAAGGCTGGGATGGGCAGCGTCCTTCTTGTGGAAACCACCAAGGATCCTAGCGGCAAATCAGACAACTACGCGTACAGGTCCGAGCTCTGGAACCCCATCAACGGCGACGAGAAACGCCTGCTCGACGGCGCCTTCATCGACCCCAAGAGCGGCCTCTGGTCGCTCATAGACTCGACCCTGGAACCGGACGCCGAGTTCGGAACAGCCTTTCACGTCTTTATTCCCTGGGTGGTCGCCTATGGTTATTCATGGACCCGGAATGGTCAGGAATTCATAGCCGACGGTACCTTCATAAACATCAGGGCATTCTCCAAGCCCTATGCCGACTATACGGGCGGCTTTTTAGACAATCCCTACCGCATCTCTGTAACGCAGAAACCGTTTCCAAGGCCCGCTCCGATAGCCCGCCCGGCGCTGGAACCGCCCGCGATCGTTATAGCTCCGCCTGAACCAGAACCGGTTCCAGAACCAGCGCCTGCGCCCGAGCCGGAACCGGATACTTCAATATACATGCCGGAGACGCTGCGTTCGTTCGAGGCAATAGCAAAATCGGGCAAGGGCTCCGTGTCCTACTCGCTAGGCGAGGCGGATATTGTGCCGACTCTGGCCAGGATACTAGATCAGGTTGAAGGCGATACGCTCGACCTGGTCATTTGCCTTGATACCACCGATTCAATGGCTGACGACATAGAGGCGGTCAAGTTGAGTCTACCCGCCATGGTCAAGGAGAAGACCGCGCGGTTCTCGTCGTTCAGGCTGGGGCTCGTGCTGTACAAGGATTATTTCGAGGATTACGTCGTAAAGCGCATCGAGTTCACCACCGATGTAGCTGCGTTCACCCAGGCCGTTACGAGGGTACGCGTAGCCGGAGGCCGCGATATTCCCGAGGCTGTCTACGAGGCGCTCTATGAATCCCTGGTAGGTTACCCCTGGTCGGCTGACGCGAGGCTCGTGGTGCTCATCGGCGACGCTCCGGCTCATCCCCTGCCGCGAGGCAAGATAGACCGATCCATGGTTGAACGCAAATCGGCTGAACTCGGCGTTTCAATAGATGTAATAATACTGCCGCATTGACGATTGGGATGTTTTTTGTTTACACACGAAGCGCGCCGTACTATAATCGCGGCAAATCTAGATTGGAGCCGAGCTGAATGAAACAAGGACAAAGAAAATCGGACGGAATCGAGATCCTCGAGAGGGTCGCGAAATTCAGGGTCCTCGGCATCCTTGTTGGAGCCCTCGCGTTTGGTTTTACTATCGTTGCCTCCAATATTGACCATGCCAGTCCTCCGCAGGCTGAGTCTATGGGAGCCGCTGATTTTACCGATATCAATGGCGCCGGAGCCGACTATCTTCTGGAATCCGCTGTAGAGTTACCGCCTCCGCCTGATCAAGGGCTTTTCTATGTCGTGTACCGGGTCGTAAAGGGCGACACGATTTCTGAGATAGCCACACGGTACGACATCACGACGGATTCTATAGTCACCTTTAACAACATAACCAACGCCAGGACGCTTTCCATAGGCAAGTACCTGAAAATACCTACGCTGAACGGCATTCTATATTCCGTTAAGAAGGGCGAGACGGCTATCAGCCTCGCCGCGAGCTTTGAAATTTCCGCTGACAGGATAAAGGAACTGAACGGCATAGGCGACGAGCCGCTGGACGCCGGCCGCAACCTGTTTCTCCCCGATGCCCGCCTGTCGAGCTGGGCGCTCCGCGAAATTTCAGGCGACCTGTTCAAGTGGCCGCTGCATGGCTGGATAACCAGCTGGTACGGCTGGCGCAAGGATCCGTTTTCGGGCGATAGGAGTTTTCACAGTGGCCTCGATATAGGCGCAAACCGCGGTACGTCGGTGCGTGCGGCCATGGAGGGCGTCGTCTCCGCTACCGGTTACTCGACCGTCTCCGGCAACTACATAGTCATCAAGCACCATTCCGGGTACACCACCATGTACGGCCACCTGGATAGGATCGATGTAAAGCAGGGACGGAGCGTGTCGCAAGGCACCGTGATTGGCGCTGTCGGCAGCACGGGCTACAGCACCGGGCCGCATCTTCACTTTACCGTAAGTAAGTATGGCCGGACCATGAACCCTATGACGGTGCTGCGTTAGCGCCTGCGCCCCAGTTTGACAGTAGCTACCTTTTGGACTACGATGCGTTGAAGATGAGAACTATCCAAGGTATCCCGGCTTCACCGGGTATAGCCATAGGCGTTGCCTTTCAGTTTCTCGACGATGAGGAACCGACGATTCCGCGATACGCCGTCACCGAGCGCGAACTCGACGGCGAGTGGAATCGTTTTGTCGTAGCCGTGGACAAGTCAAAGGATGATGTAACGGCGCTGCGCGACCGAGCCGTCCGCGAGATGGGCCGCGAGCATGGCGCTATTTTCGATGCCCACCTCTTGATGCTCGACGATCCCGAGGTTCTCGAAGCCATAGAGTTATCATTGCGCGAGTCGCTACTCAACATAGAGTGGATAGTTCATCAGTATGAACAGGCCATCATCAAGAGGCTTGAAGGCCTTTCTGCAAGAACGCACGGTCGACGTGCACGATATAACCCGCCGTATCCTCAATCACCTGATGTTCCGCGAGCGTTTCTCGCTTGCCGACCTGAGCACCGATGTGGTGCTCGTCGCCCGCAATCTCCTGCCCTCCGACATGATCGCCATGAACCGATCCAGGGTCAAGGCTATAGTCATGGACGCGGGCGGAAAGACAAGCCATACCGCCATACTTGCCCGCGCCTTCGAGATACCGGCGGTGCTCGGACTAGGCGGGGCCGGTCGCGCCATCAAGAACGGCGAGAACGTCATCGTTGACGGCAACACGGGCGACATCAGGGTTGAACCGGACGCCAAGACGCTCGAACGGTATAAAAGCGTCCGAGCCCGCATGGCGGAGCGGGATATAAACCTGAGTTCGCTAGTCGGCCTACCTGCCAAGACCCTCGACGGCAAGGCTGTGCTCATCAAGGCCAACATCGAAGTGCCCGAGGAGACCGATTCAGTGCTGCGGCACGGCGCGGAGGGCATAGGCCTGTTCAGGTCGGAATTCCTATTCCTGCAGCCTGGGCGCGCTCCCAGCGAAGAAGCCCAGTATACTGCGTATCGGCGTGTGATCGAATCCATGGGCGGGCGACCCGGCACTATAAGGACGCTTGACGTTGGCGGCGACAAGGTCGTGCCCGATCTCGCGATAGAAGAAGAGAAGAATCCCCTCCTTGGCTGGAGAGCCATACGGTACTGCCTCTCCGACACCGAGCTCTTTCAGAACCAGCTCCGCGCCATACTGCGTGCCAGCGCCCATGGTGACGCCAGGCTCATGTTTCCGATGATTTCGGGGCCGGTTGAACTCGATTCGGCCCTGGTCGCCCTCGAGGAAGCCAAGACCCAGTGCCGCAAGCGCGGGCAGGCATTCCGCGAGGACCTGCCTGTAGGCATCATGATAGAAGTGCCCAGCGCGGCCTTGATAGCCGACATTCTGGCTACTAAGGTGGATTTCTTCTCCATCGGCACAAACGATCTTATCCAGTACACGATAGCCGTGGACCGCGGCAACGAGAAGGTCGCGTATCTGCACGAGCCCTTTCACCCCGCGATACTCCGGCTCGTCAAGAAGGTCATTGACGATGGACATGCCGCGGGTATTACCGTCTCGATGTGCGGCGAGATGGCCAGCGATCCCTTCGCCGCGGTAGTGCTCCTGGGGCTGGGCCTCGACGAGTTCTCCATGTCCGCCGTTTCCGTGCCTGACGTAAAGCGGACGATCCGCTCGGTCAGCTTTGAGGAATCCCGGACGGTGGCCCTGGAAGCTCTCGCTATGACGTCCCACCAGGCCACGGAGGCCTTCCTGGCCAAGCGCCTTTCCGGCCGCGTCTCCCGCGAATAGCGGCAATTCTCGCGACTAGTGTAACGACCCCGTTCCGGTGTATCCTGTGTCACCCATGAACGAAGAAACAAGCATAGATACCCCCCGCATCCGCTGGAGCGGCCTTCCTACCATCGCCATAGCCGGACGCCCGAATGTGGGCAAGTCCACGCTGTTCAACAGGCTTTTGCATTCCCGCCGCGCCATCGTCGACCCGACGCCGGAAGAGCTGGGAGCGCATAGCCTCCGCCGACCTGGTGCTGTTTCTGGTCGACGCGGTCAACATCACGCCTGAAGACGAAGAATTCGCCGCAATGCTCAGGCGCTACGCCGGCAAGACCATCGTCGTCGTCAACAAGGCTGACAGCCCGGAACGGGACGCCCGAGCCTGGGCCCACGCGTCGTGGGGCTACAAGGACATGGTATTCGTATCCGCCGAACATGGCCGCAACATAGACGAACTGGAAGAACTCATTGTATCTAAACTTGACTGGTCCAAGACAATTCAGGAAAACGACGCCCATGAGGATGTCCGTGTGGCCATCATGGGCAAGCCCAATGTCGGCAAGTCCACCCTGCTCAACAAGCTGATCGGCGCCGAGCGCTCCATAGTCAGCGACATGCCGGGCACCACCCGAGACGTCGTAGAGGCTCGCTTCGAGTGGAAGGGCCGAGCCTTCACGATTCTGGACACCGCCGGCATGAGGCGCAAGGCCAAGGTTACTGAAGATGTTGAATACTACTCGGTAAACCGCGCCGTAAAGACGTTGGACCATGCCGATGTCGTCGTGCTGATGATAGACGCGACGGAGGGCCTGTCCGACCAGGACAAGAAAATCGTCAAACTGGCTACGGACAAGGGGCGCGGCGTAATTTTCGCGCTCAACAAGTGGGACCAGATGCCCACGATAAAGAATACCTTCGAGGCGTCCAGGGACAAGTTGCAATATTTCTTCATGCAGATGTCCTATGCGCCGGTTTTACCCTTGTCGGCCAAGGAAGGCGAGGGCGTGGACAAGCTGCTCAAGACCATCGTCGAACTATTTGACCAGTTGAACACGAAAATAGAGACGAGCAGGCTCAACAAGGCTGTCCATGATTGGATAGACACCTCGCCGCCGCCGGCCAGCCCGCGCGCGCGTTTCAAGTTGCGCTACGCCGTGCAGACGGGCGTAAATCCTATCTCGTTCGCCATCTTCGCCACGCGTCCGGAACTCGTCGCCGAGTCGTACAAGTCGTATCTGAAGAACAAGATACGCTCCGATTTGGGCTTTAAGAACGTGCCGATAGAGCTGGAATTGCGCGCGTCGCGCAAGCGCTTCGAGGATCTGGACAGATAGGCTGTGGGCGGCCCGTATCGTACCGGCGACGTGGAACGCCTCCTCGGTCTCGGAGAGCACGTGCTCCGCTACTGGGAACGCGAGCTCCCCATCCTGTCGCCGGCGCGGTCGCCGTTCGGCCGCCGCGAATGGTCCGAGTCAGACATCTCGCTGCTCCTGCGTGTGCGGCACCTGGTAAAGGACCGCGGGCTCGGCCTGTCGGCGACCATGGACGCGCTGATAGCCGAGCGTTCAGGCGCCGGCGCCGGCGCCGCCGCTTCACTTGCCGAGGTCAGAGCGGCCCTCGTCTCGGCGTACTTCGAATCACGCGCGCTCACGGAGCGTCTGGACGCTCGACGCGAACCGTTACTTACTCGCCGCTCGCAGAACACCCCGCCACTCTCAATCAGATCGTCACCTACGGAGGTTTCCCTTGCCAGCTCAGACCGTTAAAGCACTCTGCGATTTCATCGACGCCTCGCCGACGCCGTACCACGCCGTGGATTCCGCCGCCGCCATGCTCAACGCCGTCGGGGCCACGAGGCTCGACGAACGTGAAGCCTGGAGTCTCGTGGCCGGACGCGCGTATTACGTTATCCGCGACGGCGCCTCGCTCGTGGCCTTCAGGACGGGACGCAAGGCTCCCTCCGAGGCGGGTTTCGCCTTTTCAGGCGCCCACGCCGACGCTCCAGGGCTTCGCGCCAGGCTGGAAAAGTCGGTGCTTGCCCGAGGTTTTGACCGGGTGGCCGTCGAGGCGTACGGCGGCCCTATTTACTCCACCTGGCTGGACAGGCCTCTGTCGTTGGCTGGACGCGTAGTGGTGAAGACGGCCGGCGGCGGCGTCAAAGAGCGCCTGGTCAACTTTGCCAGGCCGATGGCGGTGATACCAAACCTGGCCATCCACTTCAACCGCGAGATGAACAAGGGCATCGAGTACCCCATGAATACGACGCTGTTGCCCATAGTCTCGGCCGCTGGGCTAGGCGTTACCGCCGTCGTAGGCTCGTCATGGCTTGAGCGCGCTGTCGCGGCCGAACTGGGTGTTGACCTCGACTCCGTGGTCTCGGCCGAACTGACATTCGTGGAAGCCGCTCCTTCCTTAACGTTCGGAGCCGACTCTGAGCTGATTTCGGCTCCGCGCATAGACAACCTGGAAGGTTGTCACGCCGTGTTGTCAGCCTTCGCCTCGGCTCCAGCCGGAAACCACGGTCATATAGCCGCCTTGTTCGACAACGAGGAGACTGGCTCCGGTTCAATCCGCGGCGCCGATTCGTCGTTCCTCCGTGACCTGGTGACGCGCATCGTGGCGTTGACAGACGCTTCCGGCGCCGAGGCTCTCCACCGCGCCTTGGCGAGCTCGTTCAGCGTGTCGGTAGACGGCGCTCAGGGCTGGCATCCGTCCTATGCCGACAAATTCGACGAGGACTACGCGCCGGTGCTCAACGGCGGCCCGGCCGTCAAGGCCAACGCCAATACCCGCTATGCCACGGATGCCGTGGGCGAAGCGGCCTTCAGGAAGCTCTGCGAGGCCGCGGGCGTGCCCTGTCAGCGTTTCAGGATGCGCGCCGACCTCGCGCCGGGCACCACCATTGGCCCCATCAGCTCCGCTCTGCTCGGCGTGCGCACCGTAGATGTAGGCGTACCAATGTTGGCAATGCACTCGGCCCGCGAGACCGCCGGCTCCTACGATCACGATTTCATGATACGGGCTCTCTCCGGTTTCTATGCCGCGGGTCCCGGTATCATCGGCTAAGGAAGCCGGCGGCCAGGAGGACTCGCCGTCTGGGCAAGCTCTCCCGCTTATTCCGTGACAATACAAAAGGCCGATCCCAAACGGGGTCGGCCTTGTCAATTCATGAAGTCAGTTCAAGTCTCAGTGTTTAAAGACGGGATACTTGTAGCCTTCCGTCCAGGTGCCTTCGCGTAGTTCGCCTTTAAGCGGCGGGATCGAGAGGACCGTATCGGGCAGGATCAAGTGGGGATTGTTAGGATCGGGCAGTAGCTTCTTGTTGGCTCGGTATAGGACAGGCCACTGGAAGGGGTCGTTGTAGATGTAGGGCAAAGCGGCTATGCGCCACAGGCAGTCCGTTTCTACGGCCAACGACCTCACCAAGAAGTATGCTGGTAGCGCTTCCTCGGGATTGACGTTGACCAGATAGGCTTCTACCGCATACGCATGGACTATGGCTTCGTCGTAGGCCTCGGCCTCGAATGCTGCCTTTGCCGCCGCGAGCTCTGTCGAGGCTCCCGTGTAATCCGCGGCATAGCGCAACTCGGCCTTGAGGCTCGTTGCCCAGTCATAGCGCACCTGGGCAGAGGCTATGGCCTTCGTGGCGGCCCGCATCGATATCATCATGGCGACGTATTCATCCGAGAGGCGAGCGTTTTCCTGGGCCTCGGCGGCCAGTTCTACCGCCAGGTCGTAGTCGCCTTCCTCAAAGGCCGTGCGGGCAGCCGTTTCAAGTTGCACGCTCTTCAAGTAGTAGGCATTTTCTGAAAGGCTCTGCGCTTGCACAGCCATTGCTGTGAGGGCCATGACGAGGAAGGCAAGTATTGTTTTTTTCATGGGGTTCACTCCTTTTTGCCTTCGGTGGCCGGGGCTACGGAGTCTTCCGCCGTTCCGAGCGTCTCGTCTCCTTCTTCGACAATGGTGGCGCTCTCCTCGTTTTTGGACGCGGCAGCCTTGATGGCGGCTTCAGCGGCCGCGCGTTTGGCGGCGGCCTTATCGTATACCGCGGAGAACATGAGTTCAGCCTGGTCGAATAGCGGGGCCGCGGCTTCATGGTTGCCCGCCGAGAATACCGTTACGCCTTCATCCCAGAGAGTCTTGGCCTCGGTATATTCAGTTTTTACCGCTACCTGGGCCTTGATAGCCTCGGCCTCCAACTTGTACTTCTCGGCCGCATCGCGTTTTCCGCCGGCGGTCAGTTCCCAACCCTTCGCGAGCACGAGCCGGTAGCGGAGCAAGGCCTCCTCTGCCGCGTCCTGGGCGGCCTTTGGGGTCGTGGCCAAGAGCTCATCCACGGCCGCTATTTTCTGACCGGCTATCGCATAGTTGCTCGCGTCTAGCGGGCCGTAAGCCAGCGCGTCGACGGTGGCCTTGACGGTCGTGGCCGTGGACCGCTTTTCTACCGCGTCGAACGCGGTGCTGGCAAGGCCGTACGCTGCGATGGCGGCCTTGAAGTCGCCCGCGGCCAGAGCCTTATCAGCCGCCGCGAGCCCTGCATCGGCCACGGCCAGAGCCTCTGGCGACAGTTTTTCCGCGTCAGCGGCCAGGGCGCGTTTTCTTGCGGATGCCGCGTCCACCTGCTTTGTCTGAGCGACCATCGCGCCGCCCTTGGCCACCAGGTCGGCGAACAAAGACTCGGCCGCGCTTAGTTCTGATTTTGCCAGCGGTCTGGTATCGGCATCCAGCGCGGTCTTGCCGGAGAGGTAATGCGTCTCTGCTTCAGTATATTCCTTGCTCATGACATCCTTGAGACCCAGCTCAAAGGCGTCTTTCCTGAGGGCCAGGACACGGCCATGGAGGGCCTCGAGTTCTTCCTTAGATATTTCTGGTTCTTTAACAGGCTCTGGTTCTTTTACGGGTTCCGGCGCAGGAGCGACGATCTGCGGTTGGGGTTCAGGTTCGGGGGCCGCGGGCGGTTTTGTGGCGCACGCGGCAAGAAGCACTGCCGCGGCTAAAGCGACGATGGATAGTCGACGTATAGTCATTCATACCTCCATATATATATTGGGTCGCACGGCGCTGGTTCGAGGATTGGGCATGGCGCCGAATATTCGGTCGATAAAGCGGATGCTCCGCGACCTTGAAGATAGAACCAGAATACCACGTAGTAGCGGCATAATGCAAACGCTAATGCTTACCAGACAAAAAAAGGGGAAAAGCCTGGCTTTTCCCCTTTTTCAATCGGATAAGAACGGTTACGCCTTTGTGAGGGCAACCTTCCAGGCATCGTCGCCCGCATCGATATCTATCTGGCCTGGTACGGCCTCCCAGCGCAGCGCTAAGGCCAGCGTTTCGCCTGAGACGAAACCGCCGAACGCGTCGAAGGCCCGTTTCAGGTCGTCGCTGCCGTATACGGATAACTCGATACGATCGGTCACGGCCAGGCCGGAGTCTTTGCGGAGCGTCTGGACGCCGCGGACTAGGTCGCGCGCGTTGCCCTCGTCGAGCAGGGCAGGGGTTATCTCCGCGTCTAAGGCGACTGTCAGCGTACCCTCGTTGACGACCCTGAGGCTGGCTTTCTCGAGCCTGCGGACTTCGACCTTTTCCTGTGTCAGTTCAACCTGGCGGCCCGCGACTTCGATGACGAAGGTGGCGCCGGCCAGGAGGCTGGCTATCTGCTTAGGCTCAAGCTTCTCGACGAGTGCTGCGCCTTCCTTCATGTCCTTGCCCAGT
>CAZNCK010000073.1:0-2389 GCA_964571545.1 uncultured Treponemataceae bacterium | reverse complement strand
TGGCCTGGTACTCGACCAGTTCTTCCTCGTCATCGCGGAAGATGACTTCCTTGACGTTGAGTTCCTCGCGGACTATGTCTTCCATCTCGAGGAGAACGGCCCGTTCGCGGGCGTCCTTTGTGACGAGGTGGACGGCGGCGAGCGGCTGACGTATCTTGAGGTTGTGCTGGTAGCGCAGTGAACGGCCCATAGTCACGGTCTTGCGGACAGCGGCCATCTTCCATTCTAGGTCCTCGTCGCGATAGCGGTCGTCGTATTCGGGGAACATGGCCAGGTGCACGCTCTCGGCGTCGTTGCCGCGCAGGTTCTTCCACATGGTCTCAGTGATGAACGGCGCGAACGGCGCGAGACACAGCGTCAGCTTGCGGAGGACGCGGTACAGCGTGGAGTATGCCTGCACCTTGTCGCCGTCGTTCTCGGAGCGCCAGAAGCGGCGGCGGGAGCGGCGGATATACCAGTTGTTCAGGGCGTCTATGAAATCCACCATCGGGTCTATAGAACGCTGCATGTCGTAGGCTTCCAGGCTGGCCCCGACGTCCTTGACCATCGTTTCACACTTGGAGAGTATCCAGCGGTCCATGGGATTGGCCGCGTTCATGGAGGCCTCGGCCGGCTCCACCTTGTCGATGTTGGCATAGGTGATGTAGAAGCCGTAGGCGCTCCACAGCGGCAATAGGATGCTCTTGACCACCTCGCGGACGCCTTCGTCGGAGTAGCAGAGGTCGTCGCCCCGCGTCACAGGGGAGTGCATGAGGAATATGCGCAGCGCGTCGGCGCCGAACTCGTCTATGACCTTGACCGGGTCGGTGTAGTTACGGAGGCTCTTTGACATCTTCTTGCCGTCGGTGGCCAGTACGAGGCCGTTGACGACGCAGGCCTTGAAGGCAGGCTTGTCGAACAGGGCGGCCGCCAGGATGGTCAGCGTGTAGAACCAGCCGCGGGTCTGGTCCAGGCCTTCGCAGATGAAGTCGGCGGGGAAGTGTTCCTCGAAGTGCTTCTTGTTCTGGAAGGGGTAGTTTACCTGGGCGTAGGGCATGGAGCCGGACTCGAACCAGCAGTCCAGGACCTCGGGGATGCGCTTCATCGTGCCTGAGCAGCCCGGCTTCTTGCATTTCCAGGCTATCTCATCGACGAAGTGTTTGTGGAGGTCTGTCGGCCGCGAGCCTGAAAACTTCTCCAGGTCGTCGCGGGAGCCTACGCATTCGGTGCCGCCGCACTCGTCGCACTTCCAGATAGGCAGGGGGTTGCCCCAGTAGCGGTTGCGGCTTATGGCCCAGTCGCGGGCGTTTTCCAGCCACTTGCCGAAGCGGCCGCCCTGGATGTGGGCCGGCACCCAGTGGATCTGCTGGTTGGCCCGGAGCATCTTGGGCTTGATCGGGTCGATCTTGACGAACCAGCTGGAGATGGCGCGGTAGATGAGCGGGCTGGAACAGCGCCAGCAGTGCGGATAGGCGTGCAGGTACTGCTCGCGCTTGACCAGCTTGCCTTCCAGCTTCAGGCGCTCGATGATCGGCTTGTCGGTGTTCTTGACGAACTGGCCGGCGTAATCGGTTTCCTCTGAAGTGAACTTTCATTCACCGTCCACCGGGCAGATGGTGTCGATGCCCGTCCCCTTCAGGGTCTGGTAGTCGTCCTCGCCGAAGCCCGGCGCGGTATGGACGATGCCGGTACCGTCCTCGGTGGTCACGTAGTCGGCCTTGAAGAGGCGGAAGGCGCCCTTGGCGGCCTGGTCGGCGAAGTAGGGGAAGAGCGGCTCGTATTGCGCGCCTAAGAGGTCCGAACCCTTGCAGCGGGCCAGTACCTGGACCGAGGCGATATCTTTATAATAGGCGCTCAGGCGGGCCTCGGCCAGGACGTAGCGTTCGGTGCCGTCCCGCACCAGGACGTAGTCCACCTCCGGCCCCACCGCCAGCGCCAGGTTGGACGGCAGGGTCCAGGGCGTGGTGGTCCAGGCCAGGAAGAAAGTATTACCTTCGGCCAGGCCCCGCAGCGGGCTGCCCTCTGGGGCGGCGGTCGGCTGCCCGGTGACGCGGAACTTGACGGTGATGGCCGGGTCATGCACGTTCTGGTAGCCGCCCATCTGCAGTTCGTGGTTAGACAGCACCGTCGAGCAACGCGGGCAGTAGGGCAGGATGTAATGGCCCTCGTAGATCAGCCCCAGGTCCCACAGCTTTTTAACCACCGCCCAGATCGACTCCATGTAGTCGGGGTCCATCGTCTTGTAATCGTGGTCGAAATCCACCCAGCGGCCGGCGCGGGTCATGATGGTGCGCCATTCCTTGGTATAGCGCAGCACGATGGAGCGGCAGGCCTCGTTGAAATTGGCCCCGCCGCAGTCCTCGATGGCCTTCTTGCCGGAGATGCCGAGGTCTTTTTCCATCTCGTATTC
>CAZNCK010000072.1:0-18241 GCA_964571545.1 uncultured Treponemataceae bacterium | reverse complement strand
AGGACATCCCGTCCACAAAAAAGGTCCTGCGCTGAACGCTCATACTACGTACCCTCCGACTCCGTCATTGTTCTCGCGGTAGAAGATACATGCTGAGTGTGAACGGATTATGAACGCCGGGTAGACGTTATGAGTTTTCGATGCGGCGCGGCGCCGGGGCAATGCCAGTCACGAACCGCGCTTCTTTCAGTACATAGGCGCGGGCAATCTGTGAAACCGAACCCAGCCCGGATTTCGTTGACAGCTTGGTTAGACGTGGTATTATGCTCGCAGAAACAAAGAAAAAGACAGAAAAAACATAAAAAAGCCAAAAAATTAAACTGTAGCCTGTCATTGTATCGGCTTTATCTGGAAGCATTCGATAGCCGTTGGCTACGATGCCATCCAAAGCAGTACACCATGCGGAGAAAGAGGAGAAGGCGATGGTAGCGAAAAGAGTTCTGTTGATCAGCGCTTTGGTTCTTGTCGCGTTTTTTAGCGGTTGCGCCAAGTCCAAGCCCGAGGGAGCGTCTTCTGACGCCCAGACTAAGGCGCAAGAGATCAAGAAGGTGGCGGTAATCTGCGATCCGGTCGGAGTGAATCCCTTCCTGACCCAGGTAGTAAACAAGATGGCTGAAATGAAGGCGGCCAACACCTACGCCATGGATTATAGCGTCATAGAGTGCGCCGATGACTCTTCCTGGGCGGAGAATATCCGGGCCTCGGTCGAAGAGGGCTACAACCTGATACTCGTCGTAGGATGGCAGGGCGCCGATCCGCTCAACGCCGTGGCCACACAGTTCCCTGACAAGGCCCAGTACGCGATCATAGACACGGTTTGCGACAATCCCAAGGTCAAGTCGTACATCTTCAAGCCGCAGGAAGCCGCTTATCTCATCGGCGTCATAGCCGCATCCGTCAGCAAGGATGCCGGCAAGCCCAATGGCCCCTTCGGCGGCGTACACGCCAATCCTGGCCAGGGCAGCTTCGAGTGGCGCTATGGCTACATCCAGGGCGTAAAGTCCGTCAATCCGTCAGTCACTATGGCCAACTTCCTGTTCAACTATACCAAGTCATACACGGATGCTCCGATCGCCAAGGAACTGGCCCTCCAGCAGGCCGCCCAGGGCTGCGTGTTCATCAATGCCGCCTCGGCCGTCGCCGACTACGGCACCTTCGAAGCCGCCGCCGAGAAAAAATTCTATACCTCCGGCCAGGACTCCGACATGACGAGCCCGTCTAACCCGTACATCCTCACCACACAGGTCAAGTACACCGGCATCGTAGCCGAGCTTATCGTCGATGAATTCTTCAAGACTGGTATCCAGCCCGGCGTCGTCTCGTTGGGCCTCAAGGAAGGCGTTGTAGGCGCGACCTACATCACCGATGATGGCGTCAATCCTAGGAACACCGCTGTCCTCACCGACAGGATAGTGCAACTGGCGCGTGACGCCGCCAACAAGATCAAGTCAGGCGAACTCATCATTGAAGTGCCTATCGAGAAGGACTTCAAACTGTAATAGTCGAAGTCGTATCGCCTCCGGGGAAATATCGCGGAGGCGATTCTTTTTTTACGTGACCGCCTGGCTTTCTTGCCGGGCCGAGCCACGGCTTTGATTCAGGAGCAACGAGGATGCCGAACGTTGACCACGCTCCGATGCTGACGATGGAGCATATCGTCAAACGCTACGACGAGCTCGTGGCCAACGACGATGTGAGCATCGCGTTGCATGAAGGCGAGATTCTGGCCGTAATAGGCGAGAACGGCGCCGGCAAGACGACGCTGATGAAGATCCTGTACGGCATGGAGCAGCCTACGGGCGGCACCATACACCTCAAGGGCCGGCAACTGCACCTCAGGAGCGCGGCGCACGCCATAGCCAGCGGCATAGGCATGGTGCAGCAGCATTTTATGCTCTTCGATCCCTTCACCGTCACTGAAAACGTCGTATACGGCAAGGAGCCGGTCAAAGGGCTCTACTTCGACCTCAGGAAAGCCACGGGCATGATCGAGGAGCTGTCGAAGCGATACGAACTGCCGCTGGACCCGTCCGCGCGTATCCAGGGTATGCCCGTCGGGCTCAGGCAACGCGTTGAGATACTCAAGGTGTTGTACCAGGATACCGACATCATCATCTTCGACGAACCCACGGCCGTGCTGACTCCGCAGGAAGTGCACGAGCTACTAGGGACGATGAAGAGGCTCGCGGCCGCCGGCAAGAGCATCATCATAATCACGCACAAACTCAACGAGGTCATGGAAGTGGCCGATCGCGCCGTCGTCATGCGCGCCGGAAAGCACGTGGCCGATGTGGCGATCAAGGACACGAGCATCGAGGAACTCAGCTACATGATGGTGGGGCGCAACCTGGTCAAGAAGGACCTGCCTTCCATCCCGCCGGGTGACGATATCCTGCGCATCGATGACCTGTGCGTGCAAGGCGCCGGGGCTGTCGCGAAGATCGACCACCTCTCGCTGCACGTGAGCGCGGGAGAGATAGTCGGCATAGCCGGCGTCTCCGGCAACGGCCAGTCGGAACTGGAGCGCTGCATCCTGGGACTGCAGCGCATCGACAGCGGGACGATAGCCATCAAGGGCGTGGACATAGGCAACCGCCGGGTAGCGCAGGTCCGCGAAGCGGGCGTCTCGATGATACCGGAAGACCGCTACCAGTGGGGCTCGGCCTCGGCCGCCTCGATAACCGAGACCGCCATCATGACCCATTACCGGCGCACGCCCCTGTCGGTTCGGGGCATGCTCAACATGAAGAACATCAGGAAATTCACCGGAGACCTCGTGCGGGCATTCTCGGTGAAGACCGACGACATACGGCTCCGGACAAGTTCGCTCTCGGGCGGGAACGCGCAGAAATTGATAGCGGCGCGTGAGATAGCCCACAGGACGCCGTTGCTGGTCGCCTGTGAACCGACGCGCGGCGTCGACATCGGCGCCATGGAGTACATCCATGACCGGCTCGTCGAGAAGCGTACGAGCGGCGACGCCGTGCTGCTGATATCCAGCGAGCTTTCTGAAATCATGGAACTGTCCGATCGCATCTACGTGATGTACGGGGGAAAGATCAACGGGGAGTTCAAGCGCGGTTGCGTCAAGGAAGAGGAGCTGGGGCTGTTGATGGTAGGAGGGGCAAACCATGGTTGACAGGAAGATCAGGCATCTGCTGGCTCCCCTGGCGCAGCCCCTGATGGCCCTGGGGTTCGCGCTGGGCGTCGGCGCGCTGGCCATCATCGTTACGGGGGAAAATCCGCTCGCCGTCTACGCGGCCATGTTCAGGGGCGCCTTCGGCAACAAGTACTACCTGCTGACGACGCTGACGCGGGCCACGCCCATCATCATCTGCGGGCTTGGCGCCGCCATAGCCTGGAGTTCCAACTACATGGGCATAGGCGGCGAAGGCCAGATGATAGTGGGTGGTTTCACCACGGCCATAGTGGCGATCTACGCGCCGGGTCCGCTATGGTTCCGGTTCGTCCTGGCCGTCGTCATGGCGATGGTGGCGGGAGGCTTGCTGTCGCTGCTCTCCGCGTGGCTCCTTGACAAATTCAGGATGTCGCTCGCCATCTCCACGCTAATGTTCAACTACACGGCGCAGTACGTTACGATGCACTATGTTGCCAACGTATTCCAGGACACGACGGGAGACGCCAAGCTGACGCAGACGCTCAAGCTGGACGAGGGGCTGCGCTTCGCCCGCCTGTTCGAGGGATACAGCCTGCATATCGGCTTCCTCATAGCCATCGTGCTGGTGTTCGCCATATGGTTCCTCCTCAACCGGACCGCGTTCGGGTACGAGTCCAGGATGAGCGGCTTCAACATCAACTTCTGCGATTACGGCGGCATCAGCAGCCGCAAGGTGATGTACGGCATGCTGCTGCTCAGCGGTGCGATCAGCGCCCTGGCCGGCGCCAGCGAGGTGCTCGGCGTGCAGTACCGCTATGTCCACAACAACTACGTGTCGGCGAGCTATGCCTGGGTGGGGCTCAATGCCGCGCTCATCTCCGGGTACAACCCGATAGGCGTTTTCCTGACCTCCATAATCCTGGCCGGCATCCAGACGGGCGGCGCGGCTATAGCCCGGTCCACCACGGTGCCGCTGGAGATATCATCCATCATCCAGGGCTGCATCACGCTCTTCATATCCGCCAGGATAGTCCTCGGCGCTCGCCGGAGGGGCAGTGTCGCGCTGCGCGGGCCACGGGCCACAGCCGCGCCAGCGGCGGATTCCGCTGACGAGAAAGGACGGCCCCGATGAATTTCGATGCCAATTACCTGGCTGTAGTATTCAATTCGACGATACGGATGACCACGCCCATCCTGTATGTGGCGCTCGGATCTGCCCTCTGCAATCGCGTGTTCATATTCAACATCGGCCTGGAAGGCATGATGCTTGTGGGCGGCTTCGCCGCTATCGTCGCCAATTTCTATACGGGAAGCCTTATCCTGTCTGTGCTCGCGGCGATGGCGGCCTCGATGGCCGTTGCCTGGGTCGCGGGCATTTTTATGGTCAAATTCAAAGGCGCTATGCTTGTCGTGGGCGTCTCCATCAACGTGCTCATATCCGGCGCCACCACCTTTCTAATGCAGATTATCTTTGGCAGCAAGGGCGCGTACGTCAGCACCAAGCTGGTGAGCCTGCCCAAGATAGATGTTTCATTCATGAGCGGAGTACCCCTTTTGCAGACGATGTTCGGTTCGCTCACGTACCTCGATCTGTTTGCCTTCGTGCTGGCCGTTATTCTGTACCTGTTCCTGTTCAGGACGGTGACGGGTTTCAGGATGCGGTCAGTCGGCATCAACAAACCCGCGGCCGAGAGCCTGGGCATAAACGCGGACAGGCTCCAGATACTCACGGTGGTTTTTTCCGGACTCGTATCCGGTCTCGGCGGCGTACTCCTGACTATGGGCGGCGTGACCATGTTCGCCCAGAACATAACGGCGGGCCGTGGCTTCATAGCCATGGCCGCCGGCACGCTCGGGGCGGCGCACCCTCTGGGCGTCATGGTTTCAAGCGCCTTCTTCGGCTTTGCTCAATCGATGGCAAATATGCTGCAGAATACTTCCGTGAGTAGCCAGCTGACCATGGCGCTGCCCTATGCGTCCACGGTGCTGGCCCTGGCTTTGTACAACTACGCCCAGAGCAAGAGAATCCTGAGATCCGCCGCAAAATAGCCTGAAGAGGAGAATCCAGAATGCCGTACGATTATGATTATTATAGGAAGAGCGCGGACTATGTGCGCGGCAGGATATCCTTTGATCCTGAAGTGGCGGTAATCCTGGGCTCCGCCCTGGGCGGCCTTGCCAGCGAGATAGAGGATCCCGTGGAGATCCCGTATGAGGACATACCCAACTTCCTGGTTTCCACCGTTGAATCCCATGCCGGCAAGCTCATCGCCGGCACGCTGGCCGGCCGGCGCGTGCTCTGCATGTCCGGCAGGTTCCACTACTACGAAGGCTACAGCTTCGAGCAGCTGGCCGCGCCTGTACGGCTGTTCAAGTCGCTCGGCGTTGGGACTACCATCGTCACGAACGCCGCCGGCGCCGTCAACACCGCCTACAAACCCGGCGATATCATGGTCATCAAGGACCATATCAACCTGGCTGGCGCCAGCCCGATGCGCGGCCAGAATGTTGCCGAATACGGTCCGCGTTTCTTCGATGTGAGCGATCTGTATACGAAGAGACTCAGGCAGCTCGCGCTCTCGTGCGCCGGTGGCAGCGGGCTGACCGTGCACGAGGGCGTGTACCAGTTCTTCACCGGTCCCCATTTCGAGACGCCGGCGGAGATCCGGGCGGCCAGGATACTCGGCGCCGACGCCGTAGGCATGTCCACGGTGACCGAAGCGCTCACCGCGGCCCACTGCGGCATGCCGCTCCTCGGGCTGTCCGTGATGACAAACATGGCCGCGGGTGTGCTGGACCAGCCTCTGGGTACCGGCGAGGTGATGGAGACGGCTAGACGCATCTCGTCGCTGTTCCAGGCCTACGTTACGACGATCATAGGCCGGCTGCCGCCGGTTGGAGGCTGAACCATGGGTACCCTGTTGTTGTCCGGGGCAGACGTGCTGGTTCATGAGAGCGGCTCCTGGTCCGTCATCAAGGGCGGCTACGTAGGTATAGACGGCGACCGCATCGATTACGTGGCTAGCGTTCGACCAATGATGCAGTACCAGCGCGAAAAGGACCTGACTGGTCATCTTTTGATGACAGGTCTCTATAATCTGCATACGCACACGCCCATGACGCTGTTGCGCGGCCTGGGCAGCGACCTGCCGCTGGACCGCTGGCTCCACGAGGCCATGTTTCCGGTGGAGGCCAGGCTGACGCCTGCCGACATCAGCGTTGGCACCAGGTTGGCCATGATGGAGATGCTGGCGTCGGGCGTGGTGAGCTTCTCCGATATGTATGACAGGACCCAGGTGACGGCAGGCGAGGTAATAAAGGCCGGCATGAAGGCTAACCTGAACCGGCCCATACTCGGCTTCGACCCGGCTGAAGCCTACGAAGCCAATACGAGGGCCAGGGAATCGCTGCGCTTCTACGATGAATACAACGGGGCGGGCGAGGGCAGGATACTAGCCGATTTCTCCATACATGCGGAGTACACCTCGTTCGAGCAGCTGGTGAGGCCCTACGCGGCGGATTGCCTCAAGCGCGGCGCCCGGATGCATCTGCACCTCTCTGAAACGGTCAAGGAACACGAGGCGTGCAAGGGTCGATACGGAAAGACCCCGGCACAGTGGTTCCTGGATCTGGGCGTCCTGGATAATCCGGTCATAGCCGCGCATTGCGTTGCCGTAGAACCGGCCGACATCGACATACTGGCCAGGCAGGGCGTCTCGTGCGTGCACAATCCGTCCAGCAACATGAAACTGGGCAGCGGTTTCATGCCGCTCCAGACCATGCTGGAACGCGGCATCAATGTCGCGCTAGGCACCGACGGGGCCGCGAGCAACAACAATCTCAACCTGTTCGAGGAGATTCACCTCGCGTCTCTAATCCACAAGGGCCACTCCGGCGACCCCACTATCATAAGACCCGATGACCTGTTGCTGATGGCAACGCTTAATGGGGCCAAGGCCCAGGGACGCTCCGATTGCGGCGAACTGGCGGTGGGCAAGAAGGCTGACCTGATAGCGCTCGATCTGCAGAAGCCCCACCTCATGCCCGTGCACGACATCACGGCCCTGCTGGTATATTCCGCCCAGGCCAGCGACGTGGCCATGACCATGGTGGACGGAGCTATACTCTACGAACACGGCACCTACCTAAACATAGACCTGGACAAGGTGCTGAGCGACCTCGACGAATCGGTCGCGCGGATTTTCAAGACAGCCTGAAATCGATTTGAAAGCGAACTGAATCCGGAGGTGTGCAATGGAACGAGCTGACAAGGACCTGGCGTTCATGCTCCAGTACGAGAACGTGGCGTGGTACGAGCGTGGTAAGGTCAGGATCCTGGACCGTCGTATATATCCTACCCGTGTGGTATTCGTGGAATGCGCGACCCATGGCGAAGTGGCCCAGGCCATAGCCGACATGGTCACGCAGAGCGCTGGCCCGTACACCGCCGCGGCGATGGGGATGGCGCTCGCGGCCTACGAGTGCCGCGGAAAGGCCGCAACGGAACAGCGCGTGTTTCTCGAAATGGCCGCGCGAGTGATTTCCAATGCGCGACCGACTACTGTAGACAGAATGGGACTGATCGTAGAAGGCTGTCTGCGCGCGGCCGACCAGGCGTTGGCCGAGGGGAAAGACCTCAGCCAGGCCATAGTCGAGCACGCCATACGTTCCAATAACGCTCGTTATGAGAAGATAGGCGTCATGGCGGAGTTCCTCGTGGATACCTTTCCCAAAGACGGCCGCATCCTGACCCAGTGTTTCGGCGAGACCATAGTCGGCCAGATGCTCAAAGTGGCCAGGAATCGCGGCAGCGCCCTCAAGATTTTCTGCGCCGAGACTAGGCCGTATTTCCAGGGCGCCAGGCTTACCGCCAGCGTTGCCCTCGATATGGGCTTCGATGTGACGGTCATCACGGACAATATGCCCGCCTTTGCTATCCAGCACGAGAAGATAGACGTGTTTACCTCGGCCGCCGACGTCATCTGTCAGGACGGCTTTATCGTCAACAAGGTTGGCACCTTCCAGCTGGCTATCGTCGCCAAGTACATGGGTATCCCTTATTTTGTCTCCGGAGCGCCGGACAGGGGCCATCCTACCGTCGACACGGTCAAGATCGAGATGCGCGACCCCGAGTTCGTCCTGCAGGCCATGGGCGTGCGGACGGCGATGGAAGGCGTCAAGGGCTACTATCCGTCGTTCGACATAACGCCGCCGCAGCTCGTCAGCGGCGTCGTCACCGACCGGGGCATCATGTCTCCGTACGACCTGCGCCGTTACTACAGCGAAGGCAGCACCGGCGAGTACGGAGCTGGGGTCTGCGCGTGAAGGAGCCCTCCGTGGATGACATCAAGGCGCGCAGAAATGAAATGGTGCGCATCTGCCGGGACGCGTACGCCGAGCGCTTGTTCGCCGGTACGAGCGGCAATCTGTCGCTGCGCCTCGAGAGCACCGACGAGATGCTCATCACTCCGACGAGCATTCGCTACGACCAGATGCTGGCCGAGGATATCGTGCGCATGAAGCTGGACGGAACGGTGCTTGAGGGGCAACGCGCTCCATCGTCGGAGTGGCGGATGCACGCGGTCATTTACGAGAAGCTGGGCCATGTGCTCTCGGTGTTCCATACCCATTCACCCTATGCCACGGCCTTTGCGGCCAACCGCAAGGGCATCCCTTTTATCCTCATTGAAATGGGGCCCTTCCTCGGAGGAAAGCTTCCCTGCGCGCGCTTCGAAAAGCCCGGCACTCGGGAATTGGGCCTGTCGGCTGTTGAGTTCCTATCAAAGGGATCCAATGCCTGCCTACTCGCGAGCCACGGGGTTATCGCCGTCGGCAAGAGCCTCGCCCAGTCCTATATACGGGCGGAATACGTCGAGGATGCCGCCAAGATCTATCACCTCGCGCTGCAGTCGGGCGAGCCGGTGGTCCTCGGGGACTGAACAGCCAGAGATCAGGAAGGAGCCAGGCATGCTTGCAGTCGAACGATTGACGGCGATAGAGAAGGCTCTCAACGCTAGCGACTGCATCTCAGTCGCCGAATTGAGCAAGTCGTTCAAGGTGACCGAGGAGACAATACGCCGCGACCTAGAAAAACTCGTGATCAAGGACTCCACGGTCATTCGCGTCCATGGCGGCGCCTACAAGATACGGGAGTTCGACCAGGAAGCGCCCTATCAGCTGCGCGAGGCCATGCTCGTCGAGGAAAAAGACCGCATAGCCCGCAGGAGCCTTGCCTGCCTCGAACCTGGCGATACCATCATGCTGGACTCCAGCACGACCGCCCTACACCTTGCCCAGTGCATAAAACTGTCGACTCTGAGACTCTCGGTGATAACCAATTCGCTGCGCATCGCCTCTGAACTATCGGACTGCAACCATACCAACCTGATAGTCACCGGCGGCACTTACAGGCCGACTTCACGTTCCTTCATCGGCTACGCTACCACCAGGGCCATGGAGGATTTACACGCCGACAAGGCCTTCGTCAGTTGCTCCGGCCTGCACCCCGCGTACGGGCTGACCGACAATAACGAAGGCGAGGCTCAGGTCAGGCGGCTCATGCTGGCCCACTCGAATTGCCGCTATCTCCTCATTGACTCCGATAAATTCGGCCGCTGCAAGAACTATCGCATAGCCGACCTCGATGGGGTCAAGGCCTTGTTCACCAACCGTGAACCGGACGAGGGAATCAAGTCGCTGATGGCGGAACGCGGTGTGGAGCTGGTCGTCTGCTGAGGAATTGATCAATGCATGGATCGCTCAAGTATTGTCATTCATACCAACTTGACCTATGAGCTCCGATGGATAGAATTCCCTGTATCATATCCCGATTTGGAGCCAGCACTCCTTGGAGAACACAATGCTTCCACGATCCAATGTGTACAGCGGCAGGGTTCAGCACGAAGTCGAGCTGATACGCGACGACATCATCCGGGTCAGCCAGTCGATACACGCCCACCCCGAGCTCGGCTTGCACGAACAGTGGTCGTGCGGGTTTTTGGTCGATGAATCGAAGGCGAAGGGCTTTGAGGTCGAAACACCGGTGGCAGGGCTGGAAACCGCCTTCATCGCCCGGTATTCCTCAAAAAAACCGGGGCCTGCCATAGGTTTCCTGTGCGAGTACGACGCATTGCCTGAACTGGGACATGCCTGCGGGCACAACATCATAGCCGCCGCATCGTTCGGAGCCGCGGTTGCCCTGCGGTCAATAGTAACTGAACTCGGCGGCTCCATAGTGCTGATCGGCACCCCCGACGAGGAAGCGATCAGCGACGAGTCTAAGGGTGGCAAGGTCGTCATGGCCCGTGCCGGCGTGTTTGACGCCTTGGACGCCGCTTTGATGATGCATCCCCTCGGCGGCGCCAACGCTGTGTGGCGCTACGCCTTTCCCCTCAAGGATTTCAACGTCCACTTCGACGGCAAGAGCGCCCATTATACGGAGCCGGAACAGGGCATCAACGCGCTCGAAGCCCTGCTGATGTTCCTGAATGACGTCAACGCGATCAAGCGTGCCTGGTCGCCTTCGGTTATGTTCGCCTACACCATCACTGATGGCGGCGGCCCGAGCGCGATCACCGTGCCCAAGAGCGCCGAGGCCCACATCACGATGAAGGCGTTCAACGGCGAGTACCTCGAAGCCTGCTTCGAGCGAGTGCGGATCTGCGTCCAGGCTGTCTCGGAGATGACCGGTGCCAAGGGGAGCGTACAGGTGCTCGATGAATACCGGCACATGATTCCAAACCTGCACCTCGCGGCCAGCATGGCGCGCAATGTCACCGCGCTCGGCGGAAGCGTCGAGTCTCCGGTAGATTCGCAGCGGACCCTGGAGCGCAGGACTTACCCAGGCCTGTCGACTGATTTTTCAGATGTAAGCTGGGTGGTGCCGGGCATCCACGGATATTGCGCCTTGGGCGGCGAGAACCTCGTCGCGCATACCTCCGAGTTCGCAAAGGCGGCTGGGTCGGATCCAGGATCCTCCGCGGTGCTGCTCGCGGCAAAGGCAATGGCGATGACGGCAGCCGACATGCTCGCCGACCCAGCCTTCACGAAGGCGGTCAAGGATGAATTCCAGACGTATCGCGATGGAAAATTCGGCAATGTACCAGGCATTCCACCAGGCTTCTTGCCATTCCCCGGCGAGTTTGTGGAGGCTTTCAGCTAGACGGGGATTCATCCTTGCCGTACCAGGCTGAATCCGCTTGTTTATAAATATTGACGGCAAAACAATCGAGACTTATTCTGAAGTCATGCCGGCGTTGCCGGGAAACAAAGCAGGGTTGAACAGTCAGGTAGCAACGTGTGCTGGATCGCGGGAAACCCCGATTTCAGGTAAAAATGTTACTACAAAAACTGACAGTTTCTACCAACCAATAATTCAAGGGGAGAACGCGCGATGAAAACCAAATTAAAGAAATTCCCGCACGTCTATGTCATCCTGTCCATCGTTATCATCGTTTCGGCCATCCTGACCTACATCGTGCCGGCCAACCAGTATGACCTGCAGATGAAGGATGGCAAGGCGACAAAGCTCATCGACCCTGCTACGTACCATGCTGTTGATTCGAACCCTGTCAATCCATGGAAGATGGTGCTCGCGATTCCTCTCGGTATGAGGGAAGTCGCCAACATCATTTTCTTCATCTTCATAGTCGGTGGCGCCTTCAACATCATCCAGTCCACCGGCGCTGTGGAATCGGGCATACGGACCATGGTCAACGGCCTCCGCGGCAAGCGGGGCACCGGCAATGCGACCAAGGACGGGATTCTGCTCTTTGCGATTGTAACCCTCTTTGCTGTCGGAGGCACGACCTTCGGAATGGCCGAGGAAGCGCTGGTCTTCATACCGATGCTCGTTCCATTGGCCATCGCCATGGGCTACGACTCGATCGTCGGCCTGGCCCTGGCCCTCGTCGGACCCTGCGCCGGATTTACCGGAGCCTTCCTCAATCCGTTTACCGTCGGCGTAGCCCAGGGCTTTGTAGGCCTACCCATTTTCTCGGGCATGAGTTATCGCATTGTAATCTTCTGCATCACGACCGTGGTAGCTTTCCTGTTCATCTTCCTCTATGCACAGCGGATCAAGAAGAACCCTTCGCTCAGCGTCATGTTCGAAGTCGACTCCAAGCGTGACAAGATTGACCTCGAGGCCAAGACGCCCTTTACGCTCAAGCAGAAACTCGTCCTCGTCATAATGCTGCTGTCCTTCGCCCTGCTTATCTATGGTGTCAACGCCTTTGGCTGGTACATCGACGAGATAGCGGCCCTGTTCATCTGCATGGGCATTGTATGCGGCTTCGTTGGCGGGCTTGGCCCGAGCAAGGTTGCCGAGGCCTTCGTCGATGGCGCTACCGCCCTGACCGTCGGCGCCCTCGTGGTCGGCGTCGCGCGCGCAATACTTGTTGTCCTGACCCAGGGTGGAATACTCCACACCATCGTCCACGCCATGGGCGTTGCTGTCGCGGGACTCCCTCCCTCGCTTTCAGCTATAGGCATGTACGTCGTCCAGATCATAATCTCGGTCATCGTCCCGTCTGGATCGGGCATGGCCGCGGTTACAATGCCTATCATGGGGCCGCTCGCGACCCTGCTCGGCATGACCCAGCAGACCGCCGTGCTCATCTACCAGTTCGCCGATGGCTTTACCAACATCATCATCCCGACCTCCGGTTACCTCCTGGCGGGCGTCGCTCTTGCCAAGGTTCCCTACGAGAAGTGGGTTAAATGGTATGCGCCGCTGTTCGGCATCTTCCTGGTAATGGGCGCTGTCTTCGTCGTCATTGCCCAGATCATCAAGTTCGGTCCTTTCTAGACTGTCAACCGCATCATGACGCGGCCGGCTGGATTTCCGCGGAGCGGATCCGGCCGGCCGCATCTACATCAGGGAGTATTCATGGAACTTGACGAAACTCAGCGTTCACTCATCGCCGCGATAGACAGTGCCCGCTCTGAAATCCTCTCGGTATCGCATAGCATCCACGGCCGTCCGGAGCTCGGGAAGGAAGAGGTGTTCGCTTCCACGCTCGTTGCCGATACCCTCGAGTCAGCGGGTTTTACCGTCGAACACGGTTACGCGGGACTCCCGACCGCGTTGCGCGCCGCCAAAGGCACCGCTGGATACCGCGTCGCGTTCCTTGCCGAATATGACGCCCTGCCGGTCATAGGCCACGGCTGTGGCCACAATCTCATTACCGCGGCTGCCCTTGGTGCCGGCATCGGCCTCGGGGCAGTGGTGAAATCCTGCGGCGGGCAGGTTCTTGTGATCGGCACCCCGGCGGAAGAGACGGACGGAGCCAAGGTGGCAATGGTCGCGCATGGCTGCTTTGACAACATCGACGCCGCGTTCATGGTGCATCCCTACGACGGCAACTACGCCGAGGTGGAATCGCTGGCGATGGACGCACTGGAACTCAAGTTCTACGGTAGGTCCGCGCATGCGGCCGCTTCACCATGGGATGGCCGGAACGCCCTCGACGCCGTTCTGCTGACGTTCAATGCCATCAACGCGCTCCGTCAGCATATCAGGCCTGACGCCCGCATCCACGGCATCATAACCCATGGTGGCGAGGCGCCGAATGTCGTGCCGGAGTTTGCCGCCGCCCGTTTCTATGTCCGCGCCAGGCACCGCGTATACCTCGACGAGCTTGTCACCAGATTCAAGGCCTGCGCCGAGTCCGCGGCCCTGGCAACCGGCACGCGTGTCGAGATAAGCACGTATGAAGCCAGCTTCGACGACATGGCCAGCAACACCGCCCTTTCAGGCAGGTTCTGCGAGTACATGGTCAGCGCTTTGGGATCGGGGCCGTTCGCACGCGTGCCCGACAGCTTCGGGTCCCTGGACATGGGCAACGTGTCGCAGGTCATACCGGCCGTGCACGCCCTCGTCGACATCACTGCCGGTGTGAAGATGAGCCTGCACACAGCCCAATTCCGCGATGCCGCCTCTACGGCCTATGCGGACGAGGCCATCATCAGGGCCGCCAAGGCCTTGGCCCTGTCAGCCCTCGACGTGCTCCGTGATGCGGCTTTCCTCGAAGCCGCACGCGTGGAATTCCGGACCAGGCTCGGTCATGAGACGAAGGGTTCGGATCAGCCTTCGTCTATGTCATGACGTCCTGAAGAGCAGCCGGCCGGCTGGCCTGGCTGTAATGGTTCCGTGATCTACGGCTATCGCTCCATCGATGATGACGTAGTGTATGCCCTCAGGTGGAGCCAACTGGTCGGCAAAGGTCGCCTTGTCGCGTAGCGTTAGAGGATCAAAGACGACGATGTCGGCTGGAGCTCCCAGAACGAGGCGGCCAGCGTCGAGCCAGGTCATGGCAGCGGGCAGGCTGGTCGCATGCCTGAGTGCTTCCGGCCACGACAGGCCGGCCTCCCGGAGTATCCGCAAGGCCCGTGGGAAGGTGCCCGCTGCCCTGGGGTGCCCTTCGCCGCCCCGCAGTATGGCGTCAGAGGCAATGGCGCATGACGGATGGGCTAGGCAATCGCGTACCTCCTGGTCGTTCATGACATGGGCTATGATGAGTGCGTCGGGGTCGTTGGCTCTGAGATCCGAGTATGATTCCGGGTTCAGCCGGGAGCCTTTGTATGATCCCGAAGCCACTTCAAGGTCTAGAAGCCCCTTGTTCCAGCGCTGTTCGAAGCCGGGATCGAAAACGGCCGAGCCTATCGTCGTGCAGAACGCGTCGTAGGGGTAGCAGTCGAACCCAAGGTCCACACCGTCTGCCTTGGCCGCCTCAATGAGTGCGACCGCCTGCCCGCAGAAGCCAAAAGCCGTCATGCTGCCGATGTGTGATACCTGAAGCCTGACCTTGAAGCGCTTTGCGATGTCTATGACCTCGCGGATGCCGGTCAGGCACTCGGGGCCGTCGAAGCGGATATGCACCGATATGAAGCGCTCCGGCATGCCAGTCAAGAGCGAGGCGAGCGCGTCTATTTCTGCCGGGCTGGTATTTGGCGCGTACTCGAGACCGAATGACAGGCCGAAGCTGCCGCGCGCCAGTTCAGACCGCAGCAGGGCCTGCATGCGCTCCGTTTCTTCCACCGTGGCTGGCCTGTACGCATCGACGATGCCGACTTCCTGGCGGAGCATCGTGTGACCCGTCAGGTAGGCCAGTTTCAACAACGGCGCGCGCCGCAGCGGTTTGTACTTATCGATC
Organism: uncultured Treponemataceae bacterium; assembly: GCA_964571545.1. Classification (GTDB taxonomy): domain Bacteria; phylum Spirochaetota; class Spirochaetia; order Treponematales; family UBA12059; genus SZUA-370. The sequence goes on along the minus strand of CAZNCK010000072.1, from coordinate 2,968 downwards.
AAGGGACCCAGACCGCAGTTGCCGGCTATCGTGGTGGTGATTCCCTGGAGGAGAAGAGCCCTTTGGATGGGATCTGGGTTGTCGAGTTCCTCGTCATGCGTATGCGTGTCGACAAAGCCCGGAGCTACGAGCAGTCCGGTAGCGTCTATTGTTTTGCCGGCAACCATCGCGCCGGTTCCGATCCAGACTACTCGTCCAGCGGAAATGCCGATGTCAGCGCGTGCTTCAGTGCCTGATGCTGGATCTATGAGCATGCCGCCGCGGATCAGAGTATCTATTTTCATGCAATAGCCTCCACCTTGCTTCGAGTATACTACGCGGGAATAGCTTGAGGAGGCTTTTTTGCTCTCCTGTTGCTTGAAAAGAACTCGTATGTGCTGACGAGGGCATGAGCAATGTCTGAGCGTAAACGATGTTTTCCATGGCATGCCTGTGTCAACTGTGCCTCCTTCATATAGTAACACTCCCGCACCTTGACGCATCCGCGGAACGTCTCAATAATCTCGTCCATGAATACCAACCCGCTCATTACCACGTGGGAGACCCCTTACGGGCTCCCGCCTTTTGACAAGATCAAACCGGAGCAGTTCGCGCCCGCGTTCGAAATGACCATGGCCGCTCACCGGGTCGAGGTGGACGCGATAGCCGCCAATCCGGAGCCTGCCAGCTTTCAGAACACCGTAGCCGCCCTCGACCGGGCAGGACAGGCCTATGTGAGGGTTTCTGGCGTGTTCTTCAATCTGACGGCCAGCGAAACAAACGACGCGCTGCAAGCAGCCGAGCGGGAGCTGATGCCCAAAGTGGCGGCGCACGCGAGCTGGCTGAGCCTGCATGAAGGCCTCTTTCGCCGCGTCGACGAGTTGTTCCGCAAGCGCGCGGAGCTGGGCCTGGGGGGCGAGGAACTGCGCCTCCTGGAGAGGGTACACCTGGACTACGTCATGGAAGGCGCCCTGCTCGTGGGCGAGGCGCGCACGCGCTACGCCTCCATCACCGAGGAGCTGGCGGGGCTGTTCACCACCTTCAGCCAGGCCGTGTTGGGTGACGAGGCCGCATTCTGCCTGCCTCTGCTTACCGATGCCGACCGTGCGGGACTGCCCGAGTTCGTGCTGGACGCGGCAAAGTCAGTAGCCGCCGACAAAGGCCTTCAAGGCTATGCGATCAACCTGTCGCCGTCCTTGGTAGACCCGTTTCTGACCTATTCCACGCGCCGCGACCTGCGCGAACAGGTCTGGCGTGCCTTCAAGGCCCGTGGCGAGAGCTGCCCCGAGCGCGACACAAGGCCCGTAGCCGAGAAGATAATTCGCCTGCGCTCCGAGTTAGCCGGTCTGATGGGCTACAAGAACTACGCAGACTACGCGCTTGTGGACCGCATGGCCAAGAAGCCCGCCGCGGTAGACGACCTCCTCATGCGCGTGTGGACGCCCGCACGTGAACGCGCCTTGCAGGAGCAGAAAGACCTGGAGGCTCTAGCCGCCAAAGAAGGCTTCAAGGGTTCCCTCATGGGCTGGGACTGGAACTTCTACGCGGAGAAGCTCCGAGCGGAGCGCTACAACCTGGATGAGGCTGAACTCAAGCCGTACTTCCAGCTGGACCGCATGACTGACGCCATGTTCGACGCGGCGGGCAGGCTCTACGGCGTCAGCTTCAAGGAAGTGACCGGGGTGCCGCTCTACCATCCCGACGCCCGGCTCTACGAGATGAAAGACAGCAAGACCGGCGAAGTACTCGGCGTCTTCATAGCCGACAGTTTTGCGCGGCCCACCAAGCGCGGCGGGGCCTGGATGAACGAGTTCCGCTGTCAGTCCAGGAACCGGCCGGAAACTCTGCTCTATCCCATCGTCATAAACAACAACAACTTCGCCAAGGCTCCCGAGGGCAAGCCCACGCTGCTGTCTTTGGACGACCTGCGGACGCTGTTTCACGAGTTCGGCCACGGCCTCCATGGTCTCTTGTCCAAGGTCACGTACAACCGCCTCGCCGGCACCAACGTGTTGCGCGACTTCGTGGAGCTGCCAAGCCAGATCAACGAACACTGGGCGTTGACGCCTGAGATACTCAAGAAGCATGCCATTCACGCCCAGACCGGCAAGCCCATCAGCGACGAATTGATCGCCCTCATCAAGAAGAGCGAGCATTTCAACCAGGGCTTCCTGACGGTGGCCTACACCTCCTGCGCTCTCATCGACATGGCGCTACACCAGCATCCCGATCCGGCGCACGTGAACCTGGCCGCCTTCGAGGCCGCCGAGTGCAAGCGCCTGGGCGTGCCAGAGGCCGTGGGCATGCGGCACCGTCTGCCCCAGTTTAGGCACTTGTTCGCCGACAACGGTTACGCCGCCGGCTACTACGTGTATATGTGGGCCGAGGTGCTGGACGCCGACGGTTTCGAGGCCTTCGAGGCCTCCGGCGATGTGTTCAATTCGGAACTGGCCACCAAGTTCAAGCGTTATGTGCTGTCCGCCGGCAACACCCTAGACCCCGCCGAGGCGTACCGAGCCTTCAGGGGCCGCGATCCTGACGTCAAGGCCCTGCTCAGGGGACGCGGGCTCGTGTAAAGCTATCGCGTCTTTCTATAGAGGGGGCGTCATCGTGCGCGTGGCAGCAGCCTCTGCCGGGGGCTCGTTGCTACGCAACCCCGCCTAGAGATGGTCCCGCGGCTCCCCGGGAGTTTGAGCCTTCAATCGCTTGTAGCGCGGGATAGTTCCTGGCCCTGCTTCGCGATCGCCTCGACCACCTGGACGGCTAGGGCACGTAGCCTGGCGATAGCGCCGGGTATGATGCCGCCCTGCCTGAGGTAGAGCCGGCGGTTTAACTCTATCATCACCGATAGAACGCGGCTGTCTTTATGGTAGTGGGCGCAGGGGATCATGGTGCCGCCGAAGGGCCAGTTGACTCTGACGTCGTAGCCGACGCCGCGGTAGACCCGCAACACCGCGGCGGTGAGCCAGTCCGGCGTATGGAAGGGGTC
>CAZNCK010000071.1:14205-18260 GCA_964571545.1 uncultured Treponemataceae bacterium | reverse complement strand
CCGCATTCGCGGCGCGCTCACTCGGTTCAAATCCTCTCAGCCCGTCCGGATATAAAAACAAAGGGCCACCCAGTAGGGTGACCCTTTGTTTTTAAGTCGGGCTGAGAGGATTTGAACCTCCGACATCTTGGTCCCGAACCAAGCGCGCTAGCCAGCTGCGCTACAGCCCGTGGGAAAAAAAATCCCGCCACAAGGACGGGAACGGGAGCGACGGGGATTGAACCCGCGATCTTCGACTTGACAGGCCGACGCGATAACCAGCTTCGCTACGCCCCCCCGGTCATTTCTGACAGGACGGATATTACCGATGGGAGCGTTTTATGTCAAGAGGAGCGTTTTGGCTTGTGTGGACTCCAGGGTTTTTTGGAGCGGGCATAGGGGGAACGCTCTCCGAGCGTGTTCATGTTTTTCTTCTTGTCGTCTGTCCGCCGGGCGTCGCCGCGGGGCAGGATGGGGGGTTTTCTGGTGCCTTCGATACGCTTGCCTCGGTCCCCGCTATGGTCATGCCGCGGATGTTCGCTGGGTTTCCTGTCTCCTGAAGGCGCGCCGTCACGCCGGTCATGGCTGTGCTTGTCGTGGCCGGCGCCTTCAGCGCGGGGCGCTTTGTAGGGTACGGGCACGTAGGCGATGGAATCGGAGTGCGCGCGGATGATGACGGCATTGGATTTTTCGTCACGCTCGGATGCGGAGGGGGGCAAGGGAGCGTCGAGGACGGCCAGCGCGCCTGAGGGGAGGTCGGCGAGCGAGTCGCGGACGAGGGAATAGCCGGTTTTAGTGCAGGCGTAGCGGCCCGATCCGCCGTCGGGGAGCCTGAAGGCGTCCGAGATGATGCGCACGGAGTGGTCGGGGGGCGAGGCGGGCATGGCGTCCGCGGGCGGTTCGGGTTGCAGGAGGAGCCACGAGGCTATGAGCCTGTCCTTGGGCAGCCCTGCCTGTTCCGAAAAATCGATGAGACGCTGCGGGGCAGCGCCCGGGTCGATGACGAAGTGGCACCAGGGCGCTTTTGATCGGCCACGGGCGGTGACGACTCGCTCAAGGGACGGCCAGGCGGACTGCTTTTCGTCGGATTCCTCGTCCTTGCGGAAAGCGCCTGAGAGGAAGGCGCCGGCCATGGGGCAGGCCGCGGAGTGGGGGCAGGGAGCGATCGGGCGGCCGCCGTTGAGTATGACCGACTCGCGGAGGGATGCGAGCATGGCGCCGGAACGGGGATCACCCGGCTCTACGATGAAAATGCGGCCGCCGGTGGAGGCATATGCGCCGAGCGAGGCGCCGAGCATGTCGGCTCGCTCCGTGAGCGAGCCCTTGATGCGCCAGAAGCTCTCATTGAAGACGTTGGCGGCGGTTACGAGGGCGTAGCGTTCACGCTCGAAGGTCTCCGCCATCGAGAAGCTTTCTTTTTTTACCGTTACCTTCCAGGCGAACGGTTGCCCCGAGCGGAGGGCCAGACCTTCTAGTATCGTGGCGCCGATCTCCATGACGCGGCGGACGCGGTCAACGCAGTCTATGTGCAACTCCACGCCGCGCAGTTCGGGCTTGGCTATCCAGAGCGCGATGGGCAGGGTGAGAGGGCCTGAGCCGATGTCTATGACGCGGTCTCCGGCGGCCAGGCCGAGATCCAGCTTAGCGAGTAGCGGAGTGAGTCGTACGACGTTCCACGGCAGGAAATAGCGGAGGTAGGCGGCGAGTTTTGCCGGTTCTCCTATGTAGTCGGGCTGTCGGGTGGATTTCTCGCTGGTCAGCTCCCGCCAGAGATCCAGGACGTCTCGCCTGATGTCCTTGCGCCTGCTGGCGGGGAGCGGCGAGACTTCCTCCACGATGTCGAGGAGCATGGATACGAGGCGGGCGGACTCCTTTGGAGCCTCGGGTGCTTCGTGGGAGACTATGCCGAGCAGTTTCGACGGTGCATATTCTATGCGGGGCGGGGCCACGTACTTTGGCCGCCCGCCGGGTCGTCGGTCGGCAGGTCGTCGGATATGTTCGGCGCCCGAGCTGTGTTTGTCGCCGCTTCCATGCTGGGGACCCGCGGGGCGGGAAGGCGAGGGGCCGCGAGGGCGCTTATCGTCGTGTCGTTCGTCGTTCATAAGAAGAATATCGCATGGCTGGGCGTTGCGCGCAAGAGAACCAGCCAGTGCATGACACGAAGGACTGGTACTGGCCGGGTGCTGAAGGCTTGATCCTCAGAGAGTGTTGACGATCTCGCTGGATAGCCCCGTAGCTTGTACGATTATCTCGTTGGATACTCCGAGCGATTTGAGCTTTCGGGCATCTTCAAGCTTTGCAACCTCAATGCCTTGCCGCATGCCTTGCTGCATGCCCGCTTCAATACCTTTCTGCATGCCCTTTTCAAGACCTTCCTGTTCGGCGGTGTACAACCTGTTGGCTACATCTCGCTGGAAGCGTTCCCTGGCCTGGGCTAGGTGGCGCATGTTCTCGTCCTGGGTACAGTGTTCAAATTGTTCGTAGGCCGCCGATATCAGTTTGTCACCTGAAAACAACACTTTCATGTCCATACCCTCCTTGCCGGCGTTCTCCAGCAGCGATATCCACTGCTTCAGTTTGGTGTTGCGCGGCGACGCCTTGGTCAGCTCCACATAATGGATCTGCAAATCCTCGGTCAGCACGGAATCAGGATTTTTTACGTCGCTTATCATGAAGCGGTGATGATTTTCCTGTGTTTCCTTGAACAGGACAAAATCCACCAGGTTTATGGCGACCACGGGCCTGAGGATTCCGTAGGTGCTGCCTTTTTCAAGTTGCTGAGAATAGAGCTGAGCCCAGTAATATAGACTTCTGTTGACAAAACCAAGCTGGTTGTTGACCTGCATCTCGATGTCGAACTGCCTGTGGTCTTCACCGGTCGCGCGGATATCCAGCACGGTTTCCTTGGCCCAGTACGCGTCCCGGAGGTTTACCGGATTCTTCAGTTCAATGGAGAGTACTGGCTGGCACTCTGCGTCGACAAGCACCGCGTTGACCAGGTCCAGCAGAAGGTTCTTTGTCTCTTCCCGTCCGAAGACGTAGAGGAAGATGTAATCGTTGACCAAGCGCAGACTCATACCATCAATATACTTCATACCCGCCCCCTCGTCAGCCATAACCTACCTGATTGCGAACGATCAGGCACATACTGGAGGTGCGCATTCATGCGCGCCGATTCGTCATCCATGTCAGGGAGTTACGATTGGAGGAGCACCGGCGCTTTCAGTATTCCGGCGCGAGCATTCACAAGGCAGCCAGGATGCGCGCACAAGGGATAGGAGCGGAAAGCCCGCAGCCGGCGCGCGATCGTGCGCGTCGGCGAGGACTTGAAGCGGATAGCCCGGCACCGCCTTTTCGTCATCCATGACGTTCCGGCTCGCTGCGCTGCGCCGTCCGGGCTGTGGCGCGCCATCTCGTCATCCATGACGTTCCGGCTCGCTGCGCTGCGCCGTCCGGGCTATAGCGCGCCATCCGTGGCGCGCCACAGGAGGAATCAGTCGAAGCTGAGGATGACCTTGCCCGAATTCCCCGACAGCATCGCATCAAAGCCCTTCTGGAAGTCGTCGAATTTGAAGTGGTGGGTGATGACGGGGGAGATGTCCAGGCCGGAGCGGAGCATGGTCTGCATCTTGTACCAGGTCTCGAACATCTCGCGGCCGTAGATGCCCTTGAGGAAGAGGCCCTTGAAGATGACCTTGTCCCAGTCGATGCCGGCGCCGTTGGGCAGGATTCCGAGGAGGGCGATGCGTCCGCCGTTGTACATGTTCTCCAGCATCTGCTCGAAGGCCTGGGGGGAGCCGGACATCTCCATGCCCACGTCGAAGCCGCCTACCATGTCCAGTTCCTTCATGACATCGGGGAGTTTTTCCTTGGCGACGTTGACGGCGCGGGTGGCGCCCAGTTTGAGGGCGAGGTTGAGTCGGTACTCGTTAACGTCGGTGATGACGACGTTACGGGCGCCGACGTGGCGGGCTATGGCGGCGGCCATGCAGCCTATGGGGCCGGCGCCGGTGATGATGACGTCTTCGCCGACCATGTCAAAGGACAGGGCGGGGTGGGGGGCGTTACCGTAGGGG
>CAZNCK010000071.1:10500-14195 GCA_964571545.1 uncultured Treponemataceae bacterium | reverse complement strand
TGGACGCGATGTCGTCGGGGATGGATTCATGGACGTGCCAGGCGTTGGACGAGGGAACGGAGACGTACTCGGCGAAGCAGCCGGTGCGGTTGACGCCTATGCCGCGGGTGTTGGGGCAGAGGTGACGCTTGCCGGCGCGGCAGGCGCGGCAGACGCCGCAGACGATGTGGCCCTCAGCGGAGACGCGTTCGCCGACCCTGTAGCCCTGGACGGCACGGCCCATCTCGACTATTTCGCCGACGAATTCGTGGCCTATGGTCATAGGAGTCTTGATGGTGCGCTGGGACCAGGCATCCCACTTGTAGATGTGGACGTCAGTGCCGCAGATGGCCGTTTTCTTTACTTTGATGAGGAGATCGTTGTCGCCGATCGTGGGCATCGGGACTTCTTCCATCCATAAGCCGACCTCGGGGGATTTCTTGACGAGTGCCTTCATTGCTGCCTCCATGCGAGGAGTATAGCGCGCGCATTGCCGGCGGTGAAGGGCCTATTGTTCGAATATCGCAACGGAAGTTTCAAATATAAAAACGGCGTTTTGAATTTTGGAAGAATTTGCGTGTTTTATACTTGCGTGTCACGATAACTGTGCATATAATCGCTCTGAACCGAGCACGTCTGCGCACCCGCCCAAGGAGTCTGCATGCCCCAGAGGATACTCGTCATCAACCCAGGTTCGACCTCTACCAAGATTGCCGTCTATGAAGACGGTGTCGAACTGTTCTCGGAGGGAATGGCGCATTCCGCCGAGGAGATAGGGCGCTACTCCTGCATAGCCGACCAGATAGAGTTCCGCGAGGCGGCTATCCGCGAGGTATTGACTAGGCGCGGCTTCGATATGGGCACGCTGGCCTGCGTCGTAGGGCGCGGCGGGCTCCTGAAGCCTATACCCGGCGGCGTGTACGCGGTGACGGACATGATGAAATACGAGCTGCAGACCGCCCGGTACGGGGAACACGCGTCCAACCTGGGCGCGCCTATCGCCGACGGTCTTGCCCGCGAGCTGGACGTTCCGGCGTTTATAGCCGACCCGGTAGTGGTGGACGAGCTGTCGGATCTGGCGCGCATCTACGGACACAAGCTGTTCCGCAAGCAGAGTATATTCCACGCGCTCAACCAGAAGGCCGTTGCCCGCCGCTGGGCTTCAGAGCACGGCAGGCGCTATGAAGACGTCACCTTGATCGTAGCCCACATGGGCGGCGGCGTTTCAGTGGGGCTTCACAGTCTTGGCCGCGTCGTCGATGTGAACAACGCGCTCAACGGCGAGGGGCCGTTCAGCCCGGAGCGGGCCGGAACCCTGCCCGCGGGGGCGCTGGCCAAGTTGTGTTTCTCGGGATCGTACACTGAAAAAGAAGTGATGAAGATGATCAACGGCCAGGGCGGCATCGTGAGCCTGGCGGGCACCAACGACATGCGCGTGCTAGAAGCCGGATACATGAAGGGCGAGCCCGAGGCGACCCTCATATACAATGCCTTCATATATAATGTAGGTAAAGCCATAGGCGCCCTTGCGGCAGTCGCAGAAGGCAAGGTGGACGGCATCGTGCTCACCGGCGGCATAGCCTACGGCAAGCCTGTGCAGGAAGGCCTTGCGCGGATGTGCGGGTGGATAGCGCCGGTGACTGTCTACGCGGGCGAGGGAGAGCTGGAGGCGTTGGCGGCGGCCGGAGCCCGTGGCCTGGCCGGCGACGCGATGGAGTACAACTGATGAAATCCATAGCGGATATTCTTGCCGCGGCAAGGGCGGGCGGGCGCAAGCGCATCGCCGTGGCGGCTGCCCAGGAGCATTCCGCCCTCGAGGCCGCGCTGGACGCTAAGGCGGCCGGCATAGCGGAACCCATACTGATAGGCGACCTGGAGGCCATCCGGGCCATAGCCAGCGAACTGGGCGCCGACCTCACCGGCCTACGGCTGATCGAGGAGAAGGACTACGCCAAGGCGGCCGCGGCGGCGGTGGCCCTGGTGCGTTCCGGAGAAGCCGATGTGCTGATGAAGGGCGTGCTGGACACGTCCATACTGCTCAAGGCTGCGCTGAACAAGGAAAACGGCCTGAACGCCGGGCGCCTGACCAGCCATGTCGCGGTGATGGAATCGCCTCACTACCACAAGCTGTTCATCGTCACCGACGCCGCCATCAACATAGCGCCTGACCTGCAAGGAAAGCTGGACATCATAGCCAACGCCGTCAAGGTTTTTCGCGCGCTGGGCGTGGAACGACCCAAGGTGGCCCTGCTGGCCGCGGTGGAGAAGGTCAACGACAAGATGCCCTGCACGGTGGACGCGGCGGTCATCACCGTGATGAACAGGCGCGGACAGGTCAAGGATTGCATCATTGACGGCCCACTGGCCCTGGACAACGCGATAAGCGCGGAGAGCGCCCGCATCAAGAAGATAGTCTCCGAGGTGGCCGGAGACGCCGATATTCTGGTCGCGCCGGACATCGAGGCGGGCAACCTGCTGTACAAGGCGCTCCTGGACCTCGGGGGAGCCAAGGGCGCGGGCATCGTGGCCGGGGCGGCCAAGCCCATAGTGCTGACGAGCCGCGCCGACAGCCGCGAGACGAAGCTGGCCAGCATTGCGCTCGCCGTGCTCGCAGGGTAATCACTGAATACATAGCAACGTTACGGGTACGCCGTTCCGGCGTGCTCATGCTCTATAGGTAGTACGATAAGGAGTCGCAATGGCTACTAAAGGAAAGACCGAGATCGATAGGGAGCGGTGCAAGGGCTGCCTGTTGTGCGTCCGGGCCTGTCCGACCAAGGTGCTCGCCGCCGACGTCGAACCGAATTCATGGGGCTACTATCCCTCGAGGGCCGTGGCCCCGGATAAGTGCATCGCCTGCGGCAATTGCTACGCGGTCTGCCCCGACGTGGCGATCACCGTCTACAAGCTTTAAGGAGGGTCCGTCATGGCTGAAGAAAAGCGCCTGATGAAGGGCAACGAGGCTATCGGCGAGGCCGCGATTCGTGCCGGCGTCGATGCTTATTTCGGGTATCCCATTACCCCGCAGAGCGAACTGATCGCTTACATGGCAAAGCATATGCTCGACAAGAAACGAGTATTCATCCAGGCGGAGAGTGAAGTCTCCGCCATCAATATGGTCTATGGAGCCGCCGCCACCGGTGCCCGCGCGATGACCAGTTCGTCGAGCCCGGGCATATCGCTCAAGCAAGAGGGCATCTCCTACGCCTGCGGCGCCGATGTGCCTATGGTCATAGGCAACGTGGCCCGCTCTGGCCCCGGCTTGGGCGGCATCTCTCCCGCTCAGGGCGACTACTTCCAGTCCACCCGCGGCGGCGGCCACGGCGACTACTACCACATCGTGCTCGCGCCCAAGAGCGTGCAGGAAGCGGCAGACCTCACCTACGAGGCCTTCGACCTGGCCGACCAGTGGCAGATGCCCGCGATGGTGCTTGCCGACGGCATGATAGGCCAGATGATGGAAGGCGTCGTTTTTCCGCCCAACAAGGACCCTGCCACGCGCGTCGCCAAGCCCTGGTCGGTTGGGAAACGCCCCTCTGGCCGTCCCGTCAACCACGTGGACTCCACCCATCTCGTGCCTGAAGAGTTCGAGCAGGCCAACATAGCCCGGTTCAAGCGCTACGACGAGATGAAGAGGCTCTTGCCCCGCTATGAAGAGCAGCACGTCGAAGACGCTGAACTCATCCTGACCGCGTACGGAACCTCCGCCCGCGTCA
>CAZNCK010000071.1:0-10490 GCA_964571545.1 uncultured Treponemataceae bacterium | reverse complement strand
AGCCTCGGAGCCATGCAGATGGCCCGCAAACTGGGACTCAAGGTGGGCCTCTGGCGGCCCATTACGCTGTGGCCGTTCCCGGAGAAGCGTTTGGGCGAACTTGCCGGAAAACGATTCCTGGCCGTCGAGATGAGCATGGGCCAGTACGTCGAAGACGTGAAACTGTACACTCACGGCAAGAGCGAAGTGTCCTTCTACGGACGTTGCGGCGGCATGATTCCTACCGAGGAAGATCTCCTCGCCGAGATCCGCCGGATCTTGAAGAAATAAGGGGGCGAGCGTGGAACTTTTATACGGACATCCCAAGAGCCTTAAGCCCATCCAGACGAAATACTGTCCTGGATGCGGCCATGGCGTCATTCACCGCCTCATCGCCGAAGTCATCGACGAGCTAGGCATGCAACAGAAGTCAGTGCTGCTCAACCCTGTAGGCTGCTCCATCTGGGCCAGCATCTACTTTGACTTCGACTCGGTGCAGGTGCCCCCCGGCCGCACGCCCGCCGGCGCCACCGCCGTCAAGCGCATGCTGCCCGACCACCTGGTCGTATGCTACCAGGGTGACGGCGACCTCGCCGCCATCGGCACCGCCGAGGCCGTGCACGCGGCCAACCGCGGAGAGAAGTTTACGACCATCTTCGTGAACAACGCCATCTACGGTATGACCGGCGGCCAGATGGCCCCGACGACCCTCGTAGGCCAGAAGGCCACCACCGCTCCCTATGGCCGCGATCCCGGCGAGGCCGGCATGGGCTATCCCATGCGCGTCCTTGAAATGCTCGCAACGCTGGGCGGCACCAAGTACCTGGCGCGCGGCGCGGTCAACAACGCCGCAAACACGCGCAAGACAAAGCAGTACATCAAGAGAGCCTTCGAGGCGCAGTTGCGCGGCGAGGGTTCCACCATGGTGGAGATCCTCTCGCAGTGCCCGACCAACTGGGCGATGGATCCGGTGGAGAGCGTGGGCTGGGTAGAGAGCGACATGATACCGTTCTTCAAGCTCGGCGTCGTCAAGGACGAACTGGCCGGCAGCGACGATGGAGCCAAGGAGGCCGCGAAATGACCGAGAAGACCTTTATGGCCGGCTTCGGCGGCCAGGGAATCGTATCCATGGGCCAGCTCTGGGTATATTGCGGCATGAAGGAAGGCCTCGAAGTAACCTTCTTTCCGTTCTACGGCGCGGAGAACCGCGGCGGCATAGCGCGCGCCAGCGTCATAGTGTCCACCGAGGAGATTTCCAGCCCCCTCGTCACCGCTCCTGACAGCGCCATCGTTATGAACATGGACTCCCTGCCCCTCTGCGAGGCCGAGCCTCGTCAAGGTGGACACGAAGCGCACCGACGCCCGCGTCATCAAGGTGCCCTGCAACGAGATAGCCGAGCGCCTGGGCGACGTCAAGTTTGCCAACATGGTAATGATGGGCGCCCTGTCTAAGGCCACCGGCGCGGTCAAGCTGGACAAGCTAGAAGCCGTGCTCAAATCATTCTTCAGCGAAAGCAAACACAAGTTCATCCCGATGAACATGCAGGCCATCCAGGAAGGCGCCAAGGCCGTAGGCTGAGGTTCCCCGGGCCCTGGCCCAACAACATTTCCGGCCACGGCCGGATACGCGCCCCCGGCAGTAGCCGGGGGCGTTTCTTCTTGAAACAACCCCGGTCGGCCCTATATACTGCCCGGCCATGAAGTACCTGCTCGTGCGCCATGGACCGCCTTCTTCCCCCTACAATTTCGAGGCCGACCTGGCCGCCGCCGGGCACCGCGCCGACACCGTGCTGTTCTCCGAGGGGCGCGCCCCGGAGGACCCCGGGGCCTATGACGGCGTCGTCGTGTTCGGCGGCTACATGTACGCCACCGAGGACGACAAGTACCCCTGGATACTGGATGAACTCCGCTACATGGAAGCGGCGATGAAGGCGGGAATCCCGCTCCTGGGCATCTGCCTGGGCGGCCAGATGCTGGCCCGGCTCCTGGGCGCTCGCGTCTATAAGACGCCGGTGCCGGAATTTGGCTACTGGAACATGGAACTCAGCCCGGCGGGCGAGAAGTCTCCGCTGTTTGCCGGCATGGCCAGGCCGCTCCTGGGGTTCCTGTGGCACAACGACGCGTTTGACCTGCCCTCGGGCGCCACGCGCCTGGCCAGCACGCCCGAATGCCCCAACCAGGCCTTCTCCTACGGCGAGCGGACCTTTGGACTGCAGTTCCACCTAGAATTCTCCGGGCAGCAGATCCACTCCATGGTCACCGACGACACGGATTCGCTGCCGCCTGCGAGCGCGGCCTGGCAGGAACCGTCTGTAGTCGCCGCGAACGAGGCCGCCCACGCGGCCGTCAAGGCCTCGATGCTCAAGGCTCTTGCCAACATAGTCAGCTTGTAAGCCGCGCGCGTCTGGACGATGATCTGTATTCTATGCAGTCAAAGGAGTACCGATGACCGTGACAACCAAACGCCTTTACGGCACGATGGCGCTATCGATCATCGCCATCTCGCTACTGACCCTCGCACTCGGCGAGGTATTCGGCAGCGTGTTCAACATCACGCTCGATCAGACCGCGGGCGCCCGTGTCGCCATGGCGCTAGGAAAGCCGGTCGTCTTCGGCATGGCCCTGGCGCTGCAACTCCTCATGATCGTATCGGTCCGGCTGGTGCTCAGACCACTGTTCCGCTATCTCGATGACCCGGCTTCGGCCGGGGATGCCCTGTACGCCGCCGCCCGCCGCGCCGCCCTCGGCGTCCCCTGGACCCTTATCGTCGTCACCGTGGCCTTCTGGACGGCGGGCACCCTGGTATTTTTCGGCATGAACGGCTGGAAGGCGCCGGGCGGCACGCCCTTCCTCTGGTCGCTTTCATTCAAGATTACTGAGGGCCTCGTGTCAGCGACCCTCAACGCGCTCTTGATAGACGGCTTCCTCCTGGAATCGAAGAAGGCCTTGCGCATGGAACGGATCTGGCCCGGAGAGCGTGATCGCTTCGCCGAAGTCAGGGATTATATCGTCATGCTTTCGATAATGGCCGCCGCCGTCGTACATCTGGCCTTCGTCGCCCGATACTTCGCGCTCCGCGACCCGGACTTTAGCGGCCTTCAGCGGCATGCGCCGTCGATGTTCGCGGTCGGGGGCTTCTTTACCGCCATGGGAACCTGGATGCTCTACGTTTCGCGCCGCGCCGACCGCGTGCAGGCCGCCATACTGCGCGACCGCATCAGGGAACTGACCGCCCGCGGCGACGTCGACCTGGGCGCCCGCGCCTTTATGCTCAGCTTCGACTCGATAGGTTCCCTCTCCGACGCGTTCAACGGATATACCGAATCGCTGCGCACTATGGTCGTAGACATCGGCACATCCATGACCACCCTCGACGAGACCTGCTCGGCCCTATCCGGCGGCACCGAGAGCATGCGTTCGTCAATCCAGGGAATAGGCGCTTCCATAACGAATATAGGATCCAGCTTTGAAGAAGAGTCCCGCTCGGTGGCGGAATCGAGCGCGTCCATAGAACAGATAGGCGGTGCCATAGAAAGCCTGCACAAGGCGATAGACGAGCAGGCCTCCATGATAGCGGAGTCCAGCGCCGGCATCGAACAGATGATAGGCAATATCAGATCCGTGGCCACCCATGTCGAACAGGTGGACGGCCAGTACGCCGGGCTCACGGCCGCGGCGGAATCGGGCAAGAAGAAGATACTGGACGCCAACGCCATGGTAGACAAGGCTCAGGAGATGTCGGTACTGCTGCTCGGCGCCAACAAGACCATAGCGGCCATAGCGGCGCAGACCAATCTTCTGGCCATGAACGCGGCCATAGAAGCGGCCCATGCCGGCGAATCGGGCGCCGGTTTTTCCGTCGTGGCGGACGAGATACGCGCGCTGGCAGAAAAATCGGCCCTGCAGTCCCGCGAGGTAAGCCAGCGCTTGGCCGAAGTGAAGAAAGCCATAGAGTCGGCGGCGTTCTCCGCGGGAGAGGCCTCCACAGGCTTCGATGAGGTATCGACGCGCATACAGGCGGTGAGCCAGCACCAGGACGAGATACGGAACGCGCTCCTGGAGCAGGCGGACGGTTCCAAACTGGTGCTCGAGGCCCTCGCGGCCATGCATGAGGTTACCGGGATCGTCGAAGTGGGCGCTCGGGAGATGACCGACAATGCCAAGGCCCTGATAGCGGGCATGCGCCGCCTGAACGAGCTGTCCACGCGCATCAAGAACGAGACGCGGCACATCGGCGATGACGCCAAGCGTATGGGTAATTCGTTCGAGGCCGTCAGCGATACGGTGAACACCAACGTCGGCGCGATCGCCCGGGTAACCGGGCAGATCGGCCGGTTCAAGGTCTAGCCTGGCATCAGCCCCGCACGAAGTGGGGCATGTCCGGCGGCAACACCAACGACAGCTCGACGAGCCCGGCCACCGCGCCCTGTTCGTCGCGCCATGCGCTTTGGTAGATAAGCTTCTTCTGGCCGGCCTTGTCTATCGTGTAGACGTTCTGGCCTCCCGACTCCACCAGCTTCTGGATGATGGCCTTTGACCGCTCGTTGTGGCAGCCAATCATCTCCTTGCCCAGGAGGGCGCGGCCGCCGTCCTTCTCGTAGGTGGCGGCGGACTTGTCGTTCATGTAGATGATACGGTGCTCCAGATCCGAGACCATCACCGCACCGGGAAAATTCGTGACCCAATCGGGCATCGCTGGCATGCTGTACTCCTCGTCGTAGTGGCTCTGATGCCCTCACTGTACCAGCGAATCGCCGCCGCGTACAATGTCAATTAACAGGGAGGACCGCGCATGGCCAAGGGCGACGAACACTGGGTAGAGACCGAATGGCGACAACTTGCCGATCACCACATATTCAAGGCCTTCGAGCGTACCAGCGTAGGCCCTCACGGCAAGTCCGGCCGCTTCATCGTGCTGGACGCGCCTGACTGGGCTACCGTCGTTCCGGTGATAGTACGCGACGGCAAGCGCTACATCCTGGCCGTGCGCCAGTTCCGCCACGGCGCCGGCATGCCCATGACCGAGTTCCCAGGCGGCGTCGTGGAACCCGGCGAGGCTCCAGCCGCCGCCGCCGCCCGCGAACTGCTTGAGGAAACCGGCTACCAGGCCGAGCGCGTCATCCCCTTGGGTGCCTGCAATCCCAACCCCGCCTTTATGTCCAACACCTTTCACGTCTTCGCCGCCACCGGGCTTGCCCTCGTCGCCGGGCAGTCGCTGGACGAGCATGAAATAGTCGAAGTGGAGGAGATACCAGAGGACGAACTGTTCGCCAGAGTCGGCGACCCGCCCTGGAGCCACGCGCTCATGGTGACGGCGGCCTGGTATTACCGGCGGTGGAGGGAAAGAGAGACAGGATGAAGATGAATATGGCCACGGAGCCAGCGCGAGCAGTGCGGAGCGTTGGGAGACACGGAGAGAATGAGAAGAGGAGAAGAGGAGAAGAGGTGTGCGGAGTAGGAAATCCGTGGACTACCAGGGCCAGCAAGCCGGATCCTGTTGTTATATTGACTAATTAATCCAGTTTATTGCGAAAAATCCACAATAATGCTAATTAACTTGGAAAAAACATAATAACAAGTATAGTAGAGTCGAGGAGTCAACCCATGTTTGTTGAATTCAGCGTTAAAAATTTCAGATCTTTCAAGGAAAGACAAACGCTCTCTCTCGTGGCCGCCAGTAGCAAGGAACTCCTCGAAGAGAATACATTTCCAGCAAAGACTGACAAGGTCCGGCTACTGAAGACCGCTGTCGTATACGGCGCAAACGCAAGTGGAAAGACGAGTTTTTTCAGGCGTTGGGATTCTTCTTCAAGTTCGCCAGTACCTCGCATGCGAGCGAGTTCGAAGCTCCAATCAAGGTAGAACCGTTTCTGTTCGATTTCGAGTCAAGGAATAACCCATCTGAGTTTGAAATCGTGTTTTTTATTGGTGGGACCCGATATCGGTATGGCATTGGTGTAGATCGCGAGAAGGTGATCTACGAATACTTGTTCGCTATTCTTAACATCCGCGAAGTTACCTTGTTCACGCGAGAAGGCCAGACACTGGAAATTAATCCGACATATTTCAAGGAAGGGATTTCCAGAAGAGAGTTCTCGAGGAAGAATGCCTCGTTCGTATCAACGTGTGCACAGAACAATGGAGAACTAGCAACAAGAATAGTATCTGCTTTCAAAGATATAATAGTCACATCTGGATTGCTCGATCAAAGTATTTTGACCAATGAGTTGTTGCAGAACGATGCGTCCAAGGCGCGTGTCGTAGATTTCCTGAAGTTTGCCGATATTCAGCTGAACGACCTCAAAATGGAAACAGCTATAGAGGATTTTTCTGATATACACGATCAGGATGTCAAGGAACTATTTGTCCGAAAGTATGGCTTCATGGACAAGAAACGCGTACTCTTCGGTCACACCGTATATAGCGGAGGTGTTCCTCTGGAGCAGACGTATATCGAGTCGATGGACGAATCATCGGGAACGAGGAAGCTTTTTGAATACGCCGCTCCGATCATCAGGACTCTGGACTCTGGCGGGACGCTGTTCATAGACGAATTCGATACACGACTTCATCCGCTGATGATCGAGGCTCTTATCAGGTTGTTCAATTCCGCCGAGACGAATCCCACTAACGCCCAGCTTGTTGTTTCATGCCATGCTGTGAATATCATGACCAACAGGATTTTCAGGAGAGACCAAATCTGGTTCTGCGAGAAAGATCTCCTTGGCGCGACAGCCATGTACTCTCTTCTCGAGTTCAAGGAGAACGACAAGAAGTCGGGGGTCAGGAACGACGCGTCATTCAGCAAGAATTATCTGCAAGGTAAATATGGAGCGGTTCCGTATCTTGGCGCGATCTATGCGCAGACGAAGCGCACCGTCTAATGGGCCGCGATAAACTGTTCAGCAAACGAAGCGCGTCCCTGTCCCGTTTGGCCGGACAGCGGCTTGTACGACGTATACTGATCGTCTGCGAAGGAGAAAAGACAGAACCGAACTACTTCAGATCATTTTCCGCTAATCCTGAGGTGTTTGAAGATATCGATATCCATGGTACTGGGTACAATACCGGCTCGCTTATCAGGGAGGCTATACGGCTCCGTGATAGAGGCCTGCATGAATCGCAAGATTAAAAAGGATTAAGACGCACTATGCCTTCTGGAATGTGCTGCTACGAACACGTCTTCTGTTCTGTCATATTTCTTTTTTGAATAAATAATTTCCCACCTTTCCCTTGACACGCCCGGATAAGCGCCTACACTTGCATCCATGGTGCCCGGACGCCTTTGGCGGACAGGCGCAACAACATCGTGAGCCTGCATCGTATACACTAGAGCGTGTTTAAAAGCCCGGAGGTTCTGTGGCTGATCGCGCTACAAACGTAACACCACAGAAGGCGTCAAGCCAGTGGCTTGCCTGGTATGCCGCCTGCCCCGGGAATTCCCTCGCAGGACGAGAAGTACCAGCGCTCCATCGAGAAGTAAGCCCTGCCAGATACGAAGTATCCCCCGCCAGCCTGGAAGTAACCCTTCCCCATCGAGAAGTACTCGCTCTCCATCGAGAAGTAACCGTTCCCCGCCGAGAAGTACTCGTTCCCCGCCGAGAAGTAACCGCCCCCCACCGAGAAGTACTCGTTCCCCGTCGAGAAGTAACGGCTCCCCGTCGAGAAGTAACCGCTCCCCGTCGAGAAGTAACCGCCCCCCATCGAGAAGTAACCGCCCCCCACCTAGAAGTAACCGTTCCCCGTCAAGAAATACACAGCCCCCGCATTGAAGCGCCCTGTGCCCGTTAAGGAAGCAATCAAGACCGCCATCGGCGGCCATAAGTACGCGCTGGAGGTATAGTGAAATGATCAAGTCATCGCAAGCGAAGTTTCTTCAGGGAGCACGGACGCTCGTCGAAAACTCGGCCGGCTTGCCGGAGATCTCCTCGGTGCTGGCGGAATTCGGGTACACGGAGGCTCGGTTCAAGCAGGGCCTGGACTTACTTGACGAGGCGGATGGGCTCTCACGGAAGAAGGCGGTAGACTACGGAGAACGCTCCGAGGCGTCAGCCGACTTCTCCAGGGCATGGGGGGCAGCCAACGTCGTCTACTGCAAGACGCTCAAGCTGGCGCGTATAGCCCTGGGTGACGACGCTAAGGGCGCCATGGCCCTCAAGTTGCTGGGGCCGCGCAAGCAGAGCTTTTCCGGGTGGTACGATCAGGCCGGCACCTTCTACGACAACCTCATGGGCGAACCGGGATTCATAAAGAAAATGGCCGGGTTCGGCTACACAAAGGAAAAGCTGGCAACGGAAAAGAAATCCATAGACAGCGTCAGCGCCAAGTACAATGTGCATGCGAAGGAATCCGGTTCCGCCCAGGCCTCCACCGCGGCCTGTGACCGCAAGCTCAAGGACCTGGATTCCTGGGTAAGCGACCTCCGAGGCGTCTGCGAAGTGGCCTTCTACGAAATGCCGGACCAGCTGGAAAAACTCGGTCCGCTGGCCCCAACACGCAAGCGCCGCGCCGCCGCCAAGAAGAAACCCGCCGCTGTCGTGGTCTAAGCCGGCATATGCCCGCGGAGGCGCGGGGGCGCGAAGAAGAGCGCGGCCCCGCGCCTCCCTTTGGGTCCTTGCGCTCCGGAGAGGGTAGCCCGAGCCCGCCATACTGTTACGCAAAACAAAGAAATCGGCATTATCCGTAACAAGGCCTCTTGACAAATTCATTATTGTTACTCAATATGCACACATAGTCATTATTGGTAACAGCAGGAGGAGTCAATGTCAAGGATGGTTTTCAATCCGGCAAGTTTCGTGATCAACATGGCGATAGGTTGGTTCGTCATGTCTTTCCTGCAGGCGGCAGCCCGTGCCATCATCGCCGGGAACCGTGAAGGGCTGCTTGTCCGCTTCAAGTCCATCGCCTTTTTTCATGACCGGCCGGCCGCTGTCCTCAATGTCGCGATCATCGCGATCATATGGATCGTAACCACTGGCATCTGGTTCGCAGTCCGCCGGAAGTAGCGTCAGGTCAATGGCGCGACTACCGGCTTTCATGACGGCCTATCCGCTGACGGCCAAGGCGGCGGTGCATACGCCGATTGTCTTCCGCGCGGGCTTGTTCTCATCCGAAGGCCTGCCCTGGCCGACTCTCGAAGGCCTGCGCGACTTCGCGCATTTTGCCGGAATCGAGGATGGAGCGGTGCGTACCGCCCTATCACGGGCCAAGGCAGAAACTTCCATCGTGGTTGAAACTGACGCGGCGGGCCGCAAGCGCTACACCATCGCGCCCGCGACCTTCGCGATGGGAACAGCCCAGATCCATGCGGGAGAACGGCCCGAGGGATTCCTCCTCGCGGTCTTCTCGTTCAAGGCGGAGGACCAGGCGGATCGCGCCGCCCTGCGCAACCTGCTCAAGACCTACGGCTTCAGGATGCTGGCCCAGAATACCTATATCCATGGAAGGATAGAAACGGACGGGCTCAGGTCGGCGATACGCGGGCTCGGCCTCGAACCCCACGTCTACCTGTTCACCTGTCCGGATATCGATGACGAACACCTGCTTTCCCGCATCCTCGAACTGTTCGACATGGAAGGCAGGCGGAGATACCTGCGGGACTATCTCGCGCGCCTCAGGCCATTCCTCGGCGGACAGCTCTCCCGCGATGAAGCGGCGCGCCGGCTTCTCTATGTAGGCGCGGTCCACTGGGAGCGCATCGAGGCAAGCGAGCCGCCGTTCCCCGCCAAGTACCTTCCGGACGATTATGCGCTCCCGGAGATACAGCGCCTGTACGGTCAGCGGCTGGAAGAGGGGCGGGAAGCTCTTGTCGAGTACTATCGCCACTGTAATGCGTAAGGAGTAGGAGTATATGATGGAAGTTCATTTTCCATTCCTTCTTTACCATCTTTCTTCATATTCTCTTCTCCGTGTCTCTGTGCCTCCGTGGTTATCTTATATTTCCTACCTCATCTTCTCTGTGGCTCTGTGCCAAAATTCCTACGGTACAAGCCCCCGGTAGTAATCCTCGCCCTTGGAGTCCACAGCCACCAGCACCGGCAGTCCGCTGAACTCCACCAGCCGCACCGCCTCCATGCCCAGTTCCGGCCAGTCTATCGTTTCGCAGGACGACACATACCTGGAGGCAGCCAGCGCCGCGGCTCCGCCTATGGCGGCGAGGTAGGCGCTGCCGTACCGGGCGCAGGTCTGGGCGCACACCGCGGCGCGTTCGCCCTTGCCTATGGTCAGCGGGAAGATGCCGCGCTCGCCGAACGCCGCAAGGTAGGAGTCCATGCGCTTGGACGTCGTGGGGCCTATGGAGCCTACCACCTGCCCGTCCGGCGTCTCGGTGGGGCTGGCATAGAACGCCGGGTAGCGCGTCCAGTCAGGCAGGCTCTCGCCGCGCTCCATCATGCCCAGAAGCCTAGCGTGGGCCGCGTCGCGGGCCAGCACGGCCCTGCCCCAAAGCTCCACGATCTCGCCCGAGCGCAGGCTCGCGATAGCCTTCTTGAATTGTTCAGTGCCCGGTTCTC
>CAZNCK010000070.1:0-18441 GCA_964571545.1 uncultured Treponemataceae bacterium | reverse complement strand
CTTGAGGAAAAGGGCGATTAGTACGATCGCCGCGCCCGCGAGCTTTGCGCTCAGGGTCAGTGGCTTGCCTTTCAGTTCCATGGGTACACCTCCGCTTGAGCACAATGCTCGATGGAGCGAACGTACCACGGGCAACGCGAGAAGCGACCGTGAAGAAATTCAGAATTGGGGGCGGGTGTTAGAAGAGGTCGAGCTGTGCGTAGGCGGCGTCGGAATCGACGACGCCGTGCACGATAGTACGGATATGTCTCGTCGTCAAGCCGTATTCCCTGGAAAGTTGTTCATAGCTTCGACCGCCATCTTTGAATTTGACGCGAATCTCGCGATTGCGACGATGTTGAAGAATCGATTTGGGGAACGTCACTTGTTCGCCCTGGAAATATTCGCATATTTTCCAAGCATTCTCTTCGCCCAGCATATGCACGAGCATCTCGAAGGTTTCGGCGAACTCCGTGCTCTTGGGCTCAAGTATCTCAGCGGTCGTGTTCATTTGGAATTGATCTCCTTACGTATACGTTCTGCGTCCATGGTTTTAAGGGCGATGATTACCTCAGTCGCCAACTCCTTTGTAAGGAAGCGCGGAGTATCGACTTTGGCGATACGCTTGACGAAAGCCGAAAGCGCTCGTTCGTGTTGATCGTGACCGACATTGAGCCAGAGCGCGAGGATCATGCTTTGCTGTCCTGGCGCGCATGCCCAACGTGTCGAGAAAAGACCAGTCTTTGGTTTCCGCCCAAGCACATCGAAGGCATGCATGACCTTCTTGAAATCGGAGGTGCTCACGATATCCTTGGCCGAGGTGACTCCCGCCGCGCCTTCGAGGAGCGCGCGGTAAGTAGCGTCGTCGAGGCCTACGTCCCTCTTGGCTGTATGGATGGTCTTGAGATACACGGTCGTCTGGTTGCCGTTCATTCAGACTCCAGTAATGTTTGACGAGCCTCGCCCTGTACGCCATGTCGAAGATCGACCCCTTCGCCTTTAATGGAACCGTGATAGAAGTCATTCCGAGCGCCGAGCTTCTCTCCTACCCGGTCGATAGGGGCCAACGTATGAGCATCGGCATAACGGGTCATGTAGTGATCGAGCAATGCCTTCTCCTGCTCCGTACCCACGAAGTCGCTCACCTTCGAGATCACTGCCGAGACCCATCCGAGACAGAACTCGTCAGCACGGCGGGTCTTTGTAGCTCGTTTGCATCGGTACAGCGTCGCCATGTATGCGGCGCGCGCGCCGGCTAACTTCCGAAGCAGTACCGTCCCGACATACATTGCAATCTCCAGGCGATGATCGAATCCAATAAACGTCCACCCATTCCCGCAATAGAGCAGCCGTACCCCGAATGCTTTCGCGATGGTGCTTGCGAGAATCGCCTCATATCGTGGAGGAATGCTCCACCGGCTTCTTTGGATAGTCTTCTCCTGAACGTCCGCGAACGAGACCTCTTCTTCGGAAATGCCGTACTCGTCCATGAGTTCACGAGCCCGTTTGAACGCGGCCGCGGCCTCGTTCGCGTTGGGGCTGTTCCCGAGGGCAAGAAGTTTCTTGATCTTTCCCAGGATAGAGGATTGGCCCATTCAGGTACCCGCCCTGATTACTGCCCATATGGCGAAAAAAAACGCGGCCAGGAACTGGTCGGCTGGTTCTTGGCCGGCGGCCAATCGCTCGACTATTCCCCATCCGACCATCAACACCGTCATGCCGATCGGAACCCAGACATCAAGCTTCATGAATGATTTCCCTTCCTTATGTGATCAGGAACCGGGAGGAATCGAACCTCCAGACGCGATTATTGTGTCTACGCGGCGGCCAGTAGCAGTTCCGTGGATTGAGGCGCCAATATAAGAGCGCCTCACTGGTAGCGCTCTTCAAGCCGGATCTCCAGAACGGCTCGAAGAGCGACTAGGCGAGAGTATGATCACCTCCTTTCTAGGCCGAAACATCGAGGCTGACGAGGTCGTATTCTCCCTCGTCGTTCCGGCGATATACGCGAATATATTCTTTCGACTCAGTCACCGTTACCGAGTCGGAAATGGCCTCCATGGCGCGCAGCCAGGTCGGGTCGGTAATATCGAGGCGACGGAGGCCAAGCACGCGGTTCGTGTTGATCTTGCCCTGCTTGTCCACGGCGAAGGCGTCGTCAACAAGCACCTTGAGTTCTCCGCGCGCGCCGACCGTCCAGGCCCTGATGCACTCGTCGATGAGCGCCTTCGCCGCTTGGAGTCGCTCGTCGAACGTGATCCGCTCGTCGATGGCGATGAGTATGCGGAATTCTCCATCATAGGAGTTCAGAGTCACGTTGCCCTTCTTGCCGCCGATCGTGACGCCGTACTGTTCCGCGGACAGCGCGATGAACGCGCGAATATCGTCAAGCGAGCGTTTTTTGAACGTGCAGAGTACACTTGATAATTCAAGGCTCTTCTGTACGATCTCGCCAACGATCTGATCACGCGCCAAGTCTATCGGCTTTATCATTTCGATCGGGACCATGCGGCCGCGCGCATCCTTCATATATCCGTCCATGTCGTCTCGCTCCTTCCGGGCTGTGCCCGCTTTCTTGATTCGCGCGTCCTCATTGAGGCCGCGCGGTATAAGTCGTGTTACATATCCTTGTTCATGATGTAACGGGCCGCGTGCTCGACGATTTCGGCCGAGGGCAGATCAAGCCCGTTCTTGTAAAGGACCCGGTGTACGCGGTTCATGATCTTGGTAAGGCGGCGTAGAGATGGGAGCCGTTCCGAGCGCTGGACCAAGGTCGCGCAGGCGATGAACGAGGCTTCCACCTCTTCGGAGATAGTGGGCCAGACGCTCCGTACGACGCGGGCCATGTCGGGCGTCTCTACAGGCGGGAGCCGTACGTAGAGGCCGACTCGGGAGAGGAGCTGATCGTGGTCGTTGCGCGCGTTCATGATCTGGCCTGCGAGCTTGGGGATACCCGCGAGGACAAGGCCGGTTTTGCCTTCGTCGTATACAATCTGACGAAGCCACTCGAGGGCGCAGTCGGCGAGGTCGTCCGCCTGGTCTATGATGACGAGCGTGTCGCGACCGGCCA
The DNA here is from genome assembly GCA_964571545.1 of uncultured Treponemataceae bacterium. Taxonomy (GTDB): domain Bacteria; phylum Spirochaetota; class Spirochaetia; order Treponematales; family UBA12059; genus SZUA-370. The sequence continues at coordinate 15,392 of CAZNCK010000070.1, read as the reverse complement.
GGAACGTGGCGATGCGCGCGGTGATCTCCGCGGCGTTGCCCTTGACCGATAGGCCGAAGACCTCGGCCAGTCTCACGATGAGTACGTGCGGGCTCGTCGACTTATTGGCTTCCAGGTAGTAGACGAATCCATGCCGACGGACGTACTCGCGGAGCGCGAGCGACTTGCCATTACCGGCGTAGCCGACTATCACGGCGATATCGGTTTCTTCGTAGGCGATGTCGCAGGCGGCCGCGACCTGCTTCAGGATAGCCGTTTCCTGAATCGGGATATCGAGGAGTTTGCCACGGCTCGTTTCCCGCTCGAGCCATGCCGTCATGCGGCGCTCTACCTCCTCGACGTTACCCTCGTACTTGTCGCCCTTGTAGGCGGTGATGACGGCAGGACTATAGCCCAAAGCCTTTGACGCTTGGGTCTGGCTGATGCTGCGGGTTTCTATATACTGGAAAAACTGCTCTTTGATGCTCATGCTCATGCTCATGCTCCTTATGATTTAATCGAGTAATCCAATGATTGAGGCTCCAAGGTTCTTCTTGGTTGGCGTACGGTTCTTTACAAGTGAAAGATCATTCGTCTCGCGATTGGGGACGATGACGCCTCCGGCCACCATGCGGACTTCCTGGTCCTCCGGCGGTTCAGGCATGTTCGGGGTGCTTCTGAATTTCGTGGCGGCGCGCTCGAGGGCCGAGGCTCCGCGCTCTCCGGGCCTACGGAGGTCGTACGGCGCGAGCTTGGCGCGTTCGTCCTTCATGGCCTTACGGGCTACGGCGATGTTCTCCTCGGCGAGGCCAGAATCGATGAACAGATCTGGTACCGCCTCGCAGATGAAGCGTCCGTCAAGCTCGTAGATAAATGCTCTTGAAACGTCCTTCAACGGGCGTTTAACGAGCACCTGTCGTCCCTTGCAGAAAACCATATCTGGCGAGTAATACCAGTGATCGTCAATCGAGACGCCCATACGATCGCACTTCTTGACATAGCTCCGTACGAACACGAGGTCGCGCTTTTCCGCGGGCAGGACGCGCCGCACGGTCCAGTTCGCGGCGAAGGCTTCGTTCGGCGTATCGCCGTTCATTCCCTGGCCGTAGTGATGATGCGTCGAAGCCCATTCGCGCAGCCAGTTGTCCAGCCTGATCTTCACCTCGTTGAACGTCGGGAGGTTTTCTCGTTTCTCAAGCGCGCGGACGCGCGACTCGTAGAGGCGGCTATTCTCCGGGCGCTCTACCGTGTTGGACCCGAGGTAGCTCGAGAAGCCCTTGGAGAATCGCTCGGCCAGATCCTTGAAGAAGCGTTCAACGGGTTTTGACTGACCGTGATACGGGATAGAGTGGATGACCTTACAATCAAGCGAGGCGAATACGCCTTCTATAAAGATGAGTCGCTCCGTCTCGAGCCCGTCCTTGAAATCCGGTACCAGTACCTCCTGGCCTTCGAAAAGCTTCTGCCGGTAGTCCTTGCCGTTATCGAGCTTGAGCACCTCCGGAACGCCATACTGGTCGATCGTGTTGAACAAGGCCTCAAGGATGGTGTAGCCGTTCGGCGATGCCGACAGGACCCAGCCCAGCGGCTTGCGTGATCGGTAGTCGTGGAACAGGGTAATCCATGGCCGGAACGCGCCGGTGGCGCCTATCGATGGCTCTGCTGCACAGAGGAGGTCGAGACAGTGATGATCCGACGAGACGAATTCCATAGCACGATATTTCTCGTAATCCGTCGGAGTGTAGACCGTGAAGCGGTCATTGACCTTCTTGTGCCCATACCGCATCTCGGTGATGAGCTTTTTAGGCAGGCTGTTGATGTACCTTCCAGCCGTGGTCGCATTGGGCCTCTCGCCGAACTCCTCGGCCACGAGGTCGAGTACCCACGCGAGTGTCGGGCGGTTCGTGTTTCCCCATAGCTCCTGAATGCGTTGCTTGACCGGGTCTGAGAGCGCTCGCGCCCCAGCGCCGCGTACGGGCTTGTAGCCAGGCGCCAAGGCAACCAGGGGATCGACGCCTTTGGCTCGCGCCTCGGCTGCTATGGATCGCCATCGATACAGGGTCGGGCCAGAAAATCGCTTGATTTGATCCGCGCCCATTGGGAGCGGCGAGCGGCCAGCCTTGAGCGCCGCGTAGAACTCGTGAGCGTTGACGATGCCGGAATCGTCCCACGCGCCGAGTATGCATAGCTTCGCGGCCGCGACGAGTCCTTCCTGCTTCATGCTTCTTCCTCATCCGCGAACGCGGTGAACTTGACGCGCAGGGCCTCTCGGTAGGCGTCAAGGTTCTGCAGGTACTCGTTTATAATAGGTGCGAGCGTGCTGATAGACTTGGGCGTCACCTGCAGAGCCTGGACGGCCGCAGTCTCCTTGCCGAGCCAGTCCCAGCCGGCCACAAGGGCGCTGTGGAAACGCCTGGCGGCCTCCGCGTCGGCAAGCCGGGCATGTCCTTCCTTATTGAGGAGAGCCAAACCCTCCTCCAGTTCTTCCTTGTGCTGGACCAGTTTCTTCATGCCTTTCAATTCCTTTACCTCCGCCTTGAGGCGTTTCAATTCTTTGATCTTCTCCTGGGCGGCCTTGCGCGTCGGGTTTGACGACTCCGCCCACTTGTAGAACTGGGTCTGTACATCGGCTGGCAGGGTAGACAGGAGGTTAGCCGCGGCGAGGTCAGTCGTATGGAGTCCCAGGAGCTTGGCGATCTGGTCGCTTGGCTTTTCCGACTTCGCTTCATTTTGAAGCGAAGTCGATTTCTTACCCTTATGCGATGATTCACCCCCGCCCTCGCCCTGGCGCGACTGGATGCGTTCCTGGAGCACCGCCACGAGGCGGTACTTCTCGAAGAATGACAGGTCGCGGCGCATGACGTTGTCCCGGATGAGGTCGTCTATGGCCTCGTCAGTGTCATCATAGTCCTGCCAGAGCACGGGCACCTCGGTTATGCCGAGTTCCAGGGCGGCGCGCAGGCGCTGGTTGCCCTTGACCACTTGGCCATTGGCCCGGTCCACGGTCAGGGGGTTCCTGATGCCACGTTCGGCAATATCGGCCACGAAGGCCCTCCATATCTCGCCCTGCATATCGCTGAAGTAGCGGTGATTCTCCGGGTGAGGGGTCAGGCGATCGACTGGTAGCATCTCGATGTCATAGGTCATGGCGGTTCCTTGATCCTTGTATGCGTTATGCGGTCTTGTTCTGGAGTGCTGAAACCGATGCGTTCCCGTGCTGGCCCGGCGCTTCGGAGACCACGACGGCGCAGTCGTCCATATCCCAGGCATGGACGATATAGCCAGCCTGCCGTATGCGAGCCAGGAGCGACTCCGGCCAGCCGGTAAAGGTAACCGTTACCTGAGCGCCAATATCATCGTAGGAGCGCATTCTCTTGACACCGACGCGGAACCGGTAGGGGCAGGCCGCCGCGATCAGATTGAGGTTAGCTTCCATGCTTTGCGGTATTCCGTTGAGGGCCCGAGCCCAGGACTGGAATCGTTCGAGGTCTTCCGCCTGGGTCTCGACCCTCGTGACGAGGGCATCGTTGGCGCGTTCGAGTACGCGATAGCTCTTGAACGCGCGGAGCGGGTTGAGCCTCATGCCGGTACCTCTATGGACTGCGCGGCCTGTACGACGGACAGCGCCATGGCAAAGCGCTCTCTCGTAGCCTTCGAATCGGTCGACCTGATGAGGAGCCCTACGAGGTCCCGGCAAGCTCCAGAAAAGGTGGAAAGAGCCGTGCCTTCGAGCTTGTCGGCGTACAGGATGCTGACGCACCGAAGGTTGTCGCTCGGCAGATATTGGATACCGTACGCTTTGAGGTCATAGGAGAGCGCAGGCGCCGGTTCGTCGTAGGAGATCATCACGAAGCGGTTCACCGTGTCGGCATAGGCGACTTTGGCACTCATGCTGCGCCTCCGGGTTGACCGTAGGCCGTCGTGCCTTCCGCAATGACCATGCGACTACTGAAGTCGCCCTCAAGGCTCTCGATCATGCGAATTGTTTTCGCTCCATACTTGCGGAGGTAGCGCTCGCCCCAGTTGGCGAGCGACAGGAGATTGCCCTTGCCGTCCTCCATCATCGTCGCTGGCTCGCATTCGGGGAACACGAGCGTGCGAACGTGGCCATCCACCAGATAGGTGATCTTGGTATCGCTCATGCCGCTACCTCTTCGGCGTATGCCGCAAGGAGCGCGGCCCAGCTCGCAAAGTTTAGGGCCTTTGCTATGGCCTTCTGGACGCGGGCCGAGGTCCGTATGCCGGAGGCGACCGAGCGGACCATGGTATCGGAGACTCCGGCCGTCGCGGCGACGCTCCGCTGGGTCATGTTGTGAAGCCTCATTTGGTAGAATATCCAGGCGGCCTGTTCTCGATTACCGCGCCCATAGACGCGGTCTGTATGGGCGGCCTGCCCGGCTATCCGGGTGGCGTTGTGCTCTGACTTCATATGCGCTCCTCGCGGCCGGTCGCGGCCGCCGATTGAAAAGAAAATTGCGAAGAACCCTCCCGCGGGCGTACAATGGATCGACCAAGAACCATAAAAGCCCGTAGGAGGGAAGAAATAATGACCAGAGAAGAAGAAATTCGAGCAAGAGCCATTGAACTCGCCTTGTTGCATATGCAGATGTATGCCCCCGTAAAACCATCACCAGAGCGCCCAGAAAGCGTGCCTGAACTTATTGATGCTGTGCTCCTAATAGCGAAGGAATATGAAGAAGCCATTTTAAAGCCACTGCCTTAAATGTCGTTTTTGAATATCGGAAACGACTTTTTCTGTGAGTTTGTCTTCCGATATTCTTGGCGATAGTTCTTCATCAGGAACTACCCGAAGCCGAAGAACTGAATCTGCCAGGACAATGATTTCCGGACGGGCCAGCTCCTCTTGGGTCAAGTGCGAAGCTAGAAGCTCCCAGGCCTCGACGAGAAACACTCGTCTCATGAGCGGTATCTCGCGTGCATGAAGGATGAGGTGAGCGTCTTCCATGCTCGCGAATACCGATTCTTCTTGGAAGGCTCTTCGCAGAACCTTATCCATCAGTTTTATGAACTCTTTCCCGCAATGGATCTTACGGACACGATTGAGTGTGGGCAGGGAAGAGGTGTAAGCGCCGATTAGCAACTCACGTTCGTGCATATCAATGGACTTGAAGCGGATAAGGGGATCTCTTGCCACCCCGTCTTCTCCGCTCTTGCGCCCTGACTGATTCTGTTCTATCATCTTCGTACCTCCATGCCCTTTGGGGCGGGTTGTGAAGGATGGCCGGGTTTAGTCGCCCCTGTGGCCATCCTTCTTTTTACCGTTCAAGGTTCCTTAACGAACCGTCGATATTTAGATTATCGTCCGATTTATCGGATGTGTCAAGCGGATAATATGATAAATCGGAGAATCAAGAGATGGTCAAAGATTGGTCGGAGATAATTCACAGTATCAAGTCGAAGACAGGACTGTCTTCGGCGGATATGGCTAAGGTTCTCGATGTAAAACCGCAGCTCATTAACGATATTGAGAAGGGACGCTCTAAAAATCCATCTTCTGACTTTTTATTGCGTCTTATAGATCGGATCGGATTGAGTCCGAATTATCTTGTAGAAAAAGGACCAATGTTCATACCAGGGCGAGAACCAGATTTTGGAACCCCGCGCGTGCTCGAAAAAGTGATTAACCAATTGGTTGACTCCGGGGTCAATATGAATCTCGACGAACGACAAACCTCTAGCCACATCAAGGACGCCGTTCCTTATATAGAAGAACGGCGTAGAACGACCGACTTGGCGCCGCTTCCACCAGGGTATGAAGAAGGCCGGGCGCTGATGCTCGGCATGCCCATGGACGTCACGGTCTACAAATTCAAGAAGGGTCACCCAGAGCCTATACGTCTCGATGAGCCAGATCCTGAAGGCGTGGTGTTCATCCCCATGTTCAGCCAGACCGCGTCGGCCGGCCCAGGCCAGGAAGCGACACAGGCGCTCGAGGAGACGGAGAGCTACCAACCCATCATGTACGACCTCCTCGGCGGCCGCCAGGCATGCAACTGCGGTATCGTCAGGGTCGTCGGCGACAGTATGACCGACATTACCCTAAACAACGGCGACTGGGCCGTCTTCGATCGCGACGACCGCCGAGGCGACGGCATCTTCGTCATCAGCATGTTCGGCGAGACCCGCGTCAAGCGCCTCCAGTACCGCCTCTCCGACCAGAAGATAGTGATAGCCAGCGAGAACGCCCGCCGCTACCCAGACGCCGAGATCGTCGGCGCCCAGGCGATAGAAACCGGCAACCTGGTAATACATGGAAGGGTGTTTTCTTGGTTACATAAACATCAGCATTAAGTAATATTTACAAGAGGGGGTAAAAAATGATCCAGATCATCGCAGTAGCAAAGCAGCAGGATATTGTTACTTTGGCTCGTGAAAAAAAGTGGTCAAAAGAATCGGTTGTCATTTTAAAAAAGGTTGTGAAGGATTGGACCGGGGCACAGGGTGACGGTTCTGTTCTTTTCTTTTTTCGTGAAGAACAACAAAACGTAGACATTCATGCATACTTGCCGCTTGTTCCATTTGGCAGGGAAGATTATCCTATTCCTGGCACAATACCAGGGCCGAACAGAAAACCCAATATAATCGGAATACCTGTCTATCAAATAGACGGTAATGTTTTGACGGCTGAAGATGTTGAAAACATCGCTTGGCGGCTTCAGTATGAAGGCCAGGGCTGGTCGGGACGGGAGGCGTTCCGTATGATGGGAAAATACGATGTGATTGAAGTTTCAACCGGTAATACCCCCACTTGGGAAAATATTGGACACATGCGCGCCCATTTGACGAAGGTCCAGGAACGTACAGGAAAAACGCCCGGCCACCTTGTGCGTACCATAGAAGCCATGCAATTGGCTCATGATGAAGCTTCAGGATTTTCAAAAGCGCAAAGAGATATTCACAATGTGGTTATCGAGTTGAAACAGAGCTCACGCAAGGGCCAACTTGTTACAGATGATTTATCAAGATTTGCAGACACGATAAAAAGCATTATGGCAATAATAAAGCCGGGTTTTGGTGAAAAGATCGATTTGCACTATTGTGCATTAGTTCCAGGCAGTTCGTGTCTCGCTGGTGATTACAATGTCACAAATACCGATCGCGATATTCCGTTGTCACCTGAGATGAAAAAGCAAATACAAGAAATTGAGGAAGCAGCCCGTAAAGTGATCTCAGCAGCATCAGGACTTACTGATCCTGAAAAGAGCGAGGCTGAAAAGATAAATGCTTTTAAAAAAGCTACTGGATTGAAAAACGAGCAGGCGTATTCTGCGATGCAAAAGCTTGACAAACTTCGTGACGCTCGCCAGTCAGTTACGGTTAGAGTAAATACTGGAGGAGCTTCCGATACCCTTCTGCAAAGCTCCAGCTTCGATATTACTCCATCGGCAGCAACTTCCTTGGACAAGACAAGACAAGCTCTTGCTGCTATTATCGAACCTGAAAAAGAAAAAGTTTTCGCAGGAAGAATTGTTGAACTTGAGCATTATGAGGGAAGAGAGCTGAGATTCGGGATCTATGTTGAAGACGAGAAAAAAAGCAAGTTAATATCTGTTCACTATGAAAAGCAGCAAGATTCACAAGTTAAAGCAAAAAAAGGAGAGGTTGTCACGGTAAGGGCACAACGCGAAGGACCTCACAAGCCCTGGTACTTCGTATCATGGCGTTGATCCTCGCAGTTCTATTTTTTTTGACTTTTCCAGCAGGCGGTCAATCGATTAGATTGGATGGGACTCATCCTGTTCAAGGTTTTTCAGGATGGGGTAACGTTCAGAAACAGCGGGACGCGATCGAAGAGATTGACCGGCGCTTTGAACTGATTGAGGCAAGAATAGAAGATGCGCTTAATCTGAAAGACGCCGTGTATGAAAAGTCTGTCAACGAACTCAATTTCTGGTTGACATGTATTTCTATTCTTACAACCTTGCTCGGAATAGGAGCTGCTGCTCTAGGCTTGACTTCCCTAGGAACCGCACATAAAGCTCGTGATGAAGCTGAAAATCTACGCAAAGAGATTGTTGAAAATCTCACTACGGCAAAAATTGCAAGCGGCGAGATTGAAAACATCAAAACCTCATTCGCAAAGTTGCTGGGTGAAAACCTTGAAATGGTCAAAGATACACTTGACCGAACGCCAATAGATGATAAGGATATTGAAGAAGTGGGGAGCGTGGTATCGATGCCAGCAGTCAGGTTCTTACGGGAAAACGAAAAAGCGCCAACGCCCAGCCAGCGCTTCATGATTTCCGCTTCATACTTCAAGGACCGGAATTTCGTGAAAGCTCAAGAGGTTTTGCTCGGGCTTCAAAGGGAATACCCTGGTGAAGCTAAATATGTTTACTCGCTTGGGCGGTTGAAGCAGGAGCAAAAAGAGCTTGATGAAGCTATAGGTTATTACGACCAAGCCTATCGACTCGATGGGAACCTGTTTAATTCGATCATGAATAAAGCGATCTGCATGCGGGATAAGGGCAAACCGCTTGAGGCGATCAAGCTTATTTTAAATGAACATGTACTTGAAAAGGCGGGATCAGATATCAAGGTCCATCTTAATGCCGCATCTTTTGCGTTAGATGCCGGCTTCCCTGTCGAAGCTTTATCAATACTTTCTATTGCGAAGACTATCGCGGGAACTAAACCACTCCCCCCCCAAGTACTATACAATGAAGCCTGCGCGTATGCGATGCAGGAAAATAAGAACGCGGCAAGCGCTGCACTAAAACAGTTGTTGGCAACGAATCCTGAATGGATAGACAATGCTTTGGAAGACAATCAACTACTCGCCGTGTTCACACAAAACGAAATAAGATCCCTGCGACCTTCCGCGGAAAACATGTAAAATCAAGAAAACATCAGATGCCAGTATGTTTATCCTCCGAAGACTCTGTTTTGGTGTTTTAATATGAATATGGGATACCCCCTAAACGCGTTCAAAAGCCATTCAAAAACGATTTTAACCCCGGTCCTCAGGGTTGGCGTAGCCTAGGCCTAAAGCGAGTCGTTTGCGTGGCTGTTGAAGGATTGCGGTATTTGCGTTTGGCCTGCCCGATTAGCTCGCTTTATAGCTTTACAAATGTGTAGTACCTCGCTACTGTCGCCAACCATGAAAACCATGACCGCAATCCTGATGGACACGATACTTCGGGAGGACTACGAGAGCGGAATCCGACGCGTGCCGGATGGCTCCGTAGACCTCATACTTACCGACCCTCCCTATGGCGTGACCGCGTGCGCCTGGGACAAGCGGCCTGACCTGGAAGCGATGTGGCGAGAGTTCAACCGCATCGTGCCGGATCGTGGAGCGATCGTCGTCACGGCGACCCAGCCGTTCGCGACGGACGTGATAAACGCGAACCGTCGCTTCTTTCGCTACGACCTTGTCTGGGCCAAGTCGAACCCGGTCGGGTTCTTGAATGCGCGCCGGATGCCGCTCCGTCAGCACGAGCTCGTGCTCGTCTTCTACCGTAAGCTGCCAGTCTACAATCCGCAGATGGTGCCCGGCGAGATCCGTGTAAGCGGGGCGCGCGCACCAAGTGATAAGCCTGGCGTATATGCTCGGTACAAGACACTGGCTCATGAGTCGCACGAGCGCTATCCGACAAGTCTCCTGCCCTTCGATAAAGATGGTGCCGGCGAAGGGCGCCATCCGACGCAGAAGCCGCTATCACTCTTCGAGTATCTCGTCCGAACGTACTCGGCGCCTGGCGCGCTCGTGTTCGATCCGTTCATGGGCTCGGGAACGACGGCGCTCGCGGCGCGCCGAACGGGGCGGCGCTACCTCGGGTTCGAGCTGGACGAGGCATACCATCGGATGGCCCAGCAGCGGCTCGACGGAGTGGAGCCAATTCCCGGTCTCGCTGATTCGGCGCTTCCATGCATGAATTAAACCGCCTCTTTACAATACCACGTTCCCATTGTACGCTCTAGGCGAAACTGGCAGCGTTCTGCCGTCGGTCAACAAACCCACAACCAGAAACTGAATTTCTTCACGGGAGCAGCGTAGCGGGCTCCTGGTATTCTCGTCTCATGACGATGCGATACCCAGTACCCGATGGCCGAATTACCGCCCGCTTTAGCGATCCTCGCCCTTTGTCCGTTTCTCCGGATAAACGGGACCACGTACATGGCGCGGTCGATATCGGTGCGCCGGCCGGAACACCGGTCCTGGCTCCAGAAGCCGGGAAGCTCTATTTCTATAGAGCCGTCAGGCCCGAAGGCGCAGGCCTCTGGCCCGATGCCGCTCCAAGCCTTGAAGCGCGTCCCTTTCCTTTCGTTAATTATTTTTACGATACATATGGGACGATTGCCGTACTTCATGGAGCCTCGACTGGTTTCGTGCACGTAATGGCCCACTTCTATTTTCGCTCCATCTTCGAGCGCGAGATTGGGAGATGGAAATACGTCGAACAGAAGTCGGAGGGGCGATGGGTATCCGAACTCATGCACACCTTCGATTCGCCACGCTGGGTAGAGGCCGGTGGCATTATCGGTCGCGTCGGTAGCGCCGGCTTCTCCACGGGTCCGCATCTTCACTGGGAACTCCATAAGGCTATCGGACAGTTCACGCCGTACGCCGATCGACCAGACCCCGAAACATTCTTCGACAAGGCGGTGCTTCAGTGATTCTCAAGATATTCGAGGCGGGTGAATACCCGCGGGGGTCATGGCCTATCGAGCGGGTACGTCGACTGGTAGAGGCGTACGATCCGGTCAATGGCATCGAGGCGCCTGCCGTCGTCGGTCACATGGATAACGTACTCGTGGAACGGCTGGAAAATGAATTAGCCTACGGGTGGGTAAAGGCCCTCTCTACGAACGAGGCTGGCGAGGTTTTTGCCGACATTCCGAACGAGGAGATTAGCCCGCAACTCAAGACCTGGATCACGGACCGCAATCTCCGATACGTGTCGGCGGAGATTGCTGAGCGCGACCTTAAGGAAGCGGAGACGCCTCCGTACCTTGTACGCGTCGCCTTCCTCGGCAGGAGCATCCCGGCCGTCAATACGGCCCGCGTTCCGTCGCTCTTCAGGAAGCTTCTCGAGGTTGTCGGCTTCGGCCGCCGCGAGGAGGCTCCGTCCGATGGCGTCCAGATGGTGCACTTCTGCCGGCGCCTTCCCGACGGAGCCGTCGGCGAACTATTGGCTATGGCCGCGGTGGCCGGCGCTGGGAGCGCAGCCGCGAACGCGGAATTAAATACAGCATCAGCATCTCTCGCGGGGAAAGGCCCCGCGGCATTCCAATCCGGTATGGAGGTATCGACGATGGGAGAAAAGGAACTCCAGGAGGAGGTCGCGAGGCTTAAGGCCGAAAACGGTACGCAGGCGAACAAGCTCAAGCTTTTCGCGGCCGCCGAAAACGACGCCAAGGCAAGCGCGGCCAAGAAGGACGCGGAGGCATACTATGGCGCCCTTCGGGACTCAGGCAAGCTCACGCCCGCCAAGTTCGAGAAAGCCGTGAGCGTGGATATCGTCCTGGGCGAGAAAGAGCGCGAATCGTTAAGGGCTCTCTTTGCCAAGGACGAAGTCACGCCGGTCATAGGCCTCGGGCGGGAGCATGTGGCGACGGGAGACAGGACTGATGGCGAAAAGCCGTTATCCGGCTCACTCGTAAAAGAGATTCAGTCCTTCGCGAAGAAGGAAAAGATTTCTTACGAGGACGCCGCAAGGCGGCTCCACGAAGAGCGGCCCGCCCTGTTCGGGCAGGAGGGGTAAGACATGGCTGCAATCATCGGCTTTAAATACTCGGATGCTATATCTCCGGGATCAGCCGTCATCGTCGGAGCGAGCGAGGGTGTCGTCGCATTGCCTGGAGACGCGGGTGCGGGTGTATTCGCAGGCGTATTCTCCGCCATGGGCAACGAGCCGAAGGACAAACCCAATACCAACGACAGCGTCGGAATCACGGTGCACGGCCTCTGCAAGGTGCGAGTTTCCGGCGCGGTGACGGCGTTCTCTTTCGGCAAGGTCGCGGACGCCACCGGCGCTATAGCGGTGCTCGGCGCCGCCCCGGCTACCCCCGTGACGGTGGCTGGATTCTTCATGGAACCGGGCGCGGATGGCGAACTCGTGGACTTCTTCGTCCAGCGGGCATACATCCCGTCCTTGGCCTAAGTCGCTCGATACAGAGCACTGAAAGGAGCTTTTAGGATGCCTTTAAGCGGAACGAAAGGATACTTGGACCCTCTGTTGTCCGGCATGGCGGTAGATTATGCCGCCACGATGAACAGGGGCATAATCGGCCGGGCGCTCTTCCCGATCGCGGAAGTAGATCGCGATGACGGCAAGTACCCGTTCTTCGGCAAGGAGAATTTCTCCGTGCCGGACGACAATATCAACAGCAACGAAGGCGAAGCCCGCCGTTCGGATCTGTCCGGCGAACTCAAGGAAATTCACTGCGTGCCGCATGCCCTCAAGGAAGGAATAGACGTACGCAAGAACCGCCAGATGGACGGTCCGTTCAAGCTCAAGGAACGCGACGCGGTCAAGCGTCTCACGTACAAGCTACTTGTCCAGGAAGAGCGTCGCATCGCGGCCGTTATATCTGCACACACGAACGGTCAAGCCCTGGCCGGCGCCGGCGAGCTGGCGACCAACCAGTGGAACGCCTCGGGCGGTGATCCTTTCGCCGTGGCTGCCTCGGCGCGGACTAACCTCTGGTTCACGCCGAATACGCTCGCCCTCTCCTACGATGTGTACCTCGCGCTCAAGTCCCATGCCAAGGTGCTCGCCAAGCTCGGCGTCAACAGCACCCAGATCGTCACGATGGCGCTCCTCGCCGAGATGTTCGAGGTAGAGAACGTCATCGTATCCGAGGCGCAATGGGCCGGGCCGAGGCAGAAGGCGGACAAGAGCGTGAGCATGACCAGGATATGGAACAAGCTCGCGGCCTTCGCGTACGTCTCCACCGAGGACCAGGTGCCGACCGCCGGGCGGGTATTCCTCGAGAAGGCGCCGGGCATGGACGTGGCCGGGTTTGCGGCCCGCACGTGGCACGACCCGGACAAGGGCGTCGAGGGTACGGACATGGTACAGGTGTCGCTCGTGGGCGATGAGCGCATCGTAGCGCCCGACTGCTTGTACGTCATCAAGAGCGTTCTGGCTTAAGGAAGGTAGTGATTATGGCGTACTGCGCAGCGGCCGACGTAACGTCCCGGTATGGAGCCAAGGCCCTCTCCTGGGCCAATGACGACCCGGCCGTTATTGATGCCGCCTGCGCGGATGCGTCCGGAGAGATAGACGGATACCTGGCGCTCGCCGGCGTTCGTCTGCCGCTCGACCCCGTACCGTCGTATGTAGCCAACTACGCGGCGGATCTCGCCGGGTACCTCTTGGTGGTTCGCTCGGGCTTCCTTAGTGGTGCCGATGGCGAAGAGGAGATATCCAAGCGGGCAGCCGCCATCCGTAGCTTTTTCGAGAAATGGGCAGAGGGCAAGTTCGACGGTGGAGACAAGGACGGTATTCCTCCCGGAGACCCGAACGGCCGGAGTCGAGTACGGCATAGCGCGGAACCCAAGATGGACATGTCGGGGTATCGCTGATGGCAGGCGCCGCACTCGAGATAAAGCTCGACGAATCAGCATGGGCGGCAGCCCGCGACGCGTTCGCGCGTATGGCTGGAAACGACCAGACGGCATTTCTTGAGTTCATCGGGGCGGAACTGAAGAACATCGCGCAGGATGCCTTCGCCACTGAATCCGATCCTACGACCGGTGAGGCCTGGGCGCCCTGGTCGCCTTCGTACGCGGCCAAGCAAGGAAAAAAGGGCGGGCCGGGAAGTAAGAAGCTTGATCGTCACGGAGACCTCTTTAGGTCGATCGATTATGGGGTTCTGGCTGGAGGCGTCGCCGTAGGCTCGAATATGCAGCATGCGCCGACGCATCAGTTCGGCGCGAAGAAGGGAGCCTACGGGCAGACCCGCCGAGGCCATAGCATACCGTTCGGCGATATCCCGGCTCGTCCGTACTTAGGCGTCCCTCCTGACTTCGCGGACCGGATTCTTGGAGATCCGGCCATCCTTGAACTATTGGGGTTGCCGACATGATTACCGAGGCGAAGGATATTCTCGCGAGCGTGCTTACCGCGCATCCAGCGGTCGGGCTATCGCTGACGCGCATCGTGCGAAGCGCGGCCGACGAGAAGAAAGCGGTCCTGGAGCGCGCCCATCCGTTCGCGTCGCTCATCTCGGCTCCGGGGTCGTTCGATAACACGACTTCGAGGCGAGCGGCTCGTACGGCGTCGGGCGGCGGCGTGGAAAAGTATTTCATACGCGGAACCCGACGCCTTCCTATAGGGATAAGGGTGTGGGCCAAAACAGAGAATGATGCCGACGCCATCGTTTCGGCGTTCCTTCCCTTCATACCGCACCGCTGGGCCGCGGAAGGCGCCGAGGGTGTCGTGGAAATAAAGAAGACCGATGCGAGCGATTTCGCCTCGGCCGTTTCTGGGCACTACGTGATGATGGTCGAGGTTGCGTTCTCGCTCGACGTGGCAATGCCAGGTGGCGAACGGCCCGAACGATAAAGGAGAGTCGTAATGGATGATCAAAGGGCGCTCAGGCGCATTCAGTCGGCTCCCGACGCCGTCGTTCGCCAGGAGTATAGAAAAGAAGATGGAAAGAAGCATCTCGACCACGTCGTGTGGTCAAGCCGGATTTTGGGTATGGAGATCAGGGTTGATATCCCGCGGCTCAATCCGAAGACCGCTGAAGTAGCGGAAGACGTCGTGGATGTCAAACCAGTGGATACGAAAAGTACGGGCACGACCCGCGGTAAACACGAAAGGAAGGAATAGCGATGTACGATCCAGTAGTTCTGATTGGCGACGATGCCACGATAGAGAGCGTCGACTTCGGAATCGAACAGATAGGCGACGCGGTCAAGACCTTCGATGTCCTGGCCGGCGGAGCCGCCGATTCGGGTAAGGGCTATGGAGAATGGCTCATAACGGCGAAGGCCGCGGTCGGAAGCATTTTCGGTAATCTCGAAATCGGAGAAGTCTACCCCGCGGACGGCGATGAGGTTCCGATAGCCGGAGATAAGGCGAAGCTCGTCATCGGGAAGGAATTCCTCGACGCGTCAAGCTGGGGCGCAAGCTTCTCCGCCGTCGAGGTGGAGACCACGCTCCTGCGGAACAGGATCAAGATGTACCGCAAGGGCAAGAGCGACGCGGAAGGAACGCTCAAGGGCGTATTCACGCTCGGCGTCACCGGCGAGTCCGGAGGGCTTCTCAACCAGTTCCTCAAAATAGTCAAGAAGAGCGCGGCCGGCGCCCTTACCGTGAGCGCGGTCAACTCCAAGCCTATCTTTATCCGCGGCGTCATCCGCGATACGAAGACCGCTGGTAACGTCTATGCCTTCATCTTCGGGCAGATAGAACTTTTCGGCGTCAACCTGGACG
>CAZNCK010000069.1:19003-19306 GCA_964571545.1 uncultured Treponemataceae bacterium | reverse complement strand
TATGAAGGCCATGATGAGGCCGATGACGACAGAGAAGGTGATTGCGCCGATGGCACGTGCAGTTCCTAGCTTCCAGCCAAAAACCTTGGCTGACAGGACAATGGCGAGAATATTGATTGCCGGCCCGGAGTAGAGGAACGCGACCGCCGGTCCGAGACCCGCACCCTTCTTGTAGATACCCTTGAATATCGGAAGCACCGTGCAGGAACAGACCGCGAGAATGGCGCCTGAGACCGAGGCCACGCTATATGCGGTGAACCTGTTGGCGTCCGGCCCGAGGTAGAGCATCCCCGCCTGCTGGTT
>CAZNCK010000069.1:10534-18993 GCA_964571545.1 uncultured Treponemataceae bacterium | reverse complement strand
CGGCACGAGGCAAAGCAGTACGTGCTGCCGGGCGTATTCGCCGAGCATGAGGAAAGCCTCGTTGGTCGCTCCGAGCACGCGAGCCGCACCCCATGGAATGAAATACGCGGCAACGAAAACACCAAAAACTATGAGGAGTTTCTTGTTTGGGGACAGTTCTTTGCTGCTCATGCTGTTACCAGGGGGCTTATCCGCTCTGAAACCGCTTCTATAAGGTCGCCAGTGATGGCAGTCTTTCCCTTCTCTACGTCAAAGTCAGTCATGATGAAGTGCCTGAAGGGCAGGCCGTTTTTCTCGAATATTTTTTTGCCGCATGAAACCTTGCAGCCGTCGAGGACTATGTTCCTCGTAGCATTTTTAGCTGACATGATGAATCCCGACAAGTCGGCGCCCATAGCCGCCAGGCAGGTACTGTCGCCCACGCCGTCACGATTGAGCGTGCGCATCACCTGATCAGCCAAGAGCCCGGTATTGGCCGCACCGGAGCAGGCGTAGATGAGATTGTTTTCCTTGTCGCTTCCGCAATTACAGGGCATGGAATTTTCCTCCGTCCAAATATGACTTGACTTGGTCTTTGGTCAGCACCTTGCCGACGCTCTTGACCACATCATCTATGGCTAGAGCCGGTGTCATCATGACGCCCATCTCCATGATCTTGTCGATGTCGGTGACCTTCTCCACATCCACCTGGATGCCGAGTTCGGTGATCGCCTCGCGGGCATGTTGCTCCAAGAGCTTGCACTTAGGGCAGCCCGTACCAAGAATCTGTACCTTCATATCTACCTCCCTCTCAATCCGTAAGAGCGGCCTCTGCATAGAGGCGTTCAATTTCTTTTTTTGGCAGCATCGCCTTGATGGCAAAACCTATGATGATGATTCCCGCGATATCGATGGCAAGGCGGGACAGGGCAAACCTGGGTCCAAGCGCCGCGATCTCGAAGAGCAGCATCGGTATCTTGGTCGTGGACCATGCCCCGATGAATATCATGATATTCATGAAACTTGCGCCTTTTTTCATGAGAATGGCGGCAAAGGGGAAGGCGCCGTACAGCGGACCGGCCGCGAATGATCCCAAAAGAAAGGCAAGCAACGGCCCCTTGACCCCGGCGCCGGCGCCCATGTACTTGATCATCCGCTGCCGAGGCACCCAGACATCGAGGAGTCCCAGGAGTATGAATATCGGCGGTATGACGAAAAGCATGGTCTTCGCCTGGAAGACTATCGATGAGAGCGCCTTGTCGCGCCATACAGGAAAAACAAGTACAAAGGCGACAAAAGCGATGGCCACGATCAGGACACCGGAGTAACGTTTCAGAGTTTTATTCACAGCGATACCACCCATCCCACAAAAACCGCGGCGACCAGGGAAAACAGGAAGGCCAGGGCGTTGCGGATTATTGCCGCCCGCTTCCCGAAGTACTTCATTTCCATAGGCAAGGTTACGATACCAACCATCATGAGACTCGAGACGAAGGCAGCTATCTGAGTAGCCCCCGCTCCGCCCGCCAGAAGAGCCGCGGCCGCGGGAAAGGCAACAAAACCTGGAATCAGCGTTATCGCGCCTACAAGAGAAGCGGCCAGGACTCCCCAGAAGCCAGAACCCGAGCCTAAGAACAGGGAAATGGTTTCGGTATTCAATACCGCCAGGGTCACCGCGACGAGGGCAAGTACAACGAGAAACTGGGGAAGTATGCCTTCCAGAGCCTTTACGGCTTTTTTCAACGCCATCAAAGTTTTCGATCTATCTTTGACGAGGGAGACCGCGAGCGCTGCGCCTGCGATCAGATATAGCATGACGGTATCCATTGAAACCTCTTGTTTCAAATAATGGAAACATTGCAGATAAAAGTCAAGTATCTTCTTGACTTTTGTTTCGAAACATTGCAACTATATGGAATGGATGAACGAACACTGAGACGTTACGAGCTTCGGGCTGAAATGTTCAAAGCCTTGGCCCACCCGATGCGCATCTATATGCTCGACAAGCTCAAGGACAGGCCGTGGTGTGTCTGCGAACTTGCTGCCGAGGTGGGCGTCGACAAGTCCGTCGCCTCGAAGCACCTTTCTCAATTAAAGGCTGCCGGCCTCATCGATGACGAAAAACACGGCACCCTAGTCGAGTATCGCCTCATCGCGCCGTGCGTGCTGGAAATGTCTACCTGTGCCGAGGGAACCATATTGGACAACAGGCGCAAGCGGCTTGATGTCGGTGAACAGCGATGATTCTTTAATTTGCTATTTTTAATCGATTTAACTCTATGCACGCACTGTTTTCATTAGTAAATACATGCTTTAATTCATCTTCTACCATATCATTTTGAGAGCGGTTTAAGCTTCTCCGGCGCGGCTTCCCTGATGAGGGCCCGGGCCAGCGCAATCATGGGGTCGACCAGCGGCACGCCGCGGAACACCGTACCCGCGAGAGCCAACGGCAACTCGGTACAGGCCAGTATCACGGCAGCCGCGCCTGAGTCGACAAGCCTTGTCGACAGGGCCGCGACTGTATCGATAGCCTGAGCGCTCGGCGACGCGGTTGCCTTGATACCCCAGGACGGATCGTAAATTGCGGCGTGGAGCGACGACTGATCGGACTCAGACACATACAGGATGCGGTATCCGGATTTTGCAAGCAGGTCATTATACACACCGGAACGCCTCGTTCCCGTCGTAGACAGAAGCCCTATGACTTCACCCTTACCAGGCCGGCCGGTTTCGTAACCCAATCTGAAACCTATCAGTTCCATGGTCTCTAAAAGCATGTCGACTATGCGTACGCGAGTTTTATTTTGTTCCAGCCGGGCCAGAAAGCGGTCGAAAATAGCCGGTGCGTGAAAGGTGTTGCAGGGTACGCCTCCAACCGCCGGTCGGCCATCGAGGGCACGCTCGGCAAGCTCGAACACGCGAGCCATGCCCAAGGCGGGATCGGACGCGGAAGAAAACTCCCGAGCCCCGCCGGAGGTGCCTCCAGTCGGAGAGGCGAGGCTCAGGAGGTAAGCCGTCCTGTCGGGTACGAGTTCAGAACAGGAATAGTGGTGGACGCAAAGATGGGACTGATCGGTACCGTCCGTGAGGGTGTTCTCGATGATTCTGGCGTGCAGTGCCACGCCGGCCATCGGCCCGACTCCCCCGCCTATGACGATTACCGACCCGTTGCCCATCTATCCGCTCCCGTCTGGACCTTAGGCCTTAGCCCACTTGGTCATATCGAGTTCTTTTTCAGTCTTGGCAACGATAGCGCTGCCGGCCATGTCGCCGGTGACGTTGAGGCAGGTGCGGCCCATATCGAGGAGGGCGTCGATGCCGAGTATCATGGCGTAGGCGGCGGCCACGGCCGAGCCTTCGGTAACCTTGAGGCCTATGGACTCCAAAACCATGAGGAGCATGATAGCGCCGGCGCCAGGAACGCCCGCGGTGCCGATGGAAGCCAGCGTGGCGGTAAGCACGACGGTAAGCTGCTGGTTGAAGGTCAGCGGATTACCAGTGGCGTAGCCTATGAACATGGCGCAGACGCCGAGGTAGATCGCGGTGCCGTCCATGTTGATGGTGGCGCCGAGCGGCAAGGTGAACGAGGATATCTCGCGCGGGATGCCAAGGTTGTCTTCGGAGACGCGCATCGTTATTGGCAGCGTTCCGCCGGAGGAACGGGTAACGAAGGCGGTGATCATCGACTCGTTGGCTCCCTTGAGGAACTTGACGAAGCCGAGCTTGTAGACCGAAAGCAGTCCGCCATATACACCGACGAGATGAACGATCAGCCCGATGTAAACGGTCAGCGTGACGACGAGAAGCGGGCCAATGGCCTTAGCGCCCTGCTGAGCGAATACCGTCGCGATGAGTACGAATACGCCGATAGGCGCGTACTGCATGATGCCGCCGACTATCTTGTACATCGTCTCCGCGCCTGCGTTGCAGACGTCGAAGAGCGTATCGGCGCCCTTGGCTATTTTGGCGTTCTTTGAATCCTTGACATAGGAGATACCAAGGCCGAACACGACCGCGAAGAAGATGATAGGAAGCACGTCGCCCTTGGCGAGCGAGTCAATCGGATTGGTCGGCACTATGTTGAGCAGTATCTGTGAAATTGTCGGAGTTACCGCGTCTTTGCCTTTGATGGCGGCATCGCCGACTATGTTGAAGCCAAGTCCAGGCCTGAAGATGTTGGCGAACACGAGTCCGATGATAACGGCGAGGGCGCTCGTCAGGAGGTAGTACACCATGATCTTGACGCCGACGCGGCCGAGGCGCGACGGGGCGATGCTGGCGGCGCCGGCGATCAGGGAGAACAGGATGACCGGCACGACTATCATCTTGAGAAGCCGGATGAACAGGTCCCCGAAGAATTTGGTGGCGTCCACGAAAGGCTTGACCGCTTCAGGGAAGAACCCAAGTATAATGCCGACTATCGCACCGGCAACGAGGCCGATCAGGATGCGCGCGAGCAGGTTGGACTTAAAGTACCAATCGAGCGCGCCCTTCTTTTTTACGTTTTCTGTAGCCATGGAAGCCTCCGGAAACTCATAAGATAGTCCGACATCTCAAAGGACGCGGATCGTCATGTGGAGTGTACGACGGGTTCCGCGGGCGCGATATTCACCAAAGGGTGTATTTTATCGATAAGCTCAGACCAGGCGTTCGTCCAGCGCTTTACGGACTATTTCAGCCTTGGACGAGACATTGAGCTTTTGGTAGATGTGTAGCATGTGCTTCTTGGCCGTGGAACCGGCGATGTGGTGTTTTTCCGCAAGCTCTTTATAGGTCAAACCGTCGACTATATCTCGCAACACCTCACGCTCGCGGGCGGTAAGACCGTAATCCGTTGCCGGAGCACCCTGGCCGTCGCGCCTGAGTTCATCGAGTAGGCGTCTGGCTACCGTGGGACTGATGGGCGAGCCCTCGTCCCTGGCGCTTAGGATCTGCTCCAGAAGGGCGTCTGGCCTGGTGTTTTTGAGGATGTAACCCTTCGCGCCAGCACGGAATGCCGCAAGTATTGTATCTGGTTCTTCGAAGATGGTCAGGATCAATACGATGGCCTCAGGATGCGCGGCCTGCATGGCCCTCGTCGCCTCGATGCCGTCAATGCCAGGCAGATGGATATCCATGAGCACTATATCGGGGACGGGGTTTGAGGAAGACCACGACAGCAGCGCTTCGGCGCGCTCGAAGCTGGCCGCCACGCGGATGCGGGGATCGAGACCGAGAAGGTAGACGAGTCCCTCGCGGACCTCCTTTTGGTCTTCGACTATGGCCACTGTAGGCGGAGCCTCAATTTTATCGGGGCTCATCGGTCCGCCACAGCGGTCGATAGGTCTGGCTCGCGATAAAGGTGGAGAGCGGCCCGCGGAATTAAAATCCTGTACAGCGACCCCATCCGGGGCGACGCTTCGATACGTATTGAGCCTCCGAGGCTTTCTACGCGGTAGCGGATGTTTCCAATGCCGGAGCCAACGCTCGTCAACCGAGGATCGAAGCCCCGGCCATCGTCTGAAAAACGGAACGACAGCCCTGAGGCCCCGAGCGACAGCCTAAGCCTGACGCTTGAGGCTGAGGAATGTTTGAGCACATTGCTGACGAGTTCTTCGATGACCTTCTCGAGTTCATCCAGCGTAGCGGAGGGCAACTCCTCGATGGCGTGTTTATCCTTGACGACACAGTCGAAGGCAATGCCCGCCGCCTCCAGTCTGCTTCTGACGCCAGCTGAAACCGCAAGCGCGAACGAGTTGGCACGACGATCGTCGTCGCTCATGCCCAGGATGATGCCTTTGAGGCTGCCGACGGCCTGCAGGCAATTAGTCTCCGCGGACTGGAGCAATTCGCGGAGTCGGTCCGGGCCGTCCTTGGCCAGGTCGCGCGCGACGCTGTTGCAGAAGAAGATGTTGGTCAATTTTGCGCCTATGGTGTCGTGCATATCGCGGTAGATCCGTCGGCGTTCCTCAATAATACGCAGGCGCGTATTCTCGCGCTGTAGCTTGCGGAGCTCGTCGGTACGGGTCCTGACCTTGTCCTCCAGGCTCGAAGAGTACTCCTCCACGGTGTCCAGCAGGCGATTAAACTCGTCGCCAAGAAGGCCGAATTCGTCGGAGGAGCTTACCGATACCCTGAGCCCTTTCTGTCCGCCCTCTACGCGGTTGATAACCGAGACGATGTGCCCAAGCGGCGCGACTATCAACTTTCCGGAGATGATGGCCAACGCGATGACGAGGGCAACCATCAGCAACACTTCGACGAGGCCTATGAGATCCAGGAGCGCTCTAACTGATTCGCGTATGGGCCCGAGCGGCATCGCGACCACGACTATCCAGTCCAGCTTTTCGATGTGCTGATGCACGAACTGCGTAGCCTGGCCGCCTATCGATCCAGAAAAGCTGCCGGTCTGACTTGTGAGCACATCGCCGGCGCTGAAACGCTTGAGTATCATGCCCTCCGGTCTATCCTCGTCGAACTGGCTCGCGATGATTTCCCCTCCGGAGCCGAGTATCAGCGCCTTGCCTCCCTTGGGTATGGCCAGCCCGTCCAGCACGCTGCCCAGGCTTCGCAAGAGGATGTCGAGCCCCAGCACACCGACGAGGGTTCCATCGGGAGCGCTGACAGGCAGGGCGCAGGTGATGCCTATATCGTCGACGCTGGCGTAGCGATAGGGCGCTGAAATCGAAAAGTCGCCCTTCTCCAGGGCGCTGCGATACCAGGGCCGAATGCGGGGATCGTAGTCGGGAGGAAAACTAGGCGCATAGTCGACGAATTCGGCGCCGACTCCCCATTCGTACATTCGACCGTCCGCGGTTCCCAGGTACAACGCGCGAAGATAGCGACTCCTGGCGACCACTGAGGATATGAATATATCGCGCATTGCGACCGTATCGATGGACTGTACGATGGCTGTCGACGCCAGGCTCCTCGACAATGCTTCCATTTCAGAGAAAAACGAAACGAGGCGCTTTTCAGTCTGGTCAAGTATCAGCGCGGCCGTCTCGTCGGCGGCCCGAAGGGCATAGTCTTCAAGCATGGTCCGGGTAACCATGAACGCCGCGACCATGAACGCAAACACGGCAACTGACACAAAAAGTATGTACTTATGGCTGATGCCCCAGCGCCGCGCCTCCATGTCAGGCGTTTATTGATCCAGAGGGGTCGATGACGACCATGGTTGATCCCTGTCCTCGTTCAGTAACGATTCCTACAATGGCCGCCGACAGGCCCGCCGAGAGCAGCGCGGCGAGGCAGGTTTCCGCCTCTTCGCCGGGGATGGCGGCCAGAAGCCCGCCTGAAGTCTCAGGCACGAAGAAGAGGGCGCGGAACGCCTCGTCCAGGCCAGCGTCAAAGTCTATATGCGACGCGTAAAACTGTCTGTTTCTCTTCGCTCCGCCTGGCAAGTATCCTGCGGCCGCCAGCGCTGCGGCGCTATCCAGGTAGGGTAATGCCTTCGCGAAAATTCGGAGCCCTACCCCGCTCTTGTCAGCCAACTCCAGCGCGTGACCGGCAAACGAAAAGCCGGTCACGTCGGTGCAGGCGCGCGCGTGATGCCCGGCGAGCACGCGCAGGGCGTCGCGGTTGAGCCGTTTCATCGAGTCCACGGCTCCGACCAGCGCTTCAGGCGGACAGGCCCCGGCCTTTGCAGCGGTCGTTATGGCGCCGGTACCGAGTGCTTTTGTTAGAATAAGGATATCTCCCGCTCTGGCTCCGGACTTGAGCAACACGCGGTCCGGGTGCGCAAAGCCTATGACGGCCATGCCGAATTTGGGTTCCTTGTCCATGATAGTATGCCCGCCCACGACGGCGCACCCGGCTTCGGAGGCCTTCTCGGCCCCTCCGCGTACTATCTCGGCTATCACTTCAACAGGTAATTCCGCTGGAAAAGCGGCGATATTGAGAGCAATGACGGGCTCGCCGCCCGTGGCATAGACGTCGGACAGCGCGTTGGCCGCGGCTATGGCGCCGAAGTCATACGGGTCGTCGACTATGGGCGTGAAGAAGTCCGTCGTGAAGATGAGGCATTTTTCGTCGTCCAGGCGGTACACAGCGGCGTCATCGCCCTCGTCCAGGCCGGCTATGAGGAAAGCGGCGCGCTCTTTTGGTACTAATCCGGCTAATGGCTGCAGAACCTGCGCCAGGGCTTCGGGGCCCATTTTAGCCGCTCACCCAGCCGCGGAACACATAGACGTAAGGCGAATCTCCTGCTTACCAAATGCCATAGCGCTTTCCTCCTTTCAGCCAGCCATACGCTTCAATCGGGCGTATACTCGGCTCGTTTTCGGGTTCAAAGAATACCAACCTATTTCAAAGGACGCAAGTACAACCGGAATCATGCATGTCGTTGACAGCTGACCGAGCGCTCTCGTAGTATAAAGCGGCACAGGGAAGCTGATGGGGTCTGGTGGCTCCCGCGGTCTTCAAAACCGTAGGCCGCGCCTGCGCGGTGGTGGGTTCGATTCCCGCCTCTTCCGTATATGAACACAAACGAACGG
>CAZNCK010000069.1:5991-10524 GCA_964571545.1 uncultured Treponemataceae bacterium | reverse complement strand
GGCGTATTTTGCCCTCATTTCAAGGTCGCTCGCCACAAAGACCGTGACCAAGGCGCTCGCCGCCGAGCGCGAGCACGCTCTTACCGACGAAGCCTACGTCGCCGACGAGAAGGTGTGCCGGGCTGCCGCGCTGGCCGCGCTCAAGGTTATGGACAGGAAACGGCAGCGCAAGATCCTGAACGGTACGGGCATAATGCTCAACACCAACCTGGGCCGCGCTCCCGTTTCCATATCGGCATGGGAAGGCGCGCGCGACGCGGTCACGGGGTACGCGCCGGTTGAACTGGACCTGGAAGCCGGAAAACGCGGCAAACGCGGCGCGCTCTGCCATGAACTGGCCGCGACGCTTGCGGGCGCCGAGGCGGCACTTGTCGTCAACAACAATGCAGCCGCCGTGCTCCTCGCGCTGTCGGCCCTGAGCCAGGGCAAGGAAGTCATCGTGGCGCGGGGCGAACAGGTGCAGATAGGCGGCGGATTCCGCGTGCCGGACATCCTGGAACTCGCCGGAGCGCGTTTCGTCGAGGTGGGAACGACCAATATCGTCGATGCCGACGATTACAGGAAGGCCTGCGGCCTGGAAACAGCCTGCGCCCTCATCGTCCATACCTCCAATTTCGCGCTCAGGGGCTTCACCGCAAAACCGACTCCAGCCGAACTCGTGGCTGCCCTGCCCGTTTCCGTACCCGTCATCGTCGACCAGGGCTCCGGCTGTACGACTGAACGCATACCCGGCGAGACGCCCGTCCGCACCTATCTGGAAGCCGGCTGCGCGCTCGTATGCTTCTCGGGCGACAAGCTGCTCGGCGGCCCCCAGTCCGGCATCATCGCGGGCTCAGCGGAGTTGATAGCCCGTTTGGCGAAGCACCCGCTCTACCGGGCGTTCAGACCCGGTAAGGCCATTTACGCGCTTCTGGAACGCGTTCTCGTGGAACGGCTGAACGGTGAAGAGGGGCCGGCTGGCGCGGCGATGGCCTTGCCGCTGGAGGAACTCAAGAAACTGGCCCGCAAGATTAGGGGCAAGCTACCCAAGGGCATAGCCACCGTCATAGACACGAAGGCGGCGGCCGGGGGCGGCTCCGGCCCCGATGAAGTATTCGATTCCGTTGGACTCGAACTTGATCCGCCGTCGAGCGCCGGCGCCCTGCAGGCCGCTCTGCGCAGGGCATCCGTGCCGCTTGTAGCCCTCGCGCGCGACGGCAAGGTGATAGTCGATATGAGCACACTCATGCACGAAGACGCGAATTTGGTTGCCGATACGATTTCCTGGGGGCTCGAACACAGCGCATCGCTCCGGGTCAAAGCGGAACGCATCGTTGACGCCGGCCTGTCTGACGCTGCCAAATGAGGGTCATAGGCACAGCCGGCCATGTAGACCACGGCAAAACAGCGCTCATCCAGGCTATGACAGGCATCGACGCGGACCGCCTGCCGGAGGAAAAAGCCCGGGGCATGACCACGGACCTCGGATTCGCGTGGTATGCGGGCGAAAATGGCGAGGCCATCGGCGTCGTCGACGTGCCAGGCCACGAACGGTACTTGCGCAATATGGTCGCCGGCGCCTGGGGCCTGGATCTCGCCGTGCTCGTCGTGGCGGCGGACGACGGCTGGATGCCCCAGTCGACCCTGCACGCCTCCATAGTCGCCGCTCTAGCGGCCCCCGCTGTCGTCATAGCGGTGACCAAGACCGACGCGGTGGAGCCGGAGCGTGCGGCTTTTGTGGCCTCCGACGCCGTGAAAAAGGCCTCGGCGCTGTTCGGCCTGTGTCCGGTGGCTGTCCTCGTATCGAACAAGACAGGCGAGGGCATTGCGGAACTCAAGGCGGCGATAGACAGCGCGCTGGCCCGCTTGCCGCCCGCGACCAGATCCGGTGCCTACCTGTATGTCGACCGGGTCTTCTCCCCGCTTGGCGGCGGCACCGTCGTCACGGGCACACTGGTGAACGGAGGACTGCGCGTGGGCGACGAGTTGCGGCTCTTGCCGCGGGGCGAAACGGTACGGGTCCGCGGCATCCAGAGCTATCACGAGCGCATAGACCGGGCGGAACCCACCTGCAGGGCCGCCGTCTCCCTGACCGGACTCAAGGGCGATATCGAGCGCGGCGACCTGCTGGCCGCACCAGATGCGGATATAGTATGCGGCACCGAGTTCCTGTGCAGATTGCTCCCCTTGCCCGGCTCAACAGAATTATGCCCGCAAGACCCCAGGGGCAGACCCGCCATCCGTTCAGGCATCGAAGCGGAATTCGCCGTGGGTAGCGCCTGGCGGGACGCGGAACTGTGGCCCCAGAAGCCGGCGGACTTCGTGCGCATAACGACGCGCTCGCCGGTGGCCTGCCCCGCGGGAGACGCTTTCGTGCTCCTGAGGCGTGGCGGCGCCGAGCTACTGGGACGCGGACTGGTCCTACGCGCGGGAAACATCGCGCCGGAAGACAGGAAAGCGCTGGCCACGGCCCTGCCGCGGGCGGCGGCAGCGGCTGAAAAAATGCGGGCATCCGGCCTCGCCCAGGGCGCGATAGTCGACAGTGTGGCCATAGAGGTCTTCTACCGCGGCTGTGCGACGGCCCCCGCGGGCCTTTCAGCCGAGTCAGCCGCTGACGCCGGTTTAATCCCCGCGGCCTCACCGACGGACGGAACGCTGTACCTCTTCGACCCATCCCGCTGGGAAGCGCTCAGGAAGGCGTTGCTGGCGGCCGCGGCCGAACCGGGGGGCCTCGCCAAGGCGACCGGAGACTCGATGTTCGCGGCAATCTTCGGCACTGTCACCGACCCCGCGGGCAATCCAGCCGGGTTGGAGTATGCCTTCGAGGCGGCGATGAACCGGATGGAAGCCGAAAAAACCATAACAAAGAACGGCGCGCTCTGGACCATCCCCGGTGCTACAAGAAACCTGTCTATAGAAGAACGCGCCGTACTTTCGCGGCTCGCGGCGGCGGGCAAGGCCGGGCTTGAACCGGGAAAGACTGCCCCTCAAACCGACGCGCGCGCTCTCAAGGCGCTGTGTTCCTTCGGCGAGGCCATGCCGCTGGACACAGGCATGTTCTTCTCGCGCGTAGTCTTCGATGACTGCGTCGCGGCAATACTCCACGGCCGCCGCTCAGGCGACCGCTTCACGGTCACCGAGGCCAAGGAGCGTTCCGGCCTGTCCCGCAAGTACATCCTGCCGCTCCTCAACCGCATGGAGACCAGGGGCCTGGTCAAGCGCTCGGGAGACGAGCGCGTCGTGCTGTAAACCGAGTCTGTCCGACACAAGACTCACGGAATCAGCTTTTCCTCGGCGTCGACGCGTCCATAGTCGCCGCCGCGGCATAGATCCGCTCGATCTCGGCCTTTGGCACGACAGTCTTGATGGCCAGCGCTATGATGATGATACCGGGTATATCTATTGCAAGACGCGCGAGCGCGAAGCGGACGCCGAGGGCGTTCATCTCGAAGAGCAGCATCGGTATTTTGGTCGTAGACCAGGCGCCAATAAATATGAGGATATTGGAAAAGCTGGCGCCCTTGCGCATAAGCACTGCCGCCACCGGAAAGGCTCCGTACAGCGGGCCGGCGGCGGCCGAACCGAGGGCAAAGGACAATACGAGCCCCTTGAACCCGGAACCCGGCCCCATGAAGCGCATCAGCGTCTCGCGCGGTACCCACACATCCAGGAGACCTAGTAGCAGGAATATCGGCGGAAGCACCAACAACATGGTCCTGCCCTGTTCCAGTAGCGACATGCCGACTCTTGGTCCGAGTTCCGGCATGAAGACGACGAGCGCGGCCAGAGCCAGGCCCGCAATGATGACGGCGCGATAGCGACCTATCAGCGATTTTACTTTGTTCATAGCGACACCACCCAGGCAACGAACAGCGCAGCGGCGAACGAGAACGCAAACGCGACAGCATTGCGGGTAATGGCCGCCCGCCGCCCGAAGTACTTGATCTCCATGGGCAGGGTCACAACGCCGACCATCATCAGAGATGACACGAAGGTGGCCACCTGCAGTACGCCCGCGCCATTGCGCAACAGTTCGCCGGCGGCCGGAAACGCCACGAAGCCCGGTATCAGCGTTATGGCGCCGACGAGGCCGGCGATCAGTACCCCGAATAGACCGGATCCCGAGCCCAGGTACCGTGAGATAGTCTCCGCGTCAAAGAGTGACAGGATCACCGCAATGGCTATCAGTACGACGATAAGCTGGGGCAGTATGCCCTCTATTGATTTGAGGCCCTTCATGACGGCCTTCCTTGTCTTGTCCCTGTCCTTGACAGCCGACACGGCGATGAGCACGGCCGCGATGATATAGAGCATGACGGTATCCATGATTCCCCCTGGAGCATGAGACTTCTCGTCCATGCCCGTTTTATTAAAGAGCACTCTACCCTTTTATATAGGATTTTGTATATATTATATAAACACTAATGTTTATCGACGACAAGGAGTATATATGAGCGTCATCAAGATCATCATCGGTTCTACAAGGCCCCAGCGTTTCGGGGCCACCTTCGGCGCCTGGTTCAGTTCCGTTGCGGCCGAGTACGCGGCCGCCAA
>CAZNCK010000069.1:2782-5981 GCA_964571545.1 uncultured Treponemataceae bacterium | reverse complement strand
GAAAATAGGCAAGGGAAAAAAAGCCAATGTGGAGTTTATCTCCGCCAATCCGACCGGCCCGCGTTTCGAGACCATTGACCTCGCCGACCAGGGTCTGCCTCTGCTCGACGAGGCGGCGCCCGCGAGCATGAAGAAGTATACCAAGGACCACACCAAACGCTGGTCAAAGATAGTGGACGAGGCCGACGGCTTTGTCTTCATAGCGCCCGAGTACAACCACGGCATGAGCGGCGCGCTCAAGAACGCTATTGACTACCTTTTTTACGAGTGGAACTACAAGCCCGCCGCGTTCGCCAGTTACGGCGGAGTAGCGGGCGGTGCGCGCGCCGTAGAGCAGTTGCGCCAGGTTATGGGCGAGCTTAAAGTATACGATATCCGCGAGTCGGTGCTGATACCCAACTACTGGGGTCAGTTCGACGCCAAGGGAGCCTTCCAGGCCACCGAGGACCAACGCTCTGCTGTACTGGCGATGCTGGCTCAGCTCGCCTACTGGAGCGACGCGCTGAAGGCTCCTAGGCTGGCCCTCGCGGCCAAGGCCTGATTTCGCATCAAAGATAAGGAGACGAACCGTGACCGCTTATACTGTGATCAAAGAATGGTTGGCCGCTCCACAACAGCGTGACGCCATGCCCGCGGTCTTCGTAGGCCACGGTTCTCCTATGAACGGCATCCAACAGACCGATTTTTCGGATGCGTGGGCCCAGCTAGGCTCCTCGCTTGCCAGGCCGCGCGGCATTCTCTGCGTCTCGGCCCACTGGCTAACACACGGCACAAAGGCCACCGCGATGGCCGCCCCAAAGATGATATACGACTTTTCAGGCTTTCCCCGTGAACTCTACGAGGTTTCCTACCCAGCACCCGGCGATCCCGAGCTGGCACAACTCGCGGCGGAAACCCTGAACGTCCTCGGACCGGCCGCTCTTGACCACGACTGGGGCCTGGATCACGGCGCCTGGACTGTGCTCCGGCGCATGTTCCCTGAAGCCGATATACCGGTGGTGCAGCTGAGCATAAACTGGGATCAGGGACCAGAACACCACCTGAAACTCGGGCGACAACTGGCGGCCCTCCGCGACAGGGGCATACTCATCGTTGGCTCGGGCAATGTGGTGCACAACCTGGGCCGCGTCGACTTCTCCACCATCGACATCCCTGGTTCCGGTTACGACTGGGCCCTGGACTTCGACGGAGCCGTAAAGAAGGCCGTGCTGGCAGGCGACGACGAAGCGCTCATCCACCGGGAGCGACTGTCGAGCGGCGCAAAGCTGGCGGTTCCCAGCCCCGACCATTACTATCCTCTGCTCTACACTGTGGGAGCCAGGCGCGCGTCGGACAACGTTTTGGTCTTCAACGAATCGGCGGTAGGCGGATCGCTGACCATGACATCGTACGCGTTCGGCTAGGACCCGTACAGCCTCCACAACAGGCGATCCTTGACCAAGACCATCAGCTTGCATAGTATCGAGCGGCTATGTCCATGGTCAAAAAACCGCATGAGATCCAGGCGCATTATCCCATGCTCTCCTTCATACTCAAGTGGCTCTGCATAAGCACCGTCATCGGCATCTTGATAGGTTCGGCTTCAGCCGGCTTCCTGACCTCGCTGACATTCGTGACCGCAGTCAGGGAAGCATATCCATTCCTGTTGTACTTCCTGCCGCTGGCCGGCTTTCTGGTCGGCCTCATGTATCACCTGATTGGCAAGGATGTCGAAGGCGGCAACAATCTCCTCATAGACACAATTCATGATCCCAGGGAAATCACGCCCTTCAGGATGGCTCCACTCATATACATCGGAACCATCGCTACGCACCTTTTCGGCGGTTCTGCCGGGCGTGAAGGTACGGGGCTGCAGATGGCTGGAGCCATCGCGGACCAGTTCAGCAAACCATTCCGGCTCACCATCGCGGAGAGGAAAATTCTTATGATAGCCGCTATTGCGGCTGGATTCGGGTCGGTCTTTGGAACACCGCTGGCCGGAGCACTATTCGCGCTTGAAGTGTATATGGTAGGCACCATCTCATACGAGGCGGTATTTCCCGCATTCGCAGCTGGAATCATAGCCGATATGACAACACGAGCCTGGAATGTCGGGCATGCCCACAATCATATCGCCATCATTCCCCCAGTCACGGCACTGAACATCCTGTACGCCGTAACGGCAGGTCTGGCTTTCGGTCTCTGCGCCGCCCTGTTCTGCAAGGGCATGGACAAAACCAGTTCATTCATCAAATCGACTATCACGTTCGCACCGCTGAGGCCTCTGCTAGGCGGGGTAGTCATCGTGGTGCTGGTCGTCATGAGCGGCACGACCAGGTACATGGGCCTGGGAACCCAGGTCATCGCAGGATCCTTTGTCGAGTCCTTGCCCTGGTATGATCCAGTCGTGAAATTCCTCATGACCATCATCACGCTCGCCAGCGGATTCAAGGGTGGCGAAGTGACACCACTGTTCTTCATAGGTTCAACCCTCGGCAATTCACTGGCAGCGATCATCCCGCTTCCGTTCGACCTGCTGGCCGCAATGGGGCTGGTAGCCGTCTTTGCCGGAGCTAGCAACACGCCCCTGGCGTGCATAGTCCTTGGACTGGAACTCTTCGGATCCGAGTGTGGCATCTTTATCGCCATCGCCTGTATCGTCTCATACCTCGTTTCAGGGCATAACAGCATCTACCGGAAACAGAAAATCGGACGGGCTAAACACCTCCGGTTCCAGGCTGACTCAGGGCACACCATCCACGACATCAATACCAGGAAGGCGCTACGCCAGTAGCGATCATGGAAAGGCTGGAACAGAGCCAGCGTCAAACCTCGAGCAAGGCTGACGGGCTCACGCACCGCGATGTAGTGCCAGGTCCGCGGACAGGCCCTGTGCATGACAATTTCGTCGACGCAGTGGATGAATTCAGGGATGCATTTGCGGTACAGCGAATAGTAGACGCTCCGGCCACAGGTCTCGTCCAGCACGACGCCTGCCTCCCGGAGTATGGACAGTTGCTTTGACACTGTAGGCATGTCGAAGCCTACTGCTTTCGTCAGTTTGCCCACGTTTCTGGCTCCAGAAGAGAGCAGGCTGACAATGTGCATCTGGGTTGGATGGGCCATGGCCTTGAATTCGCGGGCCCGGCTTCCTGCCAGCCGCTGTTCGTTCTCGTCCGTCAGTCCAGTCTGAGCGGGTCAAGCTGAACGGGCCTTTATG
>CAZNCK010000069.1:0-2772 GCA_964571545.1 uncultured Treponemataceae bacterium | reverse complement strand
AAGCCGGTCACGCCCCGCAGCCTTGGCACGGTACAAGGCCAGGTCAGCGCGGGCCACGGCATCAGCCAGTGCTTCGCTGGAGCGGAGCAGGGTGATGCCAAAACTGGCGGTAACCGTACCGACAACATTCATGGGAGTCGAACCAAGCACCGAACGGAGCCGCCTGGCCGATTCCAGTGCCGCATCAACCGTCGCGTACGAGAGCAGGATGACAAACTCCTCGCCCCCCCATCTTGAAAGCGAATCCTCTGACCGCAGGGCCGCGGAAAAGCGCTTGCTGGTTTCCTTGAGGGCTTCGTCTCCGGCTTCATGACCAAAGTTGTCATTGAGGTTCTTGAAGCGATCCAGATCGATCAGGATGAGCGCATACGTCTCGCAGTAGCGTGCCGATCTAGACTGGGCCTCCGCAAACCGATCCGCCAGATACCGCCTGTTACCCAGGCCGGTCAGGGGATCAGTCCTGGATATATGCTCGAGTTCTATCGATTTGATGTACTCTCGCCGCCTTGACCTGCAGGTCCGAAGCCAGATGATCGAGGATATCAGGGTCATCAACAGAGAATCTACCAGCAAAGCTGCCTTGGTCATAACCGGCATGACTTCAGCACGGAACTCAACGCTCACCACGCCTATTGCCACGATGACTAGCGATATCGTTACAGAGACTGAAAAGCGGTTGGGAACAAGAGATTGTGCAGCCACCATGAGGAGCACGCTCATGGCCTGCAGGTAGAAGTTGCCATTACGGTACATGAACATGGCAAAACCGAATACTGCAATGCCATACATAGTCACGCCACCGAGCACAAACTCGCGATGTAACAGGGCAACATCGCTACGGAGGAAGCGCGGAGCGGCTACGGACACGATGAAGAGAACCAGACGGGCGAGAAAAAGAGCAGTGAGGTAGCCTCCCTTGCCAAGCGCAAGTAGGTCCGGCAGGCTGAAGCCCAGGAATATGGCCCCCAGCAAAGGAAGGATAATACTGAGGCTTCTGTATCCGGCATCAAGTTCGTACGTACGAAAATCGCTTTCAATAGTGCGTTCCGTGAATCGTCCGAACCGGATGTCCAACCGCGCCGGTGTGATCATTTCCATCAAGCACACTCTAGCACGTACCGGTAGGTCGAACCAGCCTCCAGTCGCGCCTTCAGGGTGGGCGCTCCAGCCTATTCAAACGATGCGGGCTTTTCCTGTATAATAGCCCCATGGCCACAGTCGACGACAAGAAGATCATTTACTCCATGCACCGTGTCTCCAAGAAGTACGGTACAAAACAGGTCCTCAAGGACATATCAATCAGCTATTACTACGGCGCCAAGATAGGCGTGATAGGGCTGAACGGCTCGGGTAAGTCGAGCCTCCTTCGCATCCTTTCGGGTGCGGACACGGAGTTCGCGGGCGAAACCAACTGCGCTCCGGGTTACTCGATAGGCATACAGGAACAGGAACCAAAACTCGAGGCCGGCAAGACCGTGCGAGAGATCGTCTCCGAAGGCGTCCAGGAGATCGTGGACGCGCTGGCGGAGTTCGAGAAGGTCAGCGAAGCCTTCGGCGATCCCGACGCGGACTTCGACAAGTTGGCCGACAAGCAGGCAAAGCTTCAGGAGAAGATCGAAGAACTGGACGGCTGGAACCTCGACGCCCGCCTCGATCTGGCTATGGAGGCCCTGCGCTGCCCTCCCGCCGACCAGATCGTCGACGTGCTCTCCGGCGGAGAGCGCCGCCGTGTCGCTCTGTGCAGACTCCTCCTCCAGAAGCCCGATATCCTCCTCCTGGACGAACCGACTAACCATCTCGACGCCGAGACCGTCGCGTGGCTCGAACGCCACCTGCAACAATACGAGGGCACCGTCATCGCGGTAACGCATGACCGGTACTTCCTGGACAACGTGGCGGGTTGGATCCTTGAACTGGACCGCGGCGAAGGCATCCCCTGGAAGGGCAACTATTCCAGCTGGTTGGACCAGAAGGGCCGCCAGCTCGAACTCGAGGAAAAGGGCAATTCCGAACGCGCCAAGACCCTCGAACGCGAGCTTGAGTGGGTGCGCATGAGCCCCAAGGGCCGGCACGCCAAATCCAAGGCCCGCATCACGCAGTATGAAAAACTGCTCGCCGATAGCGAACACGAGAAGATTCGTGAGACGAAACTGGTCATCACGCCCGGACCGAGGCTCGGCGGCGTCGTGATAGACGCCAAGGGCCTGACCAAGGCCTACGGCGACAAGGTGCTGTTCCAGGACCTCGAGTTCACCGTGCCGCCGGGAGCGGTAGTCGGCATAGTAGGCCCCAACGGCGCGGGTAAAACGACGTTGTTCAAGCTGATAGCCGGCCAGGAGCAACCCGATGGCGGCGTACTCAAGATAGGCGAGACGGTAAAGCTGGCCTACGCCGACCAGATGCGCGAGGGACTCGACCCCAACAAGACCGTCTACGAGCAGCTTTCTGGCGGCCTGGACATCATGAAGCTGGGCGGCGTCAGGGAAGTGAACAGCAGGGCGTACTGCTCATGGTTCAACTTCTCGGGCGGAGACCAGCAGAAGAAGGTCGGCGTGCTGTCGGGCGGAGAGCGCAACAGGCTCAACCTGGCCATAATGCTCAAGGAAGGCGCCAACGTCATACTGCTCGACGAGCCGACGAACGACCTGGACGTCAACACGCTGCGCGCCCTCGAAGAGGCCTTGGACAGCTTCGCCGGCACGGCCCTGGTGGTCAGTCACGACCGCTGGTTCCTGGACCGCGTCTGCACCCACCTCTTAGCCTTCGAGGACG
>CAZNCK010000068.1:15218-19622 GCA_964571545.1 uncultured Treponemataceae bacterium | reverse complement strand
TACGCTAGAACGAGCATCAGCGCTTGCGGTGTGGACACAAGGTTCGATGAACTAACTATTTTTTGGCGGATCCTATCGTAATGACAATCTGGCCGTTCAGGTCCGTTTTCTTGAGCGGCTTGAGCATGCCAAGAACGACGTTCTCTATCGTTTCCTTGACGAAGGGGTTGAGCGGCACCTCGATGCCGCCAGTGGTTACGATCAGTGTTCTGTCTTCCATGCTGTCTCCTGTAAGGTAACGTTCCGCGAATGACTCCGAGTCTTCGGGGCCGAAAACGGCCAGGCCGGCGGCGCGCGCGCGCGCGGCGAGACCGGGATGTCCGGTTATCAGTACATCGAAATCGGCGAACGGCTGCTTCAAGCCGGCCTCGTCTTCAGCGGCGCCGCCTACAAGCACTCTGACAGCGCCTTCCACGATGCGACCTTCGATGAGAATAACGCGCGCCGCGGGAAACTGTGCCGCTGCCCAGGCCCGATCCCAGGGCAGCGGCGTCCTCGTCATCCGAAGCGTCTCTGTGTCGGATACGAGGGCCGCTCCGGCGCCGGCCTCGAAGAAGCGGGTGGAATCCTTGCCCGGCAGGTTGAAGCTACCGCCATGGCGTACGCACTTGAGCGCGCCGCAGGGTATCGAACACGCGGAGAGGTATCGGGCGAGCGCCTCGACAAAACCAGTCTTGCCGGTATTGGACCATCCTATGAAACAGGCGAACAGCGTACTCATCGTCACATTCTAGTTCGGCCGTGCTGTTCGGGGCAAGTCCATTTTGATTATCCTGGTGGAAGGCCCGAAGCCCCAGCCGCCTTCCCTGATCTCGGGCTCCGCGATTCTCACGAGGTCGTAGCGTTGCAGGTCGAAGAAGCCGGCCCGGCGGGCGGCGCCGTCGTCCTTTTTTGCCGAGAACGGAAAACGGCCGCCCGGGCCACATATCAGGTAACGAACGCGGCCGCCCTTGTTGAGCATAGGGACGGAGACCACACGATATGCGCCGCCTGAAGCCGGTTCGGCCTGCGGCAAATCCGCGGCCCCGGACGAACGAGACGGCGGTTCTATGAGATACCAGGTCATCTTGATGAGATCGCGATCCAGGCCGGCGGACTCAGCCAGGCGGCGAACGACGGCGGGAACATCCCAGGCAGACTCGTCATGGCAGGTGTGGTTCGATCCGGCGAGAAGCGCCGGGCAGGGGCCAGGCCAGGTGCAGGGAGCACGGACACGCCAGTCGGCTGCGACCAGCCTGTCGCGCAGGGTAAGCGCATCGCGGCTCGCGGCGAGCGCGGCCGGATCTATGACGAGGACGGCGCCGCCTGGCGCTAACGCCGCGGCGGCGCGCCGCACTACGGCCAATCGCCGGGATATACGGTCGTCGCTCGTTCCAATTTCGTTGAGACAATGGCCGAATATAGCAAGGTCGAAACAGCCCGCGGGTACGGCTTTTTCCGACTCGAGGTCGGCTATGGTCGTAGAAACGGAAAAAGGCTCTCCGGACGCGTCCGCTACTCTCGCCACGGCAGTCAGCGAGGCGCGAGCCAGCTCAAGGGCCCTAGCTGAGGCGTCTACGAGCGAGAACGATTGGGCGCCGCGTTCAGCCAGCGCGAGCGATATCGAGCCTGGTCCTGCACCCATATCAAGCACCGATCGCGGATGCAAGCCAGTCAGGTCACAGATGCGAAGCATCTGGGCGCGTGATACGTGGCGGTAGTAGTCGTCATAGGCAGCGAGCAGGGCCGGGTCATCCATGTAGCCAGCACCGGCAAGCAAACGATCGCCGGTTAGGCCTCGTTGTAGCGCGAGAAGGCTACCTGGATCGGTATTCCGGCTACTAGTGCGCAGGCGGCCCGGCATCTCAGCCTGCTTGCGGCACAGGGGGACTCACAGGCGGCCCGTTGCCCAGCGGATCGTCATGCTTCATGCCGATGAGGAACAGCACCCGAGATAGCGCCTCGCTCAGGGCTAGCGGAAGAGCCTTCCTGTCTCCGGAAGAGTCCGGATCAATAGAAGCCAGTTCCGATCCCATATCGGACATCACCGGCGGAACTACTCCAAAAACTTCAAGAAGGGCGTCGCCAGTGGCCGACCGTCCGCCCTTGGCGCTTAGACCCTTCTTGCAGACAGAGAAGGTCGGAGCGCCAACCTTGTCCCGCGTCGCTGAAAAGGCGAACATCCGGCAGATGAGGGGCCGCGCTTCGTAGACGGTACAATGGTAAGGGCGATCGTCGGCGTACAAGGGGCACCCGAGCCGGCCGTCATCGCGCAACCTAGCCTCGAGACCAGTTGCAGCAAGGGCAAATGCTCCTGCCTTGTCCGTCCCTGCGATGAAGGTAGCCAGGTACGAGGCCTCCAGCGGGAGGATGTCGGGCACGAAACCTTCACAGCATGATCCGCAGCCAAACGGGCAGGAAACGCCGGATGCGTCCACGAATTCAGTCACCGCGGCGTCTGCCCGCTGGTAGAGATACGCCAGTGACTCGAGGCGCTCGGCCAGGAGCGACGCGGGAAGCATGGCGGGTATGTCCATCAGGATACTCCGTGACGCTTGAGTCTGCGCCTAATACCGGAATAAAACCTCAGCGCGAACGTCGCGAGGGGGCGTCGAGCGGCCAGGCCGGCAAGCAAGCCGACTATATCAGCGAACAGGTCAAAAATATCCGCCGAACGGCCCTCCACCAGAAGCTGAAGCGCTTCGGTCAGCGATGAAAACACGATCAGGGCGGCGGCGGCAAGCGACAGGCGTAGGGAACCGGACAGGTTAAAATCCAGCTGGACTGAAACCGCGAGCATCAGGAACAAGATAAAGTGGACCATCTTGTCGAACCCCGAAATGTCGGGAGTGTCGGGAAAGGACGAGCCGGGCAGAAGCACCGCGACGAGTATGAGCGCGGTCATTAGTATGGTAGGTAGGGGAAGCCGAGAAATCATGGCCTACTTTGACGCGAAAATAGCGTCCGCGTCCAGGCCCGTGCTCGGGTTCGCGCCAAAATTTGTACCGAGCCCGGCAGCGGCGGCCCTGCCGGCCGCTTCTTTGACCGCCCTAGCCGCGTCACGGTCCAGCCCCGAGCGCGACGCGATATACGCGGGCTCGGCCTCTGCGACCGCGGAGAGCGAACCGAACGCCTCCATGATGCGGCGCGCGCGCGTCGAGCCGACGCCCTTGACGGCTTCGAGCACAGGGAATCCCACAGCCTTGCCGCGCAGCTTCTGGTTCATGCCGGTAGCGAAGCGGTGAGCCTCGTCCCGTATCGCCACGACCAGCCGTAGGGCCGCAGAATCCTTGGGCAACACGACAGGCTCTTTCGCGCCGTGAGGCCAAAGTTCCTCGTTCTCCTTGGCCAGACCGACGACGGGCAGATCCAGGCCAAGCGCGTCTAGGATTTCCCACGCGGCGTTGACCTGCCCCCGGCCGCCGTCTATGAGCACGAGGTCAGGCGCCTCGGCCTCGTCGTTAGCCACATGGGTGTAGTGTCGCGCTGTGGCCTCCCGCATGGCTCCGAAGTCGTCTATCGCGCCTTCAAGGCTCTTGATCTTGTATATCCGGTAACCCTTCTTGTTAGCGGCCCCGTTCCTGAACGATACGAGCGAGGCTACGGTATGCTTGCCGGATAACTGGGCTATGTCGAAGCCCTCTATCAGTTCGGGAAGCGCTTCAAGCCCGAGCGCCGCCCGCAGCGCCTCGAGCGCTTCGACATCACCCGATTCGCGCCGGCGCTTGGCGAGGTCTTCGCGGGCGTTGTGCTCGGCCATGGCGAGAGCGGCCTCGTGGCGACGCTCGTCGGGCATCGCCAGACGGAATTCCGCCTTCAGCTCACGCCTGAGGAAATTCGCCGCAAGATCCAGCCCCTCGGCGTTCTTGACGAACAACTCGGGTGGCGGCACACGGTCAGGCCCATAATACGCCGTGAGGAATTCGGCCGCGGCCTCCGCTTCCGAACCAAAACTACGCTCCCTGAACAAGTCGCGGCCGACGAGTCTGCCGGATCGCGTCTGGAACACCACGAAGTCGACGAGGCTACCGTCGAAGGCCCAGGCCACGTAATCCCGGTCGCCGTACGCAAAATCGACCACGCCCGAATCCCCGCGGAACGACTCTATAGCCTGGAACGTGTCGCGAAGCGCCGCCGCCTTCTCGAAGTGTAATGCCTCTGATTCGGCGGCCATATCGGCTCGCAACGCGTCGGCCAGCACATTCGTGTCGCCGGCCAGTAGCGTCGCGACGCGCTCCACCTGCACCAGATACTCGGCGTGCGTAGTCTTGCCCGCGCAGGGGGCCGTGCACCTGCCTATGTGATAGTACATGCACGGCGTCTCGCGCTTCCTCATCGTCTTGCAACGCCGTAGCGGGAAAAGCCTGCGCACCAGATCCAGGTAGCGATCTATGACGTCGGCGCTCGGATACGGCCCGAAGTAGC
>CAZNCK010000068.1:2687-15208 GCA_964571545.1 uncultured Treponemataceae bacterium | reverse complement strand
GTTTTACTAAATGAGGTCTTCCTTGTTTTGAGATTTTCTCCATCCCAAGAATATGGGAAAAATTAAGAATGCCGATGGCATCGGCAAAGTGGGAAATTTAACATGCGGAGACGTGATGTGGCTCTATATTAAAGTCGCTAAAAACAAGTCGGGCAAAGAGATAATCAAAGATATCAAGTTTGAAACTTTTGGCTGCGTCGCGGCCTTGGCCACGAGGTGGCGCGTCTTTATCTCGCGCTTGCCCGAAAAGTACGACGCGAGCCTCGCCTTGAGGGATTTTGCCTTGCCGACGTAGATGACAATACCCTCGGGGTCCTTCCAGAGGTAGACTCCCGGCGCTTCGGGGGCCTGTTTGGCACTATTCCGCAATCCGGCGACAGGCCGGGCTTTATTCTCGTCCATATTCTTCGATAATATGATAACGGGGTTTCAACAAAAAGTGGAGCCTCTCCGGCCTACAGGCCGATTCCCGCAAATCGAGGGACGACAACGCATGATTGCATTTGTACGTGAACAAACCAGCAACCCATTTTTCCGCGGCTTCGCCGTGGTCGCGGCGCTGGCGCTGGCGGCCGCCTTCCCCTACGGCGCAGGCGCGGAAGAAACGCTCGTCGTCGATGGTTCTAGCGGCTCGCCGAGCTCGCCCAGGCAATGGGTCTTCAATGGAGCGGAAAACGTACCGGGCGCTACCGGCCCAGAAATTATAATGCTCGCCGGCCGGGCCGTCGCCAGCCGAGCCGGCACCACGGTTGACCCCGACATGTACCTGTCGTTTGACGGAGAACAACCTGCAGACGAGACCGGCCGGTGGACAGTGCAGACCATAGGGCCATATGAACGCTCGGCCACGGCACGGTTCGGCGACGGCTCAGGCTCGTTCAGGGCGCCAGCGACCAGGCTCATGCTGCAACCGGCCTCGGCCGAGGTATTCACCCCCAATCTGCCCTTGAGCGACCTGTCCCTTGAATTTTGGCTCAAACCGACCAGGGCAGAATCCGGCGAGATAGTATTCCTGTGGAAAGCCAACCGCAAGGTAGGCTCCGCCAGCCAATCGCAGCAGATATCCTGCCTCGTGCTCAGAAACCGGGTCGTTTTCAGCTTCCTCAACTTCTTCAGCGGAGCCGCGGGGGCGCAGACGAGTATCAGCCTGCAAGGTAGCTCGATACTCGTGCCCGGCGGCTGGTCCCACCACTTGGTCAGATTCGATGCCGCGACCGGCCTCCTTGAATATCTCATGAACGGCAAGATCGAAGCGGTGACCTATGCGACCTCCACGGGTAAACAGGCCGGCACGGTCTACAATCCGGTACCCGGAGGCTCGGGACGCCTGGAGCTAGCGCAGAATTACACTGGCCTCATCGACGAATTCCGCATCGTCCAGGCCTTCGTGGAGGAACCGGCGCTCAGGAAATTCCCCGTCGGGGGAGCCTCCGCCCTTTCACCCATCTTCGACCTCGGTTCGACGAATTCCACACTGCTGTCCATAGGAGCGCAGGTCCGGACGCCCGGCGAGTCGGCGGTGCACTGGAGTTACAGAACGACCGATTCTTCGGCCGGCTGGCGCGATGACAGCCCGCCATGGGTTCCGTTTACCCTAGGCGTCCCCTTCGCATCGTTGGGTCCCGCGCCCAAGGGACGCTACATCCAGCTCAAGATGGAACTCTATCCCGACGCGTCCGGCGAGCGATCGCCGGTTATTTCATCAATGAGAATACGTTACGAACCCGACCAGGCTCCAAATCCGCCTGCCAGCCTCTTCCTCACGTCAGGCAATGGTCGAATAGTCGCAGTCTGGCCCCCCGTCTCGGAAGCGGACATCTCGGGCTATGTGGTATACTATGGACTCTCGTCGGGAGACTATTTCGGTACGGGCGCTCTCGAAGGCGATAGTCCAATTTTCGTCGAAGGCTCAAAAACCGCAAGTCTGTCTCTCAATGGTCTTAAAAACGGCACCTTGTATTTTATCGCCGTCGCCGCCTATGACGACGCACTTCCTCCCCACATTGGGGCATCATCGCGCGAGTCCAGCGCGCGGCCATCGAGGGTCTCTCCATGACCACAGAGAAAAAAAGTTCCGACAGCCTCGTTCGTGCCCATAATGCCCTAAAACTACGGGATTTTGATACGGCTGAGCGGTATTCTCGCAAAAAACTGCTCGAGGAACCAAGGTCCAAGGAAGCGCGGATGGTGCTCGGTACCGTATACTTACGTACCAACAGGCCCAATGATGCGCTTGCGGCCTTCTCAAGCGCCGTTGAGGCGGACGCGGGGGATGTACGCGCGCTCGAAGGCATGGCCGTAACCTACCTCAGGCTCAACAAACCCCTTGACGCACTCGCCGCGCTCGAGCGGGCCATCGACCTAACGCCCAACGACGCGGAACTCCTGTTCAACCTCGGCAACGCACACAAGTCGCTCGGCAAGCTCCGCGCCGCCGAGATGTCATTCGCCAAGGCCATCGAACTGGACCACAACCATGTCATAGCCTACAACAACCTGGGCAATGTCTATTTAGCCATGGGCGACAATGCCAAGGCCGTACAGGTCTTCTGGCGTGGCTTGTCGGTCGATCCTAACTATCCATCGTTCCACTACAACCTCGGCATAGCCTACGAGGCCCTCGGCAAGCCCGAGGACGCGCTTACCGAATACGGCGCCGCCGTCAAGGGCAGGCCTGGCTGGATAGAGGCTATGACGCGCTACGGCGAATGCCTGGCAAAGAATTCCGACTCGAAGCGCTCCATCGATATCTTTACGCAGATAATAGCCATAGATCCGCAAAACGCGCCGGCCCGAAACGGCATTGGCCTGGCCTATGCGGAGTCCGGCAAGCCAGACGAGGCCGTTTCCTGGTTCCGCCAGGCGCTCGAGGCCGACCCCAAGTTCCTCACGGCCGCGGTCAACATCCAGGACGTACTGGAACGGACCGGCCGTTACGCTGAAGCCGTGGGCGAGATCCAGACGCTGGTAGACCTCATGCCCGACAACGACGGCCTCCGGGTCCAGCTTTCCAGGCTATACAAGGCGTTAGGCCACCTGGATCTCGCCCTAGACACCGTCAGCGACGTCCTTCGGCGCTCGCCCAACGACATCGAGGCGCTCAAGATATATGGAACGGTGTTGCAGTCTCTCGGCAAGCCCGACAAGGCCAAGGAAGTCTACCGCAAAATCGTCAAGCTCGACCCCAGCCAGGCTTCCTTCAGGGTGGAGCTGGCGCGGTTGTACCGCGAGGCCGGCGATGCGGGCGCCGCCGTCAACGAACTCGAGGAATACCTGATTTCCAGGCCCAAGGACAGCGCCGCGAGGATTGAGCTTGCGCGCGCCTACTCGGACAAGGGCGAACATACTCACGCCGCTCAGATACTCAGGGAGCTCGTGGACGCTAAACCCGACGACGCGGAGGCCTGGTTCGAACTCTCGGCGGCCTATCAGGCCCTGGGAGATAAGGAACGCGCGGTTGAGGCCGCCGGCAAACTCGTTAACATCCGCGGCGGACGCGGCAGGGCAGACGACATCGGCGGTCTCAACGACTCCATAGACACCTACGAGAAAACCGTACGCGCGTACTCCACCGACATGCGCGACGCCTGGGACCGTAACGTCAAGGTACTCCGTGACGCGCTCCGTTCCACTTCAGCCTTGGAGACTGCCGTCGGTTCGGAAGCCGATGATGAGACCGGCGCCATATTCGGGCTCGGCTCCGCCCAGGCCATCCCAGTAGACGAGGCGGAAGAATTGGTATTCCTCGACGAGCGCGAAGAGCCGCTAGACGGCGAAGATGAACTTGCGGAGAAACCCGAAGACGACGACTTGATTGAGTTCGAGGAAGACGAACCCGAGGTGGACGCCCTGCTTGAAGGCCAGGACCTGTATGGCGACGAGCCAAAGAACGCGCCCGAGCCGCCAGCGCCTCCCAGAGAAGAAAAACCCGTACAATCGGAAGCGCCGATAGCGCCGGCGGCCAGACCCGCACAAGAGCAACCGTGGCCGCAGCAACAACTACAGCAACAACCGCCGCAGCCGACCTACCCGTCCTTTCCGCCTTTCCCTCCGTTCCCGCCCTTTCCCGAATACCCTATTCCTCAGCGCGGTTCTGAAAAACCGAAACCTCCAGGCATCCATCCGATCGAGTTGTCGCAACCGGACGATGATCGAGAACTCGATGATCAAGTTCTCGATGAAGAAGAGACGCTGGAGTATATAGACGAACCCGAATTCGAAGGTACCGACGAAATCGAGGAAGAGCTTCCGCTCAAAGAAATACCCCTGCCCGAAGAAGAGCCGATCATTGAAGAAAAGCCTCCGATCGTAACAGAAGCCGCTGCTGAAGAACCGGAAGTCGACGAGGCCATGATCACCGAGGAAGAGGATGAAGACCCGTGGGCCGGCTTCGAGAACCCTTCCAGACCCGAATTGGATTTGGAACCGGAGCCGCGGCCGAAACCGAAACCCGAATTCGACCCAATGCCAAAGCCCGAACCGCTGACGGAAAAGCGCTCTGAACCAAGAGAAACGCCGGAACTGCCCCCCCCGCTTATCCCCGAGGAGCCCAAGAAACTCGAGGAAGCTATCGATCCGTTCGGCGAGGAAGCGGCAAGGCTCTACCAGTACCTCAAGAATCTGACGCAGTCCCTGCCGCCCGAAAAGCGGGAAGCCATGGATAAAAGCGGCGTCTCGTCAAAACTAGACTCCATCATCGAGAGGGTAACAAAACCGGCGACAGGACCGTCCCTCCCCACCGAGATACAAGGCGTGCCGATCTCTCCCCGCCTCGCCAAGTTGATAGAATTCATGCGCCGGGAGAAGCACAATGCCGGAAAGTAACAACATCCTCAAAATTCGCCGGTATATCAGCTCCATGCCGAGCCTCCCCACCACGGTCGCAAAAGTCATGGAAATCTGCAACAATCCCAAGACTAGCCCGACCGACCTTGACAAGGTCATTTCACTGGACCCGGTCCTGATGGGCAAGGTGCTCAAGCTCATCAACTCCGCCTACTACGGACTCCAGAACCAGGTGACGAGCCTCGTGCGGGCCATCATCATGCTCGGAGTCAACACCGTTAAAAACCTGGCACTCAGCACGGCCATCCTGGACAAGCTCGCCGACAAGTCGGGGTTCCGCGCGCTCAACATGGAAGGCTTCTGGCGGCATTCGCTGTGCGTCGGCGTCGTCGCCAAGATGATAGCCAAGAAAAAAGGCGTACCGGCTCAGCGGCTCGACGAGTTCTTCGCGGCCGGACTCTTGCACGACATCGGCAAGATTCCGCTTAACAACG
Organism: uncultured Treponemataceae bacterium; assembly: GCA_964571545.1. GTDB lineage: Bacteria > Spirochaetota > Spirochaetia > Treponematales > UBA12059 > SZUA-370. The sequence continues at coordinate 9,929 of CAZNCK010000068.1, read as the reverse complement.
CGCTGTCTGACGAATACGTCCGCGCGATGACCCTGGCAGACCGAGAACGCATCCCTATACACCTAGCGGAGAAGCGCGCCATCGACATAGACCATGCCGAGGCGGGCTCCATGATAGCGGAGGCCTGGCACCTCGACGGGCCTATAGCCGACGCGATACGCTACCACCATGACGTAACGCTGTTCGACGGCAAGAACGCCGATATCGTGCTCGCCGTGGCCGTGGCGGATTACTACGCCAGCCGGGAAGGCATAGGCTTTTCAGGCTGCCTCTATCCAGAAAAAATTGCGCCCGAGACCTTCGAGCGCCTCGGCGTACCCAAGGCATGGCTAGAAGAAATAGACGTCGCGGTGGCCGCGGAGATAGAGAAGGCTTCGATATTCCTTAAGGTAAAGTAGGGGTAATGAGCAGTTTTTCAACTTTCGATGATGGCACATCGCGCACGCTTTTCGATTTATTGCCCATAGGAATTTCGATACTCGATAGGGACCAACGCCTCGTCAGATTCAATCCCGCGTTGGCGCAGATCTTTGGCATGACCGAGGAAGAGCTGAACAAAGGCGCATACAGCAACCGTACCTACCTGCGGTCCGACGGCACTGAAATGCCGCCGGAGGAATTCCCGAGCTACAAGGCGACGCATGAAGGACTGCCGGTGCGCGCCACGGTCATAGGAATCAAAAAGGAAGACGGCTCCATCATCTGGACCGAGGTATGCGCCGCGCCGCTACAGCAGAAACAAGATGGCTGCGTCATCGTGACAAAGGAAATCGGAGACCGGCTTGCCAGCATGCAGTCGCTCCGGTCCAGCGAGCAAAAATATAAAAACCTGTCAAACCAGCTTGAAGCGATATTCGACCATATACCCGGTCTAGTCTTCTATAAGGACAAGGAAAATAAATTCATCCGGGTCAATAAATATCTCGCCGCCGCTTACCAGAAGGACAAGAAAGACCTGGAAGGCGTCAGTCTGTACGACCTCTACCCGGAAGAAGAAGCCAGAAAATTTCATCAGGACGACCTCGCCGTGCTTGAATCCGGAGAGGCCCGCCTGAATTTTGAGGAACACTCGGTAACGGCCGAAGGCCCGCGCTGGTTCAATACGAGCAAGATTCCCCTATTCAACGATGAAGGCGTCATACAGGGCATCATCGGTATTTCCATGGACATCACCGAGCGCAAGAAATCCGACATGCTCATACAGGAACTGATACGCCGACTCGAGGCGGAGAAAGACAAGGCTCAACAAAACGCCATAACCGATGGCCTTACGGGCATATCTAATCGCCGCTATTTCGATGAAACGCTCGACAAGGAATTGTTCCGCTTGAAGCGATCGGGCAGCCCGCTTGCCTTGATCTTGATTGACATAGACCACTTCAAGAAATTTAATGACCGCTATGGCCATGTGGCCGGCGATGACTGCCTGAAACTTGTGGCTAAGACCATCCGATCAAACATAGGCCGGGCGCCCGACTTCGCGGCCCGCTACGGCGGAGAAGAATTCGCCGTTGTCATGCCGGATACCGATATCCAGGGCGCCATGATAGTCGCGGAACGCCTCAGGTTAGCTATAGAGAAACTCAATTTGCCGCATGAGGTATCAATCACGGCCTCTCATGTCACGATAAGCCTAGGCGTCGCGTCCGTGTACCCCGAAACAATAGACTCGCCCGAGACCCTCGTTGGACTCGCCGACGAAGCCCTTTACGAGGCCAAGAATTCCGGTCGAAACCGCGCGGTAATAGCCGCCGACGCCACTATACCGAAGGCAGGCGACCTCCTGGATGGCAGCAGCTTCATACGACTCGTCTGGCACGCCTCGCATGAATGCGGAAATGAGACCATTGACCGAGAGCACCGCAAGTTATTCGCCCTCTCCAACAAACTGCTGGCAAGCCTCGTCTCCAGCCGCCATGGAGCCTTCAATCTGGCGGCATTCACTGATCTATTCGACGAGGTGGCAGGGCATTTCCACGACGAAGATACTATACTGGCATCCTCCGGATACCCAGCGTTCGAGGAACACAGTCGGATACATGCCGACCTGATAGCGCAAACCAAGAAACTCGCCGCGCGACAGAAGGAAGGCACGCTATCAATTGGAGAATTATTCAAATTCCTCGCGAATGACGTCATAGCCCAGCACATGTTCCAGGAAGACAGAAAGTTCTTCTCATATATATAATGAGCACAGACTAGGCGCTGCCGGAGAAACCGGGAGACGTACGGAAGATCGGAAGGCACAGCGATGTTCAGCGTTAAAATATGGGGAGACCGCGGGTCTATGCCGGTGCCCGGGCCCGACACCGTCGTATTCGGCGGCAATACCTCGTGCATCGAAGTGCGTTGCGGCAAGCGTCTCATCATCATCGACGCCGGTTCAGGCATACGGAGCCTGGGCGACTGGCTCGTGCGCAACGAACTCAAGAACGGCCCAATAGACGCGGACATGTTCCTGACCCACACGCACTGGGACCACATCATGGGCTTTCCCATGTTCACGCCCATCTACGTGCCGGGCACCACGCTCCGCATCCGCGGTCCAGTCAACTTCGAGGACGAGACGCTGGAGCAGATCATAGGCTCGCAACTCTCCTACCGCTACTGGCCGGTACGACAGGACGAACTTGCGGCAAAAATAACCTACCAGAGCCTCAAGGAGGCCCAACTGGATCTCGGCGACGGCATCACCGTCAGGACAAAATACCTGAACCACCCGGTACTGTGCCTCGGCTACCGCATCGAGTACGAGGGCAAGTCCTTCGCCACCGCCTACGACCACGAGCCGTTCATCAATCTGTTCCCGACAGATCCCGCGCATCCTGACTACGACCCGCTGATAGCCGAGGAAGGCAATCTGGCGGCCAGGGAAGAGAACGAGCGCATAGAGTCCTTCTACCGCGGCGTAGACCTCCTGATCCACGACACGCAATACAGCGCAAAAGAATACAACGCGGGTAAGCAGGGTTGGGGCCACTCGTCGTTCGAGTACGCCATAAACGCCGCCAGTCGCTCGGGCGTCAAGCACCTGCTGCTCTTCCACCACGACCCTAACCGCTCGGACGCGGAGCTACAGGAGCTAGAACTGTTCTACCAGGAGAAGATCCACGGCAAGACCCCGCTCATACTGGACGCGTCCCGGGAAGGCATGACGGTGCACCTATGACCAACGATGCCGTCTCTCTTGACAGCCGCGACGCTCGCGCGGACAATCCGCACCGATGAATGAAACCTCTGCTATAACCTCGCGTATCCAATCCGCGGTCAAGAGCGGCCTGTCGTCGGGTCTGAAAACCGCGTTCCTGCTGGCCAAGATAATGGTTCCGGTCAGCCTCGGCGTGGCCCTGCTCCAGTGGAGCGGCGTGCTGAGCTGGGCGGCCAGGTTCCTCGCTCCGACCATGGGCCTGCTCGGATTACCCGGCGAGGCGGCCTTCGTGCTCGTCAGCTCCGCTCTCCTCACCAACTACAGCGCGATAGCCGTCATCGAGACGCTGCCCCTGACGATGCGCGAGATAACAATACTCGCCATCATGTGCCTCACCGCCCACAACCTCATCGTTGAAACCGCCATCATGAAGAAGTCCGGCTCGTCGGCCATCAAGATGGTCGTCATGCGCATCGGCTGGGCTATCGCCGCGGGTTACGTCTTTAACCTGGTGCTGCCGGCCGACAAGACCATCGCCGTCACCGCGACGAGCGCCGGAACGACCGCGGTCGCTTTCCTGCCCATGCTGTCGGCCTGGGGTCTCTCGACGCTCAGACTGGTAGCCAAGGTCATAGTACTCGTCCTGCTCATCATGATAGGACAGCGCCTGATGGAAGAATTCCGCATCATGGATTTCCTCTCCAAGCTCACCGCGCCGGCCATGCGTGTCTTCGGCCTGCCGCACAACGCCAGCTTCTTGTGGATAATACTGAATGTCGTAGGCTACGCGTACGGGGCGGGCATCATCATGGAGCGCGTCAAGGACGGCAAGATGAAGCCGCAGGAAGCTGACCTCGTCAACCATCACGCCTGCCTCTGCCACAGCCTGCTTGAAGACTCGGTGCTCTACGTCGCTATCGGAGTGCCGCTGTTCTGGATAACGGCGCCCCGCGTCGCCATGGCGCTCGTTGTCGTGTGGTTCGAGCGCATCCGCCGCCACCGTTTCAGGAAGTCGTTCAAGGTCGGTACCGCGTAACGGCGACCCTGGAACAGACTCCTAGATTCCCTGGAATAGTAGCCAGTCAGACACGATCTGCGCTACCGATATCAGGCCAAAGGCTTCAAGTGCGATAAGGACGACTACTGTGCATAGCCCCACGACGCGAACCGGATGCGCAAAGCGGGTCTTCCTGACCAGGGGCGGTACAGCCAGCGCGGCGGCCAGAGCCACCAGAAGTCCTATAATCCAGACCTTCGCCGCTCCCGGCTGGGACACCGCAAAGGCCTTGAGCGCGAAACCCGTACGAGCCGCCGCCGCGTTGATAGCGGTCAGGCGTCCAAGCGCCATGGAAAGCCCGATGACGACCAGGAGCCCGCCGGACGCGAACCTGACGCCCCCGCCGTGGCGCTTGAACCAGGCCCACAACGGCGCCAGCCGCTCGAAGAACAGACCCGCGGCCAGAAACGGCAACGCCAAACCGGCGGAGTAGGCGGACAGCAGCAACACCGCCTTGCCCGCTCCCCCCGACCGTGCCGCCATAAACAGTATCGACGCCAAGATTGGCCCCACACAGGGAGTCCAGCCGGCGCCGAAGGCCATGCCCACAACGAAGGCGCCGGCCGCGCTCGTAGGCTTGTTGACCACGTGCGCCTTGGCCTCGGAGTTCAGCAGTTTTATGAAGTCGAACATGGTGTTGAGCCCCAGCACCACGATGATGATCCCGGCTACTATTGAGACTATCCTGTTGGAGCGCCCCGCCGTCAGCATGCCGCCGCCGGAGAACAGCAGGCCCAGACCCACGAACACCGCCGAGAAGCCAAGCACGAAGAACAGCGTCCGGTAGAACACGCCGGCGCGCTTACTGCCCGCCTTGATCTCGTCGGCGCCCGCGCCGCTGATGAATGAGAGGTAACCGGGTATCAGCGGCAACACGCAGGGCGACAGGAACGACAAGAGACCCGCCCCCAACGCCACCAGAACAGAGACCTGGGTCACCGCAGGCGCTCCGAGAGTTCCTTGAACAGCGCCACCACCTCGGGGCCGTCATATGAGCGTGCGCCGACTATACCCGCTATGGCTCGGCCCTGCTTGTCCAGGATGAAGGTGGTCGGAATGCCCTGGCCGGCAAACGGCGCGGAGGCCGAGCCGGATTCATCCAGGTACATAGGGAAGCTGTAAGGGTTGCTCTTCAGAAACTCTGTTACGGTGGCGGGCTTCTCCGCAACGCTGACCGCGAACACCGCGAAGGCGGAACCCTTGAGCCTGTCGTTGAGTATCTGGATTGAGGGCATCTCCGTCCTGCACGGCGGGCACCAAGTAGCCCAGAAATTCAGTAGCACCACCTTGCCCGCCACAGAAGCCAGACTGGTGTCGGCGCCCTTGAGCGTCTTCACGACAAAAGGCGGTATAGGTTCAGGCGCGGGGAACACGTAGAAACCCAGCTTCTCTAGCTGGTCGGCGTACCAGAGCGTGTTCGAGGCTGAGGCCTCCACCTGGCTCACGGCGGGGACAGACCCCGCGGCAGCCGCGGCCGGAGCGTTCGCTGTGGCGGTGATTTCCGGCGCAGGCCGGGAACAGGCTGAAATCATCACCAGAGAAGCGACAAGAATCGCGGGCATCGTATACCTAGCCTTCATATGAACTCCTGTACAATCATGCGGGGTAGCTCAGACAATATATGAAAAATACTATAAAGCTCTGGTCGATTCAAGCGAATGCTCGTTCCATAGTCGAATAGGATCATTTTCATTATACTCTCTTGGTACCGTAGACCGGATGGATCCGGGGCGGCCACCACGCACATAACAAGGAGACTCCATGCGCAGCCAGATATACCAGCGCTTCGACGAAGATGACGACGACGAGGAAGACAAGACACCAAAGGGCCCGGACGCTCTCGCGGAACGCCTCCTCGAAACCAGAACCATCCTGCTTTCAGGCCAGGTAAACAAGGAACTCGCCGAGCGCGTCGTGCGTCAGTTCCTGCTACTCGAGGCCAAGAGCTCCGATCCCATAAAGGTGATGATAGACTCCCCCGGCGGCGACGTGGACGCCGGCTACGCCATCTTCGACATGGCCCGCTTCGTAAAGCCCGAGGTCTGGATGATAGGCATGGGCCTCGTGGCAAGCGCCGGCGCGCTGATACTGCTGGCCGCCCCCAAGGAACGCCGCGTCGCCTTCCCGAACTCACACTACCTCATCCACCAACCGCTCTCAGGACTCCGCGGCGTGGCCACCGAGATAGAGATCCACGCCCGCGAGTTGGAGAAGACCCGCGACCGGCTCAACAAGCTGATAGCCGAGGAAACCGGCCAGCCGCTGGAGCGCGTCGTTAAGGACACAGATCGCGACTACTGGATGGGCGCGGAAGACGCCGTCACCTACGGGCTCGTCTCCAGGATCGTTACCACCCGCGACCAGCTTGGCTTCTAGAAAACTTTTTTAAGCCCCCCGCTTCGGAGCGAAAGCGCCGAGGCGCGCGGCCCCGTATCTGGTCAGGAGAGCGATCTCCACAGACCAGCCGGGGCCGTTTTCAATAAGGGGGCCGCATGTCCATCCGTCGCTACCTACCGCTTTTCGCACTTCCACTGATACTAGTCGCCTGCGTGCGCTGCGAGACCGCGCCCGCGCGATCCGGAAGCGTCGTCATCATGTCGTACAACGTACAGACCCTGTTCGATCCTGTGGATCAGGGTGGGGAGTACGAGGAATTCCGGGTCTCCACAGGCGCGTGGAATGAGGCGCTGTACAAAACCAGGCTGGCCGCGCTGGCATCGGCGATGCTGGCCGCGTCGCTACCGGGCGGGCTAGGTAAGGGGCCCGACGTGCTGGTGGTACAGGAGGTCGAGAACTCACGGGTGCTGCGAGACCTCGCGGAGGCGGCTGGAGGCTATCCGTATATCGCGTCTTCACCCGATGAAGACGCCAATCTCGGTTGCGGAGTCCTCTCGCGCTTTCCTATTACGGCCATCAACGCTCACCGCGTTCGAAAGCCGGACGGAGCGCCCTCGTCGGTGCCGCGCTACCTGCTCGAAGTGGAACTCGACATCGAAGGGCGTAGCCTCGTCGTCATAGCGGCCCACCTGAAAAGCAA
>CAZNCK010000068.1:0-2677 GCA_964571545.1 uncultured Treponemataceae bacterium | reverse complement strand
TCGGCGGGGCGGAAGAAACCGAGGCCGAGCGCAGGGCCACAGCCGCGTTCGCCAGCATGCTCGTCGGTTCGAGACTTGCCGCCGATTCGTCGCTGGCCATAGTCATCGCGGGCGATTTCAACGAAAATCCCGACGAGTTCGAGCGTGTAGGCCGGGCCTACCCCACCGCGCTGATGGCCCCGGACGCCGGCCCTGGCGCATGGCTGCTCATCTCCGGCAACCGTGAGGCGCTGGGGTCGAGCGCGGATTCCGCGCTGGTAGCGCCTGCGCCTATCCTCTACTGCCCGTGGGATGAGGCCGGCGGTTACAGTTACCGATATCAGGGAGAGCGCGAGCGGATCGACCAGATACTGCTATCGCCGGGCCTCGTATCGAACGGCGCTTGCCCGCTGAGCTTTCAGGCATTCAGCGCCGAGCCGCCGGAATTCGTCATCGATGCCGAAGGAACTCCGACGGGCTGGAACACCCGTTCCGGCTCCGGTTACTCTGACCACCTACCGATCCGCGTCCGGCTGGACATCAAACCATAGCAATTTCAGGTACAATCGTTAGTTTTTATTTTCATGTCTTTGACACCGGGGGCCGGCGCGTGGTACAAAGACTGGATATGGATGGTCGACCGCTGATTGCGCAGAGTGATCAATCACTGCTCCTCGACGCTCACGACCCCGCATTCGACGAGGCCCGGGCCGAGCTTTCGGGCTTCGCTACACTTGAAAAGAGCCCGGAACACTTCCATACCTACCGACTGGACGCGCTTTCGCTATGGAACGCGGCCAGCGCCGGCCTTACGCCCGATGCCGTCGTGGCCACCATGGAACGCTGGACCCGGTACGAACTGCCGCCGTCCCTTGAGCAGTCGGTACGCGAGACCATGGCACGTTTCGGCCGCGTGGTCATGTCGGCCGGCCCCGATGACCGGACGCTACGCCTTTCCTGCGACGATCATTTTGTCCGCGCAGAAATGGAAGGCTCCAAGAAGCTCGGCAAATTCTTGACGCCCGACGGCGAAGACTTCCTCGTCGCGCTGACGGAACGCGGCACCGTAAAACGCGAGCTGATCAAGATGGGGTGGCCCGCCCTGGACACGGCGCCGTTGACCGATGGCGACCCGTTTACCATAACGCTAAAAAGCACCCGGCTGAACGGCGCGCCGTTCGGGTTGCGTGCATACCAGCAGGATGCCGCGCAGGCCTTCGCGGGCCGAGGCGCGCCGGGCACGGGTTACGGCGTCATCGTCATGCCCTGCGGCGCAGGCAAGACTATAGTCGGCATGGCGGCCATGGCCGCCATAGGCCGCAAGACACTGATAGTCACCACGAACGTGGCAGCCGTCCACCAGTGGATGGACGAGATACTGGACAAGACCAACGTGGCGCGCGAGGACCTCGGCGAGTACACGGGCGCCGCCAAGGACGTCAGACCCATAACGATAGCGACTTATCAGGTGCTCACCTGGCGGCCGGACAAGAACTCCGACTTTCCGCACTTCGACCTGTTCCGCAGGGAAAAGTGGGGCCTGATAATCTACGACGAAGTGCACCTGCTTCCGGCTCCGGTCTTCCGCGTGGTGGCGGAGATCCAGGCTATACGCCGTCTGGGCCTAACGGCCACGCTGATACGCGAAGACGGCCTGCAGGAAGACGTGTTCAGCCTCATTGGCCCCAAGCGCTACGACGTGCCCTGGAAGGAACTCGAGGCCAAGGGCTTCATAGCGGAGGCGTTCTGTCGCGAGATACGCGTGCCGATGTCTGACCACGAGCGCCTGCGCTACGTTGCCTGCGGCACGCGAGAACGGCACCGGGTAGCCGCCGAAAATCCCATAAAGGAACGCGTCGTCAGGGAACTGATAGACAACCACTCCGAAGACCTCGTCATGGTCATCGGTCAGTTCCTGGAGCAACTGCGCTCGCTGGCGAAGGAATTGAACGCGCCGCTCATTACAGGCGCAACGCCGAATCCGGAGCGCGAGCGCATCTATTCGGACTTCAGGACCGGCAAGGTCCGTGTCATAGTCGTGTCAAAGGTAGCTAATTTCGCGATAGATCTGCCTGACGCCTCAGTGGCCATACAGGTCTCGGGCACCTTTGGTTCCCGGCAGGAAGAAGCCCAGCGGCTCGGCCGGGTGCTGAGGCCCAAAGAAAAGAACTCGTACTTTTACTCCATCGTATCGCGGTACAGCGTCGAGGAGGAGTATGCCGACAACCGGCGCCGCTTCCTGACTGAACAAGGCTATCGATATACCATCGAAGCCTGGGAGGAATCTGAATGGGTACCGACGAGCTGAATAGATGGCGCGACGCGCTGATTGTGGACAGGGATGATGCCCTCATAGGCGCGGCCAAGCGCTGGCTCGGGCCGGTAAAAACGCCATTCAACAAGCACGAGCTTGTCTCGCAGGTGGAATCCTTTCTCAGGCGGCCGGCCACTAGCGATGCTATCATCGGACTACTGGACAGGACTGACAAACTCCTGATAGCGCTGGCCATGTATTCTGGCACCTCGGTGTACGGAGGCTTGCCTCCGGCTGAACTCGCCAGGCTGGCAGTCGACGAACCGGCCTTCGAGGCGAGCGCGCTGGAACGTATCAGAAACCTCAAAGAGCGACTCGTGCTTTACACGTACCGCGGGCCCCGGGGTCGCGACCATGTAGCCATCGCTCCGCCGCTTGCCGAGA
>CAZNCK010000067.1:15097-19711 GCA_964571545.1 uncultured Treponemataceae bacterium | reverse complement strand
GCTACGCGGAAACTGGTGACAGACAGCATCATTGCCAAATGGCCAGGCCTAGTACTCCGCCCCGATGGAATCATGTCAATGACGCTCAAGGAAGGTACCGGCCCCACGATGAGACGCGGTTACCTCGTAAATATCGTGTACAAGGGTATGCTCCCTAACGGTCAGGTCTTCGACCAGTCGATACTGCACGGCGGGCCTTACGAATTCGAACTAGGCATAGGCCAGGTCATACTCGGATGGGACATGATGGTAGCCGAAATGAAAAAAGGCGAGAAACGCCTGGTCGCCATTCCGCCCGAATTCGCCTACGGCATGGAAGGCGCGGCAGGCCTGATTCCGCCCAATTCATATATTGTTTTTGAACTCGAGCTTACGGACTTTACCGAATAATACGAGGCAAGCCCGGCCTTTACACGGCCGGGCTCGCTGTTTAAGCGTCAGGGAGCACTTCGTCCAGCATAGTCCAACGGCCGTCTTTCTGCACAAAGCGTGACGCCCTTGCCTCGATGTACCGGCCATCCTCGCCCGAGAGTCGCAGTTTGCCCGCGGGCACGTTCACTTCAATGACCCTGAACATGGTTCCATCGAAGGGTATCCTGGCTCCCTCGCCGGGCATACTCCGCCGCGCTTCTCTATAGAAACCGAACTCGTACGCCAGACAGCAGAGCAACCTGCCGCAGGGGCCGGAGATCTTAAGCGAGTTGAGCGACAGGTTCTGGTCCTTGGCCATTTTGATGGAAACGGGGACGAGTTTGTCGGTTACACCGTGGCAACAGAGCACGCGTCCGCAGACACCGCAACCGCCCACAACGCGGGCTTCATCACGCACGCCGATCTGCCGCAGCTCTATGCGCATCTTAAACACCGCAACCAAATCCTTGACGAGGTTGCGAAAGTCTACCCTGGAGTCCGCGGTAAAGAAGAACAGCACCTTGGGCTCTTCAAAGAGATAGTGCGCGAATACCAGCTTCATGGGCAGGTTGTGCGACTTTATCTTTTCCTGGCAGAGTTCGAATGCCTTCTGTTCCTTCTGCTCGTCAGAAGCCCGGCGCGCCTCGTCTTCAACGGTGGCCAGCCGGTCTATCTTGACGACATCATCCACGCGCACGAAGCCCGGAGCCTTTACTATGCCGAGCACGGTGCAGATATCCTTGCCGTAGCGCGTTGGCGCGACTACCCTGGCGCCTGGCTCTAGAGGCGTCTCGTAGGCCGCGTAGTACGACTCATTGTACGGATCGGCCCTGAGCCGGTACAGCGGATCGGGCAATTCACCATAGTGGGCGCTACCTTCCGAACTCTCTACGGCCTCGTCCTCCAGATGTCGGAGATCCTCATCCGTCTGCTCGTATTCTGTATCTTCATTCATCGTCTTGTCTCCTCTAGCCCGGCTCCTTGGGTCGAAGCCGGTTCTGTTTCAGGGCCGTCAGCGCAGAAGATCCACGAGCAGGCCGTGGATCTCGTCGAGGCGCCGCAGGATATCGAGCTTGTCGCGCTGGGCAGAAAGCACTTCCGCGGCGAGCCGCTCGAGCCGCTCGTCTATGACGACGACGGTGGTAAATTTTTTTCGTTTCAGGATGTTGCCGCCGGAACTTTTTTCCACGACATCATAGGCTCGTTCTACCACATAATGAACGAAATTCCTGACGGCCGTCTTGTACGCCTTGACGCGCTCTCCGTCAGGATCCTTCTTGAGATTCTCGCCGGCTTCGTGCACGGTATCGAGCAGCTCAGCGGCCTCCGCCTCGGAGAACGGAACCCCTTCCGCTGCCGGAGTCCGGTCAAGATCCTCTGCCGTACGAAGCGCTGACCTGAATATACCAGCCTTGACAGCTTCCTTTTTCTTCTCTGTTTTATGCCCGGTAAGCCCCGGAACGAGTCCGGCCAGCAGGTTGTCCGGGATGCCTACCGAGGCCATGAGGGTCCCGCCGCGACGCCAGAGTCGACCCGATGTTCATCAGACGGCTGCGTATCGAACCCGAATGGCCGAATCCTGGATCCATGCTTGCGAATAAAGGCGAGCATGGCTTCTTCGATGCCGTCGTTAAAACCAGCAACCTCGATATCGCCATGGATGATGATGTCGCCGTCCGCGTCGAGTCTAGGCGCAAATACGTTACCTACAATGACGCCGCCCGATAGTATGGTCAGGCGCTCGGAAACACAGACATCGCCATGGACGACGCCGCCTATCACCGCGGATCTGGCCACGAGGGAAGCGTCGCAACGAGCGCTTTCGCTGACCACGATTTTGCCCGAGGCCCTGATGGAACCGCGAAGGTCACCGTCAACGCGCACGAAGCCTTCTACGACAAGGTCACCGCGAAAAGAGCTGGCTGGACCGAGGAGTGTGTTGACGAGAACATCACGGGGGGCGGGCATGCCAGTATCGTACCCGGCGACCGCTAACGAGTCAACGTAGCGGAACTGGAGCGGATATTGAGGAACCTGAGAGGGTCTATGGTCTCGGTTCCAAGGTGCACCTCGTAATGGAGATGCGGTCCGGTTGAAAGACCGGTATTGCCGATGTAGCCGATGATCTGGCCCTGTTTGACGACGGCGCCCTTCTGCACCTTGAAGGCGCTCATATGCGCATAGCGAGTCAGGAAGCCGTGCTTGTGTTCCAGTATGATGTAATTGCCGAGGCTGATATCGTACGCGACGGTAACGACTTTCCCGTCAGCGGTAGCCAGGATAGGGTCTCCCGAACGAAACGTGGAGAGGTCGATACCCTTGTGAATGTACCAGGAACCATAGATCGGGTTCTCGTTCTGGCCGTAATACATGGAAATGTGGCCGATGCCGCCCTTGATAGGCCAGATATTGGGTATTTCCGAGAGTATGCCGCCCTGGGCCGCAATCGTATCGCCCAGCTCATTGAGCGGCTTGACGCTCTGCTCCAAGTACCCGGTGACGCGCTCTATCTCCGCGGCCTCGCGCAGGCGACCCGAGCCAATTTCTGTGGGTGAAAAGAACGCGGCAAGATCCCCGTCAGCGCGGGAAGCGGCATCGGCTTGCCCCTTGATGCCGATACTGGAGAGCGTGGAATCAAGGGCGGCCTGGAACGACCGGGCCGCTTTGACTAATCTGGTAGTGCTGTCCCTGATGGCGTCGAGATCCGCCTGGGTGGACTTGAGCGCGGTAGTCTTGCCAGCCAGTTTGCCAACGACATCTCCGTAGTCCGCGCTGGACCAGGTCAGGAAACCCGCGGCGCCAATGATTATGGCAAAAAAAGCAACCAAACCGAAGAAACTGATCTGTATATTGAGTATGCGCTTTTCAGAGTGCGGGACGAGCATGATGGTCATTTTTTGCTTACCGGCCCGGACAACTCTGGAAAACGAGCCGATGACCGATGAATAAGACCTACGTAGGAAGGCCCAGAGACGCTTGGCGAGCGATTTTTCAAGATCTTTATATCGTTTTAGCGTCGCCAACGCAGCCTCCATATGATGTAATCCACTTATGATACCATATTGGCACTTCAACTGTCAAACGATTAGCAGGGTACAATATCTTTTGATTAATAGTATGGCATGGTATAGTATGCTCACCACGATGAGCAAAAATACGGCCAACCAGCGGGCCCCCTCAACTCCGGACGCACTCCTCACTCGCGATGACACATCGCTCTCGCTTTTATTTATCGGCGCCGGCAGCGCCTTTACGAAGAAATTCTATCAAAACAACGCGCTGATAGTCAAAGGAACAGACCACGTTCTCATAGACTGCGGATCGAGGACTCCGGAAGCGCTTGCGGCTCTCGGCCTGTCGGTCGCCGACGTGCATACATACCTCATCACCCACTCTCACGCCGACCATATCGGAGGCCTCGAAGAGGTGATGCTTATAAACCGTTACGTGGCCAAGCGCAAAACAACCATGGTCGCCCCGCTAGCCTACCGAAAATTCCTCTGGAAACATTCCCTGAGGGGCGGCGCCTCCTACAACGAGCGGGTAGACGGAAAGTACCTGCGCTTTGATGATTTCTGGGACTCAGCCGAAATGGTGCCCGTTCCAGGCGCGGACAGGGAATTATGCGAAACCCGCGTGGGTTCCATCAAACTGGCCCTGTTCAGGACAAAACACATACCCGACTCAGCCCCAACCTGGCGCTCGTCATCGCCCAGTTACGGCGTCGTCATCGACGACCGGATACTATTCACCAGTGATACCCGTTATGATCCAGAAATGTTCGACTTCCTGGCAAAGCGCTATACCTTGGACGCGATATTCCATGACTGCCAGTTGTATACGGGCGGCGTACACGCCTCGCTCGAGGAATTGCGGCAACTTCCCGCGCCGCTCAAGGCCATCACCAGCCTGATGCATTACGGCGATAAAGTTGAAGACTATGCCGCTAAAGCGCTGGAGTACGGTTTCAAGGGCTTCGTCCAGCAATGGATCCCGTACATTTTCGAAAACAAGCATTGATAGACATGCCAGCCTCACTTGCCGACACGGCTCGTTCTTCGTTACATTCACTCTAAACTTCATCCTTATCACCCACGGGAGATCCTCCAATGGCCGTACATCAGTTCCAGGCAGAAGTAACCCAGCTTCTGCAGCTCATCATCCACTCGCTCTATTCGCACCGCGAGATATTCCTGCGCGAGC
>CAZNCK010000067.1:0-15087 GCA_964571545.1 uncultured Treponemataceae bacterium | reverse complement strand
GTTGCAAACGCGTCCGACGCTATAGACAAGCTCAAATACCTGACCGTGTCTGACGACGCGTACAAGGCGATAGCATTTGATCCAGCCATTGCGATTAGCTTTGATGTGGAAGCAGGCACCCTGACCATCTCCGACAACGGCATAGGCATGGACGAGGTGGACCTGGTGGAGAACCTCGGCACTATCGCCCGCTCCGGCACAAAACGTTTTCTAGAAGCCATGGCCGAAGACAAGCGCAGGGACTCAAACCTGATCGGCCGCTTCGGCGTCGGCTTCTACGCCAGCTACATGGTGGCCGACGGCGTCGTCGTAACGAGTCGCAAGGCGGGCCAGGACGGAGCCTGGGTCTGGAAGAGCGACGGCAAAGGCTCCTACGAACTTGAACCCGGCGCCCGCGACGGCCACGGCACTACCCTCGTCCTCAAAATGAACGACGACGGCCGCGAATTCCTCAGCCGCTGGCGCCTCGAGGAACTGGTCAAGAAGTACTCCAACCACGTCGCCTACCCCATCCGACTCTCCTATGACGAGGATGAGTACGACGACAAAGGCAAGAAGAAGAATAGCAAGATCCACAAGGACGAGCAGATCAACAGCGCCCAGGCCCTGTGGCGCCGGTCCAAGTCCGACCTCAAAAGCGAAGACTACGTCGAATTCTACAAGAACATCTCCGATTCAGAAGAGGATCCGCTGTTCTGGATGCACACCAAGGCCGAGGGCACCATCGAGTATACGACGCTCTTCTACATCCCGGCCAAGGCCCCCTTCGACCTGTTCCACGCCGACTACAAGCCCGGCGTCAAGCTCTACGTCCGCCGCGTGTTCATCACCGACGACGACAAGGAACTGCTGCCGGTATACCTGCGCTTCGTACGTGGCGTCATAGACTCGGAGGACCTGCCCCTCAACGTCAGTCGTGAGATACTCCAGCAGAACCGCGTGATGAGCTCCATCCGCAACGCCTCCGTTAAGAAAGTCCTCTCCGAGCTCAAGGACCTGTCCACCAGCGACAAGGACAAGTACGCGGCGTTCATCACCGAATTCAACCGCCCGCTCAAGGAAGGCCTCTACGGCGACTACGCCAACCGCGACGCCCTCATGGAACTGGTGCGCTTCAAGAGCAGCTCCGTCGACGGCTGGACCTCGTTCGCCGACTACAAGTCAAGAATGGGCAGCGAACAGAAGGCCATCTACTTCATCGCCGGTGACTCCGAGGACCGCCTGCGCAAGTCGCCGCTCCTGGAGATGTACCGCAAGCAGGGCGTAGAGGTGCTGCTCTGCCCCGACGAGATAGACGAACTGGTCATGCCTATGGTCGGCAAGTACGGTGACTTGGAACTCAAGGCCGTCAACCGCGCCGGCGCCGAGAAGGAATTCGAGGGCAAACGCGACGAGAAAAAAGACAAGGATCTGGCCCCTGTCATAGAACGCCTCAAGAAAGCACTCGGCGACGAGGTCAAGGACGTAAGGCTCTCCGCCAGGCTCACCGACAGCCCTTCATGCATAGTCGTCGACGCCGATGATCCGAGCCTGCAACTGCAGCAGTTCATGAAGAGCATGGGTCGCTCAGGCGACTTCGACGTCAAGCCGATACTCGAGGTCAACGGCGACCACACGCTCGTGACCAGACTCGCGGCCTCCGATGACGAGGCGCTTGCCGCGGACGTGGCCCGCGTGCTCCTGGACCAGGCCCTGCTCGTGGAGGGCGCTCCGCTCAAGGACCCCGCCGACTTCGTAGCCAGGATGAATCGCTTGATCGCGGGCTGAAGCCGCGTCGTCGTCCATGACGTACCCGTCCGATGAAGCGGACGGGCCGGTCTGTGGCCGCGCATCCATGCGCGGCAATTAGGGTATTTCTATTCAAGCGGACACGGCGCCTGGCGGCGCTGTGCCGCTCATCTTCAGTCGATCATATGGAGCATTGATGTCTGTATCAAACGTCGACAGCCGTCTTGGCACTCCGGCAAAGGGTAAGCGCATGCTGGCGCTCGCAGCTCTGTCCCTCGTGCTTGTCGGGTCGCTGGCTGCCCAGGAAGCGCCACTACCGCTGTCCTCGTTGGACGTGAACGACATCGATCGGGTGCTTATGTTTTCGTATTCTGAACCGCTGGATACAGTCTCGGATTACACCCAATATGCCGCGTTTTTATCACCGGCTGTATTTGCGCTTGCGGCGCCGACTCGCGACTGGCTGGGTATAGGCGCGATGTATGCCGGATCCGCGATGCTTTCATATGCGGCGCGGGTCGGTGTAAAAGCAGCGGTGGACAGGTATCGGCCATACATGTACTTCGACAATCCGCCCTCGTCGCTGATTGAAGAAGGTGAGCATCTGGACTCGTTCCCGTCCGGGCATTCCATCATGGCCTTCACGGGTGCCGGCTACACAGCCACACTGTTTGCGCTCCGCTATCCGGATTCGCCGTACCGCGTTCCGGCTGTAGCCGGCGCTTATGCCCTGGCTACAGCCACCGCGGCACTAAGGGTAGGCTCGGGATCGCACTTCCTGACTGACGTGGCTGCCGGAGCGGCTATCGGCACGCTCTTCGGATTTATCGTTCCGTACACCATAGACAGGCTCGGCTGGCTCGACTAAACAGGTCATTCGAGAACCGAGGCGCCACTGTTCGTGTCGGAACTGTACCAGGCCTTCGCGTCGGCCCACGCCACGGTTGAAACCGCGAGCCCTATACCGAGCAGCACGATTGCCGTGATCGGCATGAACAGCGGTGACGGGATGCGCCTGACGAGCCGTGCCCTAACCGTGCAGGTTATGGCGGCAAGCAGCGCGCATGCGAACGTGGCCCCCGGCGTGAAGGTGCAGACCGACGAATAGCCCATGACATTGGGCCACGAAGCCGCTGGATTTGGCATCAGCGTGACCACGGCGCCAAGCGCGAAGAGGCCGCTCAGCACGAGTAGCGGTTTGTAGGCGAGTCCGTATGGAGAGGCCTTCATGTCACGCCTTTGCGCGTGCCGTGCCGGAGAGCCCCGCAGTCACCTTGGGAACACCCGAGAGCCAGCCGTGGAAGCGGTGGAATCCAGTGCCGAGCGCCTGCAGCGGGCATACCACCGCGCCTTCCATGCCGAGAGTCGCGCATCGTTCCAGTGTCGAGACATCCGCCGACGCCGTTGACCCAAACATAACCCGCTTTACGCCTTTTGCGGCAAGCGCCTCGAGCAGTTCCGCGTTCCGTGATTTGTTTGTTATGACTACCGCAAGCGCGTGCAGGCCTGGCACTTCGTCGACGGTAGCGTACACCTTGACGTCGTAAGGGCCGTTCCCGGGATTGACGGGATACACGGCGGCGCCGCGCTTCTCGAAGGCCTCCCGGACGCTCTTGCAGTACGCCGCATGGCGTTTTGAATAGCCGACGAACAGGATGCTGTCGGCCTCGAAGAATGATGGTGATACTTTGTTAGCCATAAATACTCCTTCGGTCCGGGTTCCCACACGGCAAACCATGTAGATCCAGAAACACAGTTACTTTCAGGCCACAATCAAAAACCTCCAGAGCCTCATCTGTCAAGCTTGATATCGAGAAATCAGTTGACACATTATGGGCATATGCTTATATTGACGACGGAGGCTGAATAGAGCATATGCCCTATTCAATTTCTACGCCGTCGGCGTTTGAATGAATTTCATTACTTCAAGGAGACAATCATGCCTGGAATGAATAGAACTGGACCCGAAGGACGCGGACCGATGACTGGCCGGGGATTGGGCTACTGTGGCAACCCACAAGGGGTCAATCCCGGATATGAACGTGGGATGGGCCGCGGCATGAGGAATGGCAGGGGCAATGGTCCCGGAATGGGCAGGACGGCAGGACCCGGCCGGGGTCTCGACTGGTTCAGCGCTGGGTACAGCGGCGCGGACTACAGCGCACCGAGTGCAGCCCCGATAGAGACCATCAAGGATACGCTTGAAGACCGCGTGGCATTCCTGCGCGCAGAACTGGCCCGCACCGAAGCCATGCTCGGCTCTGCCCGGGACGAAGGCAGGCAGGGCTCAAAAGACTCCACCGAGGGCGAGGGGAAGTGAGTTCCGCCGGCATGACGGTACTAGCCGTCGCCAGCGGTAAGGGCGGCACCGGCAAAACGACGGTGGCCGCCCATCTTGCTTCAGCCAGTGCCCGCACCCGGAGCACGGTTCTTGTCGACCTCGATGTGGAAGCTCCGGATGCAACCGGATACTTTCCCGCGGCACATGCCGCGGGAGACACCGAGGCAGTTTCCGTACTCGTGCCTGAAATCGTAGAATCCCTGTGTACCGGATGTGGCCTCTGCGCCCGCGCATGCAGGTTCGGCGCGATTCTCGCCATAGGCGGCGTCGTTACCATCGACCAGAAGGTATGCAAAGGTTGCGGCCGTTGCGTCGCCGTTTGCCCTGCCAAAGCCCTGAAAGAAGTAAAAATGAACGTAGGCGAGACGACTCTGCGGTTCGTTGACTCGCTGGATCTGCTTGAAGGCCGCATGGCCGTAGGTGATATCCGTTCCACCGTTGTCATCGAGGCTGCGAAGCGCAGAGCCGCTCTTGCCGGTGCAAGCCTGCAGATACGCGATTGCCCGCCCGGCGTTTCCTGCCCCGCTACCCACGCCATAGAAGGTGCCGACTACCTCATCCTCGTTGCCGAGCCCACAGAGTTTTCTATCCATGATCTTGGCACAGCGGTGAAACTCGGCCGGGAGCGTGGCATTCCGATTGGCGTTGTCATCAACAAAGACGGTTTTGGCACGGCCGATGTCGCGGGGTTCTGTGCAAGCGAAGGGGTGCCGGTCATCGGCCGCATAGCATTCCTGCGGGAACGCGCTGCAACAGGCGCTGCAGCAACGCTGTGGCTCCAGGATCCGCTGATCATGGACGAGATGGACAGGATACTGTCGCGAGCCCTCGCTGGAGCACGGACTAGGAGCGTTTTATGATTACCGCCAGCGTAGCCAGCGGCAAAGGCGGTGCCGGAAAAACCTCCATAGCGGCCGCACTTGCCGCGACCCTGGGAGCCGGGTGTCTGTTCGCGGACTGCGACGTAGATGCCGCCAATGGCGTAATAGCGCTGGGCTCCAGCATAGATATCAGGGAACCGTACTTTGCTGGCCCAGGTTACCGCATAGAACCCCCAGCCTGCACTGGCTGTGGCCGCTGTCACGCGGCCTGCCGTTTCGGAGCGATAGAACCCGTTGCAGGCTCACGGGCTTTCCGCATCATCCAGGAATTATGCGAACGGTGCGGTGCCTGTGTAGCCCAATGTCCAACCAAGGCCATCACTACGTTCGAGAAGCAGGCCGGTGAGCTCTTCGTGTCTACCGGAAGGACGGGCACAAGGCTCATCCATGCCGAACTCGAACCGGGCGAAGCCACGAGCGGCAAGCTCGTGGCGCTGGTACGCAAGCGAGCCGCAGCGCTGGCTTTATCCGAGGCTACGATCGTCGTCGATGCTCCTCCCGGCATCGGCTGCCCGGTGATCGCATCCGTAACAGGCTGCGACCTGGTACTGGTCGTCGTAGAAGCCAGCGCTTCCGGAATCCGGGATGCTGGCCGGCTCGTTGAACTGATCCTTTCAATGAAGCGGCGGTCTGTTGCAATCATCAACAAGACAGGCTTGAACGCTTCGATGGACGAGCGCGCACGGCGCATGCTCGCCGAAGCAGGAATTCCGCTTGCGGGCGAGATCCCCTTTGATCCAGCGCTCAGATCGGCCGAGGAATCAAACCGGACCTGGGCTTCTGTAGCCTGCGGCTCATCCGACGCTGTCAAGGCAGCCCTCGTCGCCGTCATCGGCGTCATCACTACACTCAAGGAGAAACCATGAAATACGCAGTACCAACCGACGACGGCACAACCGTCGGCAAGACCTTCGGCAGGGCCGTCAGCTTTGCGATATTCGACCAGACTGACTCAAACATGGTCATTATAGAAAACGCCGGCATTTCAGCCGAACATGGAGCCGGAACCGGAGCAGCAGCCTTCCTCGCGGACAAGGGCGTTGGCGTCGTCATTGCTCCGGAAGTCGGCCTCAAAGCCGCTCAGGCCCTCGCGGCGGCAGGCATCAAAATCGCTGCCACAAGTTCCGGAACACCGCTTCGCACAGCCATGGACGCCCACCGGACCTGAGGCCCGAAGAGCGTCCTACAAGAATTATCTAACTGTTCCTGCACGGAAAACTGCAAACAGGATCCAATTCCTGCGATCACTGATATACTGAACAAGCGCGACACCGGGAGGGAAACTGCATGAAGTATGTATTCGGACCTGTACCTTCCCGGCGCCTCGGCTTGTCCCTGGGCATAGACCCTACGGTCGTGTCTGGCCCCTTCAACGACGACAGACGCGCCGACAACAAAGTCTGCAACTGGAATTGCGCCTACTGCCAGCTGGGGCACACACGCTACTTTACCACAGCACGGGCCAGTTATTATCCGCCGGAGGCCATGTTCGATGAACTGCAGGAAACACTTGCCATGGAGAGTGCACGGAATATTGACTGGATAACGTTCGTGGGTTCCGGGGAACCTACCCTCAGCAGTGACCTGGGGACCATGATCAGGGGCGTCAAGTCCATGATCGATATTCCTGTTGCCGTGCTGACCAACGGATCCCTGTTCTCTGACATCAGGGTCAGGGAAGACCTGATGTCGGCGGATGCGGTACTGCCAACGCTTGATGCCGGGACCGAGGAACTGTACCGTCGCATCAACCGACCGCACCCTAACTACAATTTTGAACGCATCATCCGTGGGATGATTGCGTTCAGGGCCCGGTATACAGGAAAGCTCTGGATCGAGTGCATGCTGATAGCTGGCGTCAACGACGACGAAGCATCGTTGCATGACATCGCCGCAGCAATGAAACGTGTTGCCCCCGACGAGATACACCATGTACTGGCTGACAGGCAGCCAGCCGAACCCTGGGTCAAGCCGGCAGACGACGACGGTATATTCCGTGCCAGGACCATCCTGGGAGGTATTGCCCGCACGGTCTATCCCACAGAGGTTGAATTCCAGCGGGGTGCCATACAGGATTCCCTGGAAGCCAAGGCTGCGATCATAGCCCGCCATCCCATGAGCAACGAAGAACTCGCCCGCTCACTATCGCTCTGGGGCGTCAGCAATACTGAAACTGCCATCCGCATGTTCGCTGAATCAGGTAGAGGAATCAGCGTAGAACGGTTTGGAAAAAAGTTCTGGAGAGCACCATGAAACTCGCTTGCGCAAACACCGTGGCTATGCCTGATGGTTTGTCTGTGAAAAATCAGCAAGGGCTGCATGCAGCGCTTGCACACCGAGGAGCGAGCAGTGCTGCTTGTTCTCCGGTATCCCTCCGAGCGCGTTCACGACGTCGTCGTCGCTGATACGCAGGGCTTCTGCCAGCGATTTGCCCTCCGCGAGCACGGTAAGCATGCTGCTCGTCGATATGGCGCCGGGGCATCCATAGGATTTGAATGCTATCCTGGCAATACTGCCATCCCGCACGACTATCCAGAGCTTCATTTCATCCCCGCAACCGGGATCGCCGATGCAGGCATAGCCATCGTACTCTCCAGCCACCATTTCACCAACGTTGCGGGGATTGGTGAAGTGGTCGATGACTGCATCGGTATAGTACAGAACCGGGCCTGAATAGCCCGGTGTGGTTTCGTCAGAATCCTGCGCTGCATCCATGGGAGAGCCTCCTGCTACTGCTTGCATACTAGCATATGCCAATATGAGCGGCAATCGCCAAACTAGCATGGAAACTGGAACAGCTCTGTCCCCCATGCTATAGTATCCGGGTAGCATGCCATGGAAGCCCAACTCGACTATCATGAAATACGATACCGCCTCGAAACCCATGCGGTGTTCAGGATATTCCGCAAGGAAAGCGCGGCATTCATGCTGGGCTTCTTTCACGATCAGTTCAAGAAACGGCACAGGGCGGACATCGGGCAGGCTGAACTGACAGCCGAACTGTCCGCCTACACCGCGTTCGTGCGGATGGCCGAAGGCGACGACGAGCCCAGACGCGAGCCGAACGCGTACCTGGACGAATGGGCCAACGAGGGCTTCCTCCGCAAGTACTACCCCGCCGATTCCAGCGAGGCCTGCTACGATCTGACGCCCGACAGCGAACGGGCTCTGGAATGGCTGGGCGAGCTGGCGAGGCGCTCGTTCGTGGGCACCGAGTCCAGGCTCTTGTCGCTCTTCGACGCGCTCAAGGACTTGGCTTTTGGTGCCTCGTTCGACATTGACGAGCGCAAGGCGGAGCTCAAGCGCCAGAAGGCGGAAATCAACGAGGAACTGAAGCGCCTGGAGCGCGGCGAAGCCACGACGCTGGACGATACCAGGATACTGGAGCGCTACTACGGCGTAGAGGACGCTGCGCGCCGACTCCTGGCAGACTTCAAGCAAATAGAGCAGAATTTCCGCGACCTCGACCGCGAGACGAAGGAACGGGTAATAGCCTCCGAGCGCTCGCGCGGCGCCGTGCTCAAGGAAGTGTTTGAGCACCGCGATGCCATAGTGTCCAGCGACCAGGGTAAAAGCTTCGGCTCGTTCTGGGGGTTCCGACGCGGGAGCCCGGGTACAGCACATGACGCATCGCCTCAACGAAGAACTGCGTCACTTCCTGGACGAGCGCTCCAGGCGGGAGAGCAAACGCGTCGGCGAGTTAGTCGAGCGTTTCAAGAAGCTTGCGCTCCAGGTACGCGAAGCCCCGCCCGAAGGACGGTGCTTCATGGAACTGGAGGGCGAGCCCGAGCTCTCGCTTGTCATGGACAGGCCGCTCTACGAGCCTGAAGAACCGGTCGTGATCTCGGAAAATCCTCTGGGAACAGGTCAGCCGGCGGCCAGCGCGGATGCACTGTTCGACCTGGACCGTATCGACCTTGGAGCCCTGCATGACCGCATCGTCGCTATGCTCCTGGAGCGGCCGCAGACGAGCCTCTCGGAGATCACCGCACGCCACCCCATCAGCCAAGGCGCGGCTGAGGTGTTGGGCTACCTGTCCATAGCAGCCGAACCCGGTGCCGCCGCGGTCGATACCCACGAGCGGACGGAACTGCCCGCGCACAATGACCGCCGGGATGCAAGCTTCACGGTTGACGCGCCGGATATAATCTTCATGCAGGAGCTTTCACGATGACCATACCGCCATACGCGCCGTCCCTCGTCAGACTCCTCAAAGGCCCTGTCTATGCGGATTCCGGCGACGCCTGGGACCTGATACTCAGGCACCGCTCATCGATAGGCGACTACTTCGGCCAGATCGGTCTGGAACTGGTCGTAGCGGAGCACGACGGCCTGTCGTTCGTCCGCCGCCGCAGGCGCGATGACGACGACTCGGCCCTGGCCGACGACGGGCTGCCGGAACTGGTCGCGAAGCGGGAACTGCCCTATACCGCGTCACTACTCTGCGTTCTGCTCGTCGAGGAGCTCTACCGCTTCGAGGCAGGCAGTTCGGGCGAGTCGCGCCTCGTGCTCGACCGCGCAAAAATACGGGACCTGATCGCACCGTACCTGCCCAAGAAGACAAACGAGGCCAAGCAGGCGGACGCGCTGGACGCGCAGATCAACAGGCTCGTGCAGTACGGGTTCCTCAGGCCGATAGGCACGGGCTCCACCGAGCTCGAGGCCGCTCGGGCTTCCGCCTCGACACCGTGGAGCTGTTCAACTGGGGCACCTTCGGGCGAGCCGTCTGGAGCTTTCCGTTCGGCGGAGAGGACGCGCTCGTAACCGGCGACATTGGTTCGGGTAAGTCCACCTGGGTGGACGCGATTTCAACGCTGCTCGTGCCGCCGCAGCGCATCACCTACAACAAGGCCGCCGGCGCCGAGCGCCGCGAACGGACCGACAGGAGCTACGTGCTCGGCGAATACCGCAGTTCCAGGGACGAAGGCGCGGCCTACTCCAAACCGGTGAACCTGCGCGACGAATCGTGCTATTCGGTGATACTGGCGGTGTTCGTCGATGTTCGTTCGTCAAGGATGCTATCGCTGGCCCAGGTGCGCTGGTTCAAGGCCGGCGAGGTCCAGCGCGTCTACGCCACTTCGGGCAGGCGACTATCGGTGCTTGGCGACTTCGGCAATTTCGACGGGGACGGAGCCGCGCTCAGGAAGCGCCTCCGGCTCTCACCCTCCACAGAAGCCTTCGATTCGTTCTCCGACTACTCCACGGCCTTCCGCTCTTCCATGGGCATCACCGAGAAGGCCCTGGATCTCTTCAACCAGACCGTATCGATGAAAACGATCGGCGACCTTGACGACTTCATCCGCGACCACATGCTAGAACCCACCGGCGCCTTTAGCCGCATCGACGAGATGCTCAGGAACTTCGATAACCTGCGCGCCGCCCACGATTCGGTGGAGAGTTCCAGGCGACAGCGCGACGCCCTGGCTCCCATCCATACCGAAGCCAGTGAACACAACGCACTTGCAAGCGCTATAGATGACATCCGCTCGATGTCGCAGGCTCTGCCCTACTACGCGCTGAGCCAGTCTATCCCGCTACTGGAACGCGAGGCTGGCCGGCTCGCGCTTGAACTGGATTCCACCAAGGCGGCCATAGACGGCCTCGCCGCCAACCTCACGGAGCGGCGTGAGGATCAAACCAGGTTGCGCTCGGCCATAGACAATTCCGAGGCCGGCAGGCGCATCGTCGAGCTTGAAGCCCAGATGGAGCTCGCGGGCGAAGAACGCGACCGGCGCCGAGCACAGGCCGCGAAGTACCGCGAGCCGCTGGAACGGCTCGGAGGCACGATGCCCAGGGATGTCGCCGCGTTTATGGCCTTCAGGGCAGCGAGCATTGCCGGCCTGCCAAGGCTCGACGAGGAACGCGCCAGCCTTGTGGAGAAGCGCGACTCCCGCTACCTCGAGCGTGTCCAGAAAAACGACCATCTACGCGAAATCGACGCCGAACTGGAATCGTTACGGCAACGAACCTCATCCATCCCGACGCAACAAACAAATATCCGCCGCGCTCTTGCGGCAGCCATAGGCGTAGACGAGGCAGAATTGCCCTTCGCCGGCGAACTGATGCGCGTCGCCCTTGCGGAACGCAAATGGGAAGGCGCCGCCGAACGCATCCTGCGGTCATTCGCGCTCAGCGTCCTGGTGCCCGAACGCCTGTACCGGGCCGTCAGCGAGTATGTCAGGTCCACGAGGCTTGAAGGCAAGCTCGTGTACTTCAGGGTGCCAGAAACGGCCGGGCAGGCCCCACGGCTGTCGGAACGCAGCCTGGCGCGCGCGCTGGAAGTAAAGCCGGACGCCCCGTTCAAACCCTGGCTGGAGGCCGAACTAGCGCGCCGCGCCGACTTTGCCCGCTGTTCCACCATGGAGGATTTCTACCGCGAGCCGGACGCCGTCACCGTCGAAGGTCTCGTCAAATCAGGCAGGATACGCCACGAGAAAGACGACCGCCGCAGCGTAGCCGACCCGCGCAACTTCGTGCTCGGCTGGTCAAACGCCGA
Organism: uncultured Treponemataceae bacterium; assembly: GCA_964571545.1. GTDB lineage: Bacteria > Spirochaetota > Spirochaetia > Treponematales > UBA12059 > SZUA-370. Next base: position 3,641 of record CAZNCK010000067.1, on the reverse strand, counting down.
AAAGATCGCGTTGCTGGAGAGGGACAGAGCCGATGCCGTGCGCGAACTGGACGACGCCGTCAAGGCGCTCGCGGCGGCAGACCGCGCCATTGCCGCGGCCGAGGCGCGCAAGGCTGACATAACCGAACTGCTGCGCTTCGAGTCGTTTGACTACATAGACGTGGACGCGGCCGCCGCGCGCTACCGCGACCTGCGCGCGGAACGGGAGGCGCTGGAACGAAGCTCGGACCAGCTGGCCGGGCTCAAGGCCTCCCTGGACGGGGTCACTGCCGAGATAGCCAGGCTGCAGGTGGAATCGGACCGGCTCCGCGACCAGGCAGGAGGCATACGCTCGCGCAAGGAAGCCCGGGAAGCGGAACTGGTTTCCGCGAGGACAAACCTCGCGGCGGTCGCCGACGACAACCTGACGCCATGGTTCGCCAGGCTCGACGACTTCACGAGCGGAGCGGCGCTGAGTCTTGATGACGTGGCCGCCTGGCAAAATGCCGTAAGGCAGCGTCTGGACGCCAGGGCCAATACGCTCGCGCGCAAGGACTCTGACCTCCGCTCGTCGCTCATAAAACGCATGCACGATTTCCTGGCGGCCTTTCCCGAACGCTCGGCCGAGCTCTCCGCCGGCATCGATTTCCTGCCGGACTACGACGCCCTGCTGCAGCGCATAGAGCGCGATGACCTGCCTTCCTTTGAAACCCGTTTCCGCGCCCTCCTCCGCGAAAGCACGCTGCGCGACATAGCGCTGTTCCAGACTGACCTCGAGAACGACGCGCAGGCAATACGCGGCGCTATCGATACCATCAATGTCTCGCTTGAACGTATCGAGTACAACCCTGGCACCTTCATCTCCCTGGCAGCCGAACGCCGCGAGGACCAGGACGTGCGCGACTTCAGGGCGGAGATGCGGCGCTGCCTGGAGAACACCGTAGGCGAATCAGACCTCTACAGCGAGGACAAATTCCTGAGGGTCAAGAACCTGCTCGCCCGCTTCGCTGGCTCCGACGCGATCGACCGCGCCTGGACGGAACACGTCACCGACGCCCGCTCGTGGTTCACCTTTACCGCCAGCGAGCGCTGGAAGGAAGACAACACCGAAAAGGAATTCTATTCGAGCTCCTCGGGCAAATCGGGCGGCCAGAAGGAAAAGCTGGCGTACACCATCCTGGCGTCCGCGCTCGCGTACCAGTACGGCCAGGGCCGGCGCAACACCCCCGGCGACTTCAGGCTGGTCGTCATTGACGAAGCCTTTGGCCGCGGTTCAGAAGAGAGCACCCGGTATGGTCTCAGGCTCTTTTCGTCCTTGGACCTGCAGCTGATACTCGTAACACCGCTCCAGAAGATCGGCGTCATAGAAGGCAGTGTCGCCACGATACACTTCATAGCCAATCCTGGCGGCGCAGCCTCGGAAGTCAGGAGCCTGGGCATCAGCGACTACAAGGAAGAAAAAACGGCGCGGGCGGCGCGCGCTCAGCCGTGATATCGCCAGCCGACATCGGGGACAGAGCCCGACGGAAATACCGCGACTATTTGCGGTCAATCGTCGAAAAAACAACCTTCTTTCCGCTCGACATCGCCTTTGCCAAGGCAAAACCGGGAGAGGCCGCAAAGCGCTGGTCCGACCTGCACTCCGAGCTGGAACAGCTACGCAGGGACAGTGCTGAAAACAGGCCCGGCAAGTCATACCTCGTCGAGTGGGAGGAACGGCGGGATCGGCTAGCCGGAAACCAGAACCTTCCAGCCCGGATATATTTTCCTGACGAACGATCATATTTGGCGTTCATCGGCAAAGCAAAGGAAGCGGCTCGGTTCAGGACAGATGCAACCGTCATCATCAGCGCCTTTCCAGAATTGGCCCCCTGGACCGCTGCAAAGCCGTTGCGCGTCGTGGAGCAGGCGGGCGACTGGGACCGCATCCTCGCCTCCCTACGCTGGTTCGAGGATAATCCCGCCTCGGGCCTGTACCTACGCGAAGTGCCCGCCGTCGAGGACACAAAATTCATAGAGCGGAACAAGGCCCTCATTCGGGAACTACTCGATCTTGTTGCTTCGAGCTCTGTCCCCGTCGAGGACATCGATTCACAAAATTCCGTCGAGCGGCAATCGTTTGAGGCGCGCTGCGGGCTCAGGGCCGCCGCGCCCCTCATCCGAGTCCGGATACTGGACAAAACTATCGCGGAAGCGCGCCTGTCCGGCATCGATGACCTTGCGGTACCGGCCGATAGATTTGCGTCGCTGGGTTTTGATGAAATAGAACGAGTACTCGTCATAGAAAACAAGGCCAGCTTCGGCAATACCGACGTTTTCCTGACCGCGCCTTCGTTGAAGCGAACGATGGCAATTTTCGGCTCCGGTTATGCGGCGGCAGCCCTTCAGGCAGCGCCCTGGCTTTTAGGCCGGCATCTTTTCTACTGGGGTGACATCGACACACATGGCTTGCGAATACTTGCGGCCTTCCGTCTGAACTTTCCCACGGTGCATTCAGTAATGATGGACGACGCAACCTTCGAACGCTTTCCTGAATACCGATCCGACGCTCCACCCGACAGCGCGCCCGCACCGTTGGGTCTAACGCCCGACGAACTGAAATTATTCCGCAGGCTTGCCTCGTTCAGCGACCAGAACAGGCTGGAACAGGAACGCATTCCGCTGGCCCATGTCCGTGAAATGCTCGCGGAACGAATGGAGGAATCGATTTGACCACTCCCGCCATGCTGCTGCTCGACCAACTGACTCGTTATTCCGGATCATGGCCTGCTGAATCCACCACGACCAGCGATTTTCTGACTTTCGTGAGTTCCCATGACGACGCGTTCCAGCGCTCCTGCCTGATCGGCCACGTTACAGGCTCGGCCTTCATCGTCGATCCGACGATGGCCATGACCTTGCTCGTCCACCACCGCAAGCTGGACAAGTGGCTACAGCCCGGAGGCCATTGCGACCCCGGAGAAACGGCCCTGACAGCGGCCGTCCGTGAGGCGCTAGAAGAAACTGGCGTCAGTGCGACAGCTCTGTCCCCAGTCCAGCTTTTCGACATCGACATACACGCAATTCCAGCGCGCGCCGATGTACCCGCGCATCTGCATTACGATGCGCGCTTTATATTGGTAGCGGAACCTGGCATCACGGCTGTCAGCCACGAGTCGCACGCGGTGGAGTGGGTCAGTCTTGAAGAAGCGCTACGCAGGAATCCCGAAGAGTCGATAGCGCGCATGATCGCCAAGGCCAGAGCCTTGTCGGCCACAGAGGCCCTGTTTGCCGCCCCGTCCTGAATTCAGCCCCGCAGGCCGACGAGAGGCCGCAGCAGCGATTCCAGGCCGTTTTCCTTGATCGTATAAAGCGCTTCAAGCATCTCGCCGATCTCGCCCCGGGGGTAGCCCTTGTGAGAGAACCACACGACGTAGGCCTCAGGCAAGTCAATGAGCAAACGCCCCGAATACTTGCCGAAGGGCATACGGGCATTGGCGAGTTTTATTAAAAAGGCCGGATCGATCGATGGCGCGTTTTCCATTGCAACAGAGGATAGCATGGAGCCCAAAGTTGAGCCAGAAGGCTGAAAGCGGGCTACACTACGATTCCGCCCGGCGCCCTATCAAAACAAACGAGCCACCCAAGGAGGCTTTTTTCAGTTTTTACCTGGTTCTGGAGTG
>CAZNCK010000066.1:19070-20044 GCA_964571545.1 uncultured Treponemataceae bacterium | reverse complement strand
CTGGGCCGGCTGTTCGAGCGCTTCTACCGCGTCGACCTGGCGCGGAGCCGTGCGCTCGGAGGCACGGGACTCGGGCTGGCCATAGTCAGACACATAGCGCTTGCTCATGGCGGGGACGCCTCGGTCACGAGCAGAGAAGGCTCGGGTAGCTCGTTCTTCATCCGCATACCGCTCGGCCTCTCTTCGGGCCCCGACAGCGTCCAGGCCGCGCCGTCCAGCGACGACACGCTGACGCACAGCTCGTAACCGCCGCCAAGCCAGCGCCTGACACGCCCCGGCGGCAACTCGACGATGGCTACGCCTGCCTCATCGGGCGCCGCCGGCTTTCCCCAAGGGCTGTCCGGGACCAACGTTCCGGCAAGCCCGCTCACGGTAACCGCGACCCTGTCCAGCGCATTCAGATGCTCAGACCTGAACCTGCGTTCAGCCGCCACGACGGCCAGCGCGCTTGGATCCAGATCCCAGGCGTCGGCGAGCCTGGCTTCAGCCTCGAGAGCGAGGCGCTGAAGGTCAAAATCGCAGCGCCATAGCCCCGCGGCATAAAAAACAGCGGCAAAACTTGCCGCGTACCCGCCCGCGGCGCTCAGGCGTAGCGCGCCGTCGGCCGAAAGCCCCTGCGGCCAGGTCGCCCCATAGGGCAGAGTCCTACCAGAGCCGAACACCGCCCGGCAAAAGACCGCGGCCTCGCCACCCCGCGGTAATACCAGCCGCAATTCCTGCCCCGGCGCCGCCAAAACGGGCCCTCCGGTCGCCGCGGCTGAGACCCAGGACAGCTCCCATGCGTCGGCCTCCGCCCATTGCGGCGGAAATTCGGGAACAAGCACGGAAACCCTCAAGCCGTAACCCGCCGGCAGGCCTTCAGGCGAGTCGCAGGCGCCCAGCAAGCCCGCGGCCAGCGCCGCGGTCGCGATATTCAACAAAAAACGGCGAGCAGTATATCGTCTCATGCCGCGAGCACGCGCCTGAGCGCATTA
>CAZNCK010000066.1:9298-19060 GCA_964571545.1 uncultured Treponemataceae bacterium | reverse complement strand
AAAACCCGGTCATTAGCCGCTTGCCTCCTCCGCGGTTTTATTCCATACTAAGCGGAAGATGGAAGACAGCACAGCCTACGCGAATCGTCTTGAGCAGGCCTTGCTTGCCAAGGTCGAGCAGATGGACGCCTCGGAACTCAAGAAACTCAAGGATGATTTCAAGCTCTACCAGTCGGCCTTCCAGGCTATCTACAATGTACTTATACGCAAAGGGCTCATTTCTGAGGACCCGTACAAGTACGAGCTCAAGATATCCGAAGTCACGACGCCGTCAGAAAGCCCCTTCGCCGAGAGCGACAAGCTCGATCAGATGTGCATACGGTTGTCGCAGTTTGAATCATACCTGGATTTCCTCAACAACTATTACCAGTTCAGCGTCGATTTCCTTACCATGGGGCGTATCAAACGACTTGCGTCGTTGACAAAGTATTTTACCTTCACCCAATTCACAGAAAACAGCGCCCACATGAACACCAAGTACTTCGCCGAGATAGTCTCGCTCGTCAAAAAAGGCACCGATCCTCTCTCCACGGGCATAATCAATGAAGGACTGCTCCAACTGGATAAAACCAGCCGCACCATATTTCAGACGCTCAAGGACCTGACCCTCCTGCACAAGGAAAAATACAAGCTGGAGCTACGGCGGATCGCTACCAACGGCATGAAACTGGAACGCGACTATGTGTTTACCCACCAGGACGACGCCATACGCAAGGTCAGGCTGAAGATCGCTGAATCGGGTATAGACCAGCCCTTCTACCCGGAACTCGTAGCCGAGGTGCTCAAGGAAGACTACAGCGCCGACGCCGAAAGCCTGCGTGACGAAGTCATGAAGCGTTTCCAAGTGGCCGTCGAGAAGAGTCAGGAAATGTCGGCCGAACGCAACTTCAAGGCGGTACTGCTGGATGGCGCGAGGGTGGTCATAGGCGTAGGGTTTCAACTCGACGACGCTGTCAAAAAGCTTGAGGAAAACGAGGCCCTCCTGGAATCCATGGACAAATCGTTCATGACCAAGGTTAAACGGGCCCTGCGCGAGATGATGGGCAAAAAGCGCGAGCACACCATCCACGAGGTGGAATACCTCGATCCGGTATCGAGCGAGCGCAAGAACGAGGCCCTGGACTTCACGTCCTTCTGCATGGACGCCTCAAAGCGCGCACAGAACCTCTCCTCGATGGTCTCCAAGAACGGTTCCGCGTTCAAGCGGATGGAGGGCTCCTCAGAGGATCTGATCTATAAATTCCTTAGTAAGAGCATAGAAGAACTGCAGACATTCCATAGAAAGCTTTCCGCCCTCGACGATTTTTTCCTGGGCGCCATAGAGGATCCCGAGTTCAAGGGCCGCGTCCGCAACATCAAAGTTGAACTGGGCTCGCTCAAGAACGCCATCATCAAGGCCAACCAGAAGCGTCATGAGTACATAGCGCAAAAGGAAGAGCTCGAACAGATGAAGCGCCTGGGCATCCGGGAAGCTTGAACCGTTTCCCAACACCACCGAGGAGCATGCATGATGAAATCTCCAGCCCTGTTCGTTGTCTTGTCGCTTGCCGCCGCAGTCTCTCTGGTTTCAGCCGATCCGGGCATTGGCGGAACGGATGCCTCGCGGGAATTCATCGTCGGCATGGGCACGGACGATATAGAGCTCAATCCATATAAATCTATATACGCTCATGAAATGCAACTTTTCACGGCGCTTTATGAAGGGCTGTTCACCTATGAAAGCCAGAGCCTGGATCCAGTCCGCGCTCAGGCTGAATCCTTTGAAAAATCCGAAGACGGCAAGACCTGGACCTTTACCCTGAGGAGCGACGCCCTCTGGTCCGACGGCACCAAGGTCACGGCCCAGGACTACGTCGAATCGTGGCTATACCTGCTTGCGCCTGAAACCAATGCCGAATACGCGGTTTTCTTCGATATTGTTAAGGGAGCAAAGGCCTTCAGGTCAGGCAAGAACAAGTCTCGCTCATCCGTGGGGATACGAGCGCAGGATGAACGCACCCTGGTCGTGCAACTCGACGCGCCCGCCGCGTATTTTACCCGCTTGCTGTGCCACAGCGCCTTTGTGCCTGTACATTCCTCTTTGCGAGGCGTGCGTACATGGAGAGCCTCGGCGGTCATAGGCAATGGCCCGTACATGCTTTCATCCATGGATGACTCGGAATTGCTGTTGCGTAAGAGCCCCAGCTACTGGGACGCGGACAAGGTCGCCGTACCGGCAGTCCGAATTCTCTTCCTCGAATCCGACGAGGAGGCCACTACCCTGTTCAACGATGGACAGATAGACTGGCTCACCGACCTGGCAGACCTGGACTCGCTGTTGTCGCCTGAATCCATCCAGTACGCGCCAATGTTCGGAACCGGTTATTATTTCTGGAATGCCTCCAGAAAACCCTGGAACGACGCGCGCGTCAGGCGAGCGTTAGCCCTCCTCGTACCCTGGGATAAAATACGCACAGAAGACAACTACTACGCGCCCACGAGCGTACTCGTGCTGCCTTTCGCGGGCTATGAGTCGCCGGAAGGCATAGCTGGACGCAACGAAGAAGAAGCTCTCAGGCTCCTTGCCGCCGCGGGGTTTCCTGAAGGCAAGGGCCTCCCCGTCCTCCGCTTCGTGGCCTACGAATCGGAGACCCATGACTCCAATCTCGCCGTCATGGAAGAAGCCTGGCAGAGCGTGGGCCTAAGCGTTGAACACGTAGTCGTACCGACGGGCACGACGATACGGGAGACCAGGCAACAGGGTTATAGCCTGTCGTTCACTAGCTGGATAGGCGATTTTGCCGACCCCGCGGCATTTCTGCTCATGTGGACCAGCGATTCAGGCCTCAACGAAGGCGGCTACAGGAGTCGCGAGTACGATGCGCTCATAGCGCGCTCCATGGAGGAAGACGGCAAGACCCGCCTTGCCACCCTGGCACTCGCCGAAGGCAAATTGCTGTCAGACGCGCCGCTTTTGCCGCTGTACCATTCGCTTTCCTTCAACGTCATAGACCTTGAGGCAATAACCGGCTGGCACCAGAATCCTCTGGATGTCCACCCGTTCAAGACCATAGGCTTCGGAGCGCCCAAGGCCAGGCCCTACGTAGCCAGTTTCGGAGGAATAAAACCATGAAAGGGCTCAGACGTTTCCTCGGCTTCATGCTCTACCTGTTCCTGGCGTTTCCGATCTTGCTCGGCGGGCTTACGCTGAGCTCGATCAGGCCGCTGGCGAGCAACCCTGAAACCATCAAGTCTATGGTCACCGACCAGCGCCTCACCGCCCTGCTTGAATCGCCTGACCTCGTAGCCATGGCTCCCGAAACGCTTGAATTAGGCGGCGCCACCCTCGACGGCAAGGCCGCGGTAACGGCGTTCCAGGCTTCGGTGCCGTCAAACGTTATCGTTTCAACGGCCGGAGCCGCGGCGGATTCCGCGTTCGCGGCGTTGGAGCGGCGCGAGGCGTTCTTCAGGGTGGATGCAAGGCCGCTGAAGGGCGCCTTCAGATCCGGCGCGCCTGTTTTCGCCGATACCTACCTCGCGACCGCCAGGCTTCCGGTAGTCGTCGCGCTTCCGGGCACGGCCGTAGCTACGAGCTCAAAACCGGCCGTTACGGCTCTTGTGATCAAGACTGCCGACGAGCAACCGGACGAATGGGTCGTAGGCGAATCGGGCTCACGGTTCGAGGCGCCGGCGAAATTCGGCGCTTTAGGCGCCGGTCTGGCCGGAGCGAGCCTTTGGCTTGTTATAACCGGTACGGGACTGTGCTTCGCGAGCGTCATGGTGTCTGAATCCGGATGGCGCCGCCGCCTTGGTCGCCTTGGTACAAGGGTACTGGTGCCAAGCGCCATAGTCCTCGTCATCGGACTCGTGCCGCACCTAATCGTCCCGGGCGGCCTCGTCAGGCTACCCTCAGGCGTCTCGGGAGCCACGCTACCTGACCTGGCCGAATACATGCGCTTCGTAATGACAAAGATAGGCGGCGGCTTCCTGACTACGGGGCTCATAGGCCTCGGCGTCGGTACGGCCTTCATATCGGCCAAGCGCGCCCTTCCGGCCCCGGAAGAAGAGGCGATGGATTGAGCGTTCAGAGGGATCCCGGTGAATCGTTTCTCCTCAGCCTCGGTTTCCCGAGCCTTCATATCCATCGCTCCTTCGACCATTTTGACTTTACAAAACCGGGGCGCCGCATCCTCGTCATAGGGCCCATGGGCTCGGGCAAGACGGAATACAGCGCGCGCGTCTGGAGGGATTCCCGCGTGGCGCTACGCAAGGCAGGTTCGGTAGCCGCGCGCACTACAACCGGCGGAGCGGACCGCCGCCGCATCCACTTCGTCCGCTTCGGCATTGACATGGAGCGTTTCAAGGACTACCCCGAGGATGCCTTGCCCTATCGCGGCGGCTACGAACACTGCGGCGACTGCATCAGCCAGGCCGGCGACTCATTCGCGCTCGAATCCATCATCGCGGAGCACCCGGAGGCCGGCACCTGGATACTGGACGAGGCTTCGTTCTACGATGAACGGGTAGCCTACCTGATACGCAACGAATCCGACGCCCGCGGCCTCGTGTTCATCCTGCCCACCCTGGTGCTGAACTTCCGCAAGGAGATATTCAACCAGGCGGCGAGGCTGCTCCTTGAAAACGCCACCGACGTATTTCCGCTGACCGCCTACTGCGAGCACCCGGACTGCATAGCCGACTCGTTGTACACATATCGCTCCTACAATGTCGACGGCCGAGAATGTCCCGCGCTGTACTTTGACCCGCTGATAATCATAGGCGGCGACCGCATCAAGGACGATCCGCACGAGCCAAACTACTGCACGCGCTGCGAGGAGCACCATTACCTGCCCGGCAAGGAATACACGTTCTTCACGCTGAAGCCCCTGGGCGAGGCGGCATCGCGGGGAGACCTCAAGCCGCTGCTGGCCGAACTGGCCGCGATAGCGGGAGACATCGAGCGCTCCCGCCTCTATGCCAGCCTCAAGCGCCTCCACCTGGATGGCCAGGACCACAGGCCGGAGAACATGGCGGCCCTCCTCGTGCCGTGCATCGCCGAGAAGGCGCTCTGCTACCTCTACGCGGAACAGAACCTCCTGTCCGCGGACCAGCTCAAAAAAATTGTCTCGGACCTGGGTCTGGACCGAGATTATCTGCGCAAGCGCCTCGCGGACAATCGCCGCCCGCTCGAACTTTGAACACGCTCCGCGGTTTTGCAGTATCATGAAGGTATGGGCACGCTGAAAACGGGCACTAGATCTCTGTCCGCTCCTGAATATTCAAGAACCGAGCGCCGTTCCGATGGAAGCCTCTGGTACGTGCTGGACAATGCCGCCGCCTTCATGCCGGCTCTGACTGACAGGACGGCGACGCTCGTATTCCGGGTTTCCGCCACCCTAACGGAACGCATCAAACTACCCGCCCTGCAGGAAGCCATGGCCAATCTGGCGCCGCGCTTCCCATATTATCGCGTGGAACTCAGGCACGGCTTCTTCTGGTACTACCTCGAGCCGCTACTGGACAAGGTTCCCGAGCCCTCGGCCGATTCCAAGTATCCCTGCCTTAACATGCACGTGAGACGGCGCGGGCGATTCCTCTACCGCGTCAGGGCCTATCGTTCCAGAATAGCCGTTGAATTCTGCCATGTCCTTACCGACGGTTATGGAGCCCTGACCTACCTCAAGGCCGTCGTCGCGGAATACCTGCGCCTGCTCGGACTGGACCTCTCCGGCGTCAAGGGCATTTTCCTGCCTGGCGAACTGCCCGCGCCTGAAGAATCAGAAGACTCGTTCAAGCACTATTTCAAACAGGATATACCGTTCCCTAAGGTGGCCAGGAAGGCCTTTCATCTGCGCTCGCTGCCGCTCTTTCCTGGCCAGTACAGGGTTATCACCGGTATAATGCCGCTTGGCCCGCTGTTGTCCCTGGCTAAAGCCCAGGGAGCCACGCTGACGGAATTTCTCGTGGCCGTATACCTGGCCGCCCTCCAGGACATCTACCACGCGTTGCCAGGCCCCATGCGACGTACGCTACACCCTCTCCTCTCGGTCGAGGTGCCCGTCAACCTGCGCAGGCTCTTTCCGAGCATCACGATGAGAAACTTTTCGCTCTACGTGCTGCCCTCCCTGGACACAAGACTGGGATTCTATGATTTCCCCGAGATTGTCAAACGCGTTCATCACTACATGCAGGGCGAGATCGATGTAAAGAACATCTCCATGCAGATAGCCCGCAATGTAGGGGGAGGCAGGAGCCTGCTCGTCAGGATGCTCCCGCTCGCCCTCAAAGGCGTTGCCGCGCGAGTCGTCTACAAGCGACTCGGTGAAGACACGTTTTCAGGGCTCTTCTCCAATCTCGGCCCGGTGGAACTGCCGGAAGCTATCGCGAAAAAGGTCGAGCGCTTCGATTTTATCCCCACACCGAGCCGCCGGTGCAAGACGACCGCCAACGCGGTAAGCTGGGGAAACAGGCTCTTCATCAGTTTTGGCTCCCTTGCCCTGTCCACGGAACTGGAACGCCTTTTCTTCTCGAGAATAGCCGGCATGGGAATATCTGTGACCGTAGAATCAAACCTGTGAGGTGCGCTATGCCCGTATGCCCTAATTGCGGCGTTGAACTGGCTGAATCGGCCAGGCACTGCCCGCTGTGCCGATCCGCCGTCGAACCCGACATCGAACGCGCCGCCGAATCGGCAGACGCCTCGTTTCCCGAAAAAACGGTTGATCCCGAACAATTCGACCGGCTTACAGACGCTCAGAAGCGCAAGGTCTTCCTGGAGGTCTTTGCGGTTTGCGTGATGATAGTCTGCGTAACGCTGATTGCGGTGGAACTGCTCGTAGACCGCCGGGTGATCTGGTCGCTGTATCCCATCGCGTCGGTACTGTACCTGTATATACTCGTCAGCGTGCCCGTAGCGGCGGATACGCACCGTTGGAGGGCGGCCGTGCTGGTCGCCCTCGCCACGCCTGTATACGTGCTGGTCCTCGATCTCCTGGATCCCACCAGATCGTGGTTCCTGGCGATAGGCGGCCCCATCGTCCTGATCGTTGAAGGCTCGGTCCTGGGTTCGGCGGCGCTCATCACCCGCCTCAAGCACAAGGGAGTCAACGCCATAGCCGTCGCGCTGGTGGCGGCGGCGGCTGGATGCGCGGGCATAGAGGCCGCCGCGGATATGGCGTTACGAAGTTCCGTGGCGCTTGCCTGGTCAGCAGTGGTGGCCGTGACCTGCCTGCCCGTGGCCGGGCTACTCTTCTATCTGCATTACCGTATCACCCGCCGCGCCAGCCTCAAGAAGCTGTTCCACCTCTAGAACCAGAACGGCGAAAACGGTCTATACGACGAACTTGCCTATGACCTCATCCATAAGGCGTATGCTCTCGCGCGTGGATTCCGCGAGACCGGAGACCGCCTGGGCGGCCTTGTTTATCTGCTGGGCGCCCGCGCCCATCTCGTCCATGCTTCCTCGTATCGTCATGGTGGTCTCAAGGAGCATCTTCATACCGTCGCGAGCGCTCTCCGCGTCCTTGGTCATGGCCTTGGCCTTATACCGTACGGCCTCGGCGGCCGTGTTCATGTCGCGGAGCGCCTCCAGGATCTGCCTGGAGCCCTCGCGCTGTTCGGCCATCGCATTGTCAACCTGGCGCACGAGTTCGTCCGTAGCGTCTATGCTCGACGATACGAGGTTGAACGATTCTTCTGATTCTGCGGATGCGACGACTACCTCGGCTATGGTTTCCTTGATGCTGGACAACTCAGCGCCGATACTCTTGGACTGTTCAGCCGAGGTCTCGGACAAGCGCCTGATCTCGTCGGCGACTACTGAGAAACCCTTGCCCGCGTCACCCGCGTGGGCCGCCTCTATGGCGGCGTTCATGGCCAGCAGGTTGGTCTGACTGGCAATGCTCGCGATGACCTGGTTGGCCTCAAGCAGCAGTTCCGACTGAGAGGATATGATCCCGACCTTGCCGACGACGGCTTCCTGTTTTTCTCTGCCGGCCACGGCGGTCTTCATCAATTCCTCGAAACGCTCGGTCATGTGGCCTATCGACGCGCTGACCGACCCGATGTTGCCTATCATCTGTTCTATTGAGGCCGACGCCTCAGAAATGCCGGCGGCCTGGGTCTCCGTCAGCGAGTCCAGATCGGCGATTCCGCCAACCACCGAACTAACCGAATTGGTGGCGACGCTGGTGCTCATTTCCTGATTGGCGGCGAGACGCCGTACGCCGTCGATGTTGGCCAGAATTTCGGCGGTGGCGCTGGCGGACTCGTGGGAACTGGTAGCCAGTTCCTCGCCGATGCCGCCGAGCGTTCCCTGCGCATCTTTGAGCGTCGAGACTATGCCCCGTAACTTGCCTACGAAACTGTTGAAACCCGCCACGAGGTCACCTATCTCGTCGTTACGCTTAAGGGCAATGGTCTTGGTCAAGTCGGCATCGCCTTGGGCAAGCTCGCTGAACGCAGTGGCCGTGTGCGCCAGCGGGCGTATCGATTTGCCTATCAGAAACCACAATGCCCCGAGGGAAAGCGCAAGCACTCCGGAGGCTATCACGATGACAAGCAGAATCAATGTAGCAACGGACTTGAGCATGCCGTCAATGGGCGTCAGCACGCCAAGCGCCCAGTAACGGTCGGTGCGGAGTATAGGCAACGGTACAATGACCATGTGAGAGAGCGCGTTGTTAGTCCTGGCCCTCTTTATTTCTGAATGAATCCAGCCCTGTGAATACGAAGCGACGATCCGTTCCTGCGATTCGGCATCGGTAGCGTCGGCATACGGCTTTCCTATCAGTTCGGCCAGGGGGTGAGATACGAGTGTTCCCTTGTCGCTCAACATGAACGCGTATCCCAGCCCGAGCGGCTTGATCGTCGAGACGAGCGCTGTTAGAGATTCCATGGACATATCGAGACCCGCGACGCCTATGGTCGCCCCGTCCACGATTATGGGGGCGCAAAACGACACGACCATCGTAGGCTTGCCTGCGATTTCATAGACCGTAGGTTCGGTAACCGTCGTAGTTCCGGAGGTCAGCGGGTCGGTGTAGTAGGTCGAAGAGGGTCCGCTCTCGTAGTCAACGCATTCCTCGAGCTGCAGTTCTCCTCCGAACCTGTTCCAGTAAGGGATGAACCGGCCATCGGACGCGATGCCGCGGGAAGTCCCTCGCAGGGAACCACCGGCAGCATAGGCTGTGTCCTTGCCGTCAAAGGCGTCGGGTTCAAATATAAACCAGGCGCCGCTATAGTTGGCGTTGGCCTCAGTGTAGTTCCTGAGAAATTCGATCGCGTCAGTCCTGCTGAGCTCAATAGTCTTTAGAGACGAAACGACGACGGCAAGCTGTTCGGCGGCTTGGATTCCGGCATCAAGCGTGCCCACAACCTCGGCCGCGTACCCCTTGCCGGCTATCTCGGAGGCTGAATAACTGGAGGCCGACAGCTCCTTGCGAACGAGAAACGACAAGGCCGTGACCATGCCGACGAAGCCGAGTGTCGTGATGACGGCTGACCACAGCACCATCGATCCTCTGAAACCCAATCTTCTTTTTCGAGCCACCATGCGTATCCTTCTACTTTATTTTGAGTAAGCGTCGCCGGGACATATCGTCCCTGTCAAGCAAGCCGTGAGGCTGTGAGCCGTGAGGCTGCGATAAAAGCCTCGAGAGCCGTCGAGTCTGGAAAAGCGGCTTGAAAAAAGACCTTGCCGCCGCCGCCTTTGCCGCCTTTCTCCTTGGCCAGAAGGCCAAAAACGGCGTCTACAGGCTTGAAGCCTGGTACGGCCGGGGCGGG
>CAZNCK010000066.1:7622-9288 GCA_964571545.1 uncultured Treponemataceae bacterium | reverse complement strand
TCGAGGCTGGCCAGAGCTCTGGCCAGCCTCGAGGCCGCGTCAAAGTCGGGCGATTCAGTAAAAACAACGACTCCCGGGGGCTCGGCCGCGCCGAACGCCCGGGCTTCCGCTGCCGCGACGGCATCCCGCGCCTCATCGAGGCCGCGCTCGAGCGCCTTGATTCTATTCTTGTTCGCGGCTGTGACCGTGACAATATCGTCTTCAGGGGTACCGGTAACAGTTGCGGCATCCCTGGCCAGAGTGGCAAGTCGCCGGTAGTCGGCAAAAGCCCGACAGCCCGCCAAGAAATGCACGCGGCATCCGCTCTTGTACTTTTCGACTCTGGTTATCCTGAACAGCCCCAATGCGCCTGTACTCTGGACATGGGTGCCGCAACAGGCCGAATATTCAAGGCCATCTATCTCGACAACGCGCAGCACGCCAGTCTCCACGCTGGGTTCCTTGCGCAGAGGGAAGCTTGCGGCATCCTCGGGCGGGCATAGGTGCGTCATGACCCGATAATCATCGCGAATGATGCGCAGAACCTCGTCCTCGACGACATCGGCCTCGATTCGCTCCAGAGGCGCGATGTCCAAGTCAATAGAAGAATAGCGCTCTCCGAGATGGAACGACAACGTAGCCGCGTCCTTGAGCCGCAGGAGTACCGATGAAAGAAGATGCTGAGCCGTATGTTGTTCGCTGTGATCGCGTCTTCGCTCTATATCGACGATAGAACGAACGCTGAGGCCGTGAGCGATGCCGGCAGCCTTGAGCTCGGCGTCAGTCGCCTTCACACGATGCACCACTTCGTCACCGGCTTCTACCACCATCGCGACTGGCAGACCAGCCAGGGTGCCTGAATCGCAGGGCTGGCCGCCGCCTTCGGGATAGAACAGCGTCCGCTCCAGGATTATTCCTGCAAAGCCGTCCCGCTCTGCCGTTACAGTGACAACGCGCGAATCGATTTCGCGTGTATCGGGGTGCTCATAGAACAGTTTTGTTGTCGCCATGTCAGCAGAATATCATGAGCGGGTAGGGTCTACAAGCAATCAACGGAGGCCGAAGTAATGGCGCTCCAGGTAAGCTATTCGTTCAGAGGCCGCTGCCCACCAGGCGCTCCTGGGATACTCGTCCTTGACTCGTTTGTAGAACTCCCAGGCCTTCCTGATGTTCCGGAACGGAGTATCCTGCTCGGAAGCGAGTCCGTAAAGGTAGAATAGCTCGTCATTGCCATACGGGTACAGCGTCAGGTAGCGGTCAAGCGCTTCAATGGCAGTCTGGATACGCTTAGCCTCCAACTCAGCCTTGGCCAGTTTGATGAGCGATGCCGGATCGACCAGCGCGGCCGCGCTCGCGGCGGCAACCGAAACAGCGGCGGCGGCGGTCGGCAAGGAAGTCGTTGCGGCCGCGGGCAGGGAAGCCGCGGGCAGGGAAGCCGCCGAAGCGGCGGAATCCGCAACAAATGCCGCCGTTGGCAATGCTGCCGTTGGCAATGCCGCCGCGGTAGCCGCGGATGTCGTTGAGAAGCTAGCCCTCTCGGCCACGACGACCCGCACGAGGCTTAGCTCGGTGGCTTGATCCACAGGATTCTGTCGCTGAAAGCGCAGAAGATACTCGCCTGCTGTTTCCGGGTTCATGGCAAACACCGCCTGCGCCGCCTCGAAGCGCCTCGTCTCGTACCTGAGTC
>CAZNCK010000066.1:5250-7612 GCA_964571545.1 uncultured Treponemataceae bacterium | reverse complement strand
GGAAACGAAGCTCGAACCGTTCGCCCCTGACCGTCTCTATACGGGTCTCGGCCACTGGTTGGGTCTTGGCCGCGTCTACGGAGCGAGCCTGGGACGGCGGGGTCGCGGGCAGTGCGACAGCCGGAGCTGGCGGAATGACTGCCGGCGTGGCGGCGGGCTCTGAAGCTTTGGTTGTCTCGGTTTTTGCTGCCGCTGCCGCCGGCTTTATGCCTGGTTTGGCTGCCGGGGTTGCGGTTGGCGGCTTGGCCGGGGGTACGACTTTCGGTTCCGGCACAGGCAAGGCGGTCTTGGCTACCGGAGCGGCAACGACCCTGGCGGGTGCCGTCATGGTCGGAACGGGAACTGGGGCGGCAGGTTCGGGCAACACCAGCGGTACAACAGCCGCGGGCTTAGTCGACGCCGGAGCCGGCATGGTAGAAAGGACAGTAATCTCAGTGGGAATCACCGGCGGAAGGACGGGCGGGGGCGGCAATCCTGGTTCAGCCAGCGTTGCTACTACAACGTGCGGAGGCGGTTCCGGGACGCGCATGGAACTGATGATAGAGGGGACTTCGCGAACCGACTGCGACTCGGGGGGGCCAATAGGCGCGCCGGCTTGCGGCTCGACTTGCGCGGCAACCGGCGTAGCAATCGCGGGTTCCGAAACGCAGGACATCAAACCCAAAATGACGGCAAAAGCCACCGCCGCAACCTTGAGACTGGCGGCGGCGGAGAAACGGGCTACATAGTCAATCGACGGCGCCGAAAATAGCTTCAAGCTCTGCCTTCCTGCGACGGGTCAGCTCGGATACGTCGACCGCTCCCAGATCGGGGCGAACAGCGGCCGCGTCGGCCTCAGTATACCGCGCCTTGGGCTCCAGCGCCAGCGGCCAGGGCCACTCCCCGACTCCGGGTATCAGCAACATTTCCGCAAGCGCCGGGCCAGACCGCGGCACGGCAGGCTCACTGGCTGAAGATCCGCTCGCGGCCGCCGGATTTCCGGCTCCAGCCGCGTCGGCAACAGCGTTTTCGTCCCGACGCGCGCCCGCTCCCGCTATCAGCACGCCAATCAGCACCGCGATGACGGCTAGCATCGAAACAGCGCCGAGTACCAGCCCCGTGGTTTTGAGTACCCGCGGTTCCACTCGTGGAATCACCCGGCGTAGACCGCCGGACAACACGGAACCAGCGCTCCTGGCCACCCCGGAGAGTCCGGCTAGCCTCGATACGGAGGCCGCGCCTATCCGCTTCGCGCTTCCAAGCGCGGTCGACAGGAAAACGGGCGCCTTCATGCGCCTTCCAGTTCCTCGACCAGCTCGGACTCGACTATTTCAGCCTCAGCAAGTTCGTCTTCAGCAACCGTATCCACGGCCTGTTCAACCTCATTTAGCACATCGACACCCGGATCGTTCCCGGCAGGCACCGCGCCGGCCGGCTCAGATTCAACCTGGTCAGTTTGGGCCAAGGCAGCTCCAGCGAGCTCCGCGGCTCTGGCCTCGGCGGCGGCAAGTTTTTCAGCCTTGGCCGCTTTGCGCGCGGCGGCTTCCGCGGCCGGGTCCTCGGTCAGTTCTCGGCCCTGCTCGTACTCCACATCCTCGTCGTCCACATGCTCGATTTCATCCGGCACCCCGACGGGTTTGCCGTCAGACCGTTCAAGTCGAACAGAAATGACCTTGGTCACGCCGGATTCTTCCATCGTTACGCCAAGAAGGGCATCCGCGCCTATGACCGTCTTCTTGTTGTGCGTTATGACTATGAACTGACTGGTCTTGCCGAATTCCCGGAGCAGGTTGACGAAACGTATGACGTTCTGTTCGTCCAGAGCCGCGTCAATCTCGTCCAGAAAGCAGAACGGCGAAGGCCTGACCATGTACGTGGCGAACAGCAACGCGATGGCCGTCAGACTCTTCTCGCCGCCTGACAGCAGCGTTATGTTCTCAAGCTTCTTTCCCGGCGGCTGCGCGTAAATCTCTATGCCCGATTCAAGCACGTGGTCAGGGTCGATGAGCCGCAGTTCTCCGCGGCCGCCGCCGAACAGCCTGCGAAACATGTTGTGGAAGTTCTTCTTTACGCGGTTGTAGGTGGACAGGAACATGTCCGCGCTCTCGTCGCGTATCTCCTGGGTAATGCGCCGCAGGTCATCGCGGGCCTTCTGGAGGTCGCCGAGCTGGGTAGACAGGAACTCATAGCGTTCCTTCACCTCGGCATACTCCTCCGGGGCCATCAGGTTTACGGAGCCCAGGTCCTTGAGCTTCTGCTTGCGCTCGGCGAGCTGTTCGCGCAGGTCGGCCGCCTGGGTGCGCAGTTCATACATGCGCTCTTCGAATTCGACCAACTCGCGGCCGTACTGCTCGCGAAAATTGTCCTTGACGTTGCGTATCTC
>CAZNCK010000066.1:1288-5240 GCA_964571545.1 uncultured Treponemataceae bacterium | reverse complement strand
GGTCTGGGCCAGCCCGAGGTGCTGGCGCTCCAGCTCCGTCTGCAGTGAGCCAAGCTTGTCTATCTTCTTCTTGAGCTCCTCCTGGCGCTTGCCCAGGTCGGAGTTCTTTATGGCTATGTCTTTTTCCAGGCGCTCGAGTTCAGATGTCAGCTCGCGGCCGCGTTTCTCTATGTCCGCTATTTCCTCATCTATGGACGACAGGTCTTCTTCGGCCTCGGCCAGACGCCTGACCTCCATGCTCGTCTCGTTGTCCAGCTCGCGGTAGTAGCCTTCCTGGCTGGAAATCTCGCGGCGTATCATCCCGAGGGACTCTTCGGCGGCCTGCACCTGGGTCTGCATGCGGATGCGGTTGCCCCGCAGTTCCTCTAGGGTCTTGCGGTATTCGTCTATGCGCAAGGACAGCTCGCGATTTTCCTCGCGTAGCGCGGCGATGCGCTCGCGCCGTTCCACGACGCCGTCCTTGATTGAGGCCATGAGCGCGTCCACGGCGCGTTTCTTCGTTATGATGCCCTCGGGAGACAAGAACTCGTCTATAAACGACGGGGTCGTGCGGCGGTAGGCCTCGTAGCGTTCTTTCAGCTCCCTGGCGCGCTCCGCTGATTCGGCCATGGCTGTGCGGGCGCTCTCGATGAGCGTGCGGGCCTCAGCGGCGCCGTAGTCCTTGAGCCGGACAAGGTCATCAAGTATGGCCGCCTTGCCTGAAAGCCTGGCGATGATGCCTGAAATAAGGCCGTCTATGAGCTCTTCGGCCGCCTTGCGCTCCACTGCCGAATAACCGGTTTCCTTGAGACGCGCGTCCAGCTCGCGGACTATATTCTCGGTTATCTCGTCCAGTTCGGACTGGGCCGTCACCAGGTCGGTATCGAACCCTATGATCTCACGCTCGGCCTTGGTTATCGCCGCGTCGTTGGCCTTGATGCGCTCCTCGGCGGAGCGTATAGACCCTTCAAAACCCAGAATGTTCTTCTCTATCTCGGCTATGCGCCCCTTATGGCCGCGCAGTATCTCGTTCTTCTCGTCTTCGTCCTCGTGCAAGGCCTCTATTTTCTCGGCCAGTGCGCGCAACTTGAGCCTGGACTGGTCGATCTTGGCCTTTGTCTCGGCGACGCGCTCGGACAGGAGCTTGCGCTCCTTCTCCTTGCCCACCCGCTCCACGGCCAGACCATAGACCGTCTTCTGCACGTCCACGAGCTTGGCTTCCATGGAGTTGACTATGTCCAGATTCTCCTCAAGCGACATGTTGATACCGTCTATCAGCTTGCGCAGGGCATCGCGCTCGGTGGTCTTAGCCACTATTTCAGTGTCGCGACGGTCCTTCTCGTTGACGAAACCACGCAGCCTGAGCAGGTGCAGATCCAGCTCGGCGTTGAACACGTCCTCGCGGAGCGAGCGGTAGGCCAGCGTCTTTTCGGATTGCGATTTGAGCGTATCGTGACTGCGCTTCACCTCGCCGAGTATGCCCTCTACCTGGCGCATGTTCTCTTCGGTCCGCTCCAGCTTTATCTCCGCCTCGCGGGACCGCGCCTTGTGCTTGGTGATGCCGGCGGCCTCTTCGAACAGGTAGCGGCGCTCTTCGGGCTTGCTGGACAGTATCTGGTCGATACGGCCCTGTTCCATCACTGAATACGCGCTCTTGCCTATGCCGGTGTCCCAGAATAGCTCGCGTAGCTCCTTGAGCTTGGCAGGCTGGTTGTTGATGAAGTATTCGCTCTCGCCGGAACGGTAGAGGCGGCGCTTTATGGCCACTTCTGGCACGTCGAGCAGCAACACGCCCTTCTCGTTGGATATGGTCAGCGTCACTTCGGCGATATTCAGCGCCTTGCGGGTCTCGGTGCCGTTGAAGATGATGTCTTCCATCGATTCGGCGCGCAGCGAACGGGCCGATTGCTCGCCCACCACCCACTTGATGGCGTCCACGACATTAGACTTGCCGCAGCCGTTAGGCCCCAGCAGGGCGGAGATGCCCTCGGAAAAATCGACCCTGGCGCGGTCTGCGAAACTCTTAAAACCGAATATTTCGAGGCTTTTCAGGAACACGGGATCGTACCTCGTTCAAGCATGGATTGTATGGGTTGCAAGCCTCGGATGGTAGCACAAAACACCCCTCCGCGCAATGTAGGGTCGTGCGTGCAAAGGCTAACCACAGAGGCACAGAGAGGATGAGGAAGAAAATGAGGGAAGAAAGCAAATGGGAAGAGAGGAAAAAAACAAATAAGAAATTTGAACAAAGAGGATAAGAGTAAAAGAGGCAGGAAAGAGAAGAAAAGAAGGGCTAGAATTCAATTTCGATCTCTTGTACTTCCTTCCGTTCCTCTTGCGTTCACTCTTATCCTCTTATCCTCTTCGTTGTCCTAGTCGATTCTCGCCTTCTTCCCTCGTCTTCTCCCAGCGCTCCGCACTGCTCGCGCTGGCTCTGCGCAAAATTCTACGTGTTTCAGGCCAGTGCGCCTTTTTACGCTTGTTTACGCGACAGCGAAGGTAGATATGGCAAGCTCCTGGCCAGAAGAGAACACTGTCTGAGCCCGGTCGTACACATCGCGGGTTGTGGTATCATCCAGGTAATACTCACCACAGTCATCGCAGATTATGGCAGGAACGTTCTTGAATATGACCGTTGAATCATTTTTTGTTAAAACGACAGTCGTTGTCCCTGGTTTCATGTCACCCATCTTGCAGAGAGGGCAGGTCATAAGGTTCTCCTTTTAGTAAAACTCTCATCCCATTTCCCGGTTTCTGGTTCATATACAGTAATAATGTACTCCAAATCGTTTTCAATGTCTGTTGCCGCAACGACATGAATCGGCCGATTGCCATCCCAACCTGAGAGCAGGCGGCTCGGAAAGGGCTTGTCATCTCGGTACTCCGCGATACAGGTACCAGCCGCAATGATTGAAGCAACCGTTTGCGGATCGATATTCCGTATGATCATTCTCTTCAGTGCATGTCCGGAAAAGACTAGAGCCATCATTTCCCCTTCATTACAGAATCAAGGGTTTCTTCTTCATGATACGATCTTCTGAATGATATTACCAACCAAATTGAGCGTAGCCACAGGTAAAAAAAGGACACCCCACTGGGTGCCCTCTTACCATGTATCTTAACCTTCAGCTTTTTCTTCTTCTTCTCATCTTCTCCCAACGCTCCGCACTGCTCGCGCTGGCTCTGTGCTAAATTCCTTGTCTACCAAGCCTAGTCAGCGTCCTGCGCGATGAGGAGTTCGTACGCGGCGGCCGGGTCGGCGGCGGCCAGGATGCCGGCGCGTAGCTCGTTGCTCTTGAGCTTGGCGCTGAAGTACGACAGGGTCTGCAGGTAGTAGGCGTGCTGGTTGTAGGCGGCTGCGATCATGAAGAGCAGGCGTACCGGCGCGTCGTCGAAGGCGTTGAAATCCTGTATGTCGCACTTGCTTATGCCCACGGCGACAACGAGATCGGTGACGCTGGAGAGTCGTACATGGGGGATGGCTATATTGCGGCCTATGGCCGTGCTCATCAATTCTTCACGGCGCAGAAGCTCGGTCACGAGTTCTTGTTTGCTCTTTATCTGCGGAGCGGCGGAGAGGCGTTCCGCCAGGGCGACGAGGGCGTCACGCTTGCGCGGATAGTCGAGAAAAACGACTCTATCGGGCGACAAGACGTTGCGCATGCGTACGGGGTGTAGCGACGATATAGGTTTGTTGGAAGAAAGGCGTTCATTTACCCAGCGCTCTATTTCACTTTTTTTGAAACGCCACACGGTTCCGATCTTGCCAGCGGGTATCTCACCTTTCTGGGCCCAATCGTAAACGGTGCGCTCAGAGACTCGTAGGTACTTGGCCACTTCTTCTATAGTCAGGATGTCATCATCCATTGCGGCTCTCCCTATAACGTAAGATTTGCAACAATAATGTAAGAAAGGTGACGAAATGTCAAGGTATTTCTAGGGTTCCAGGGAGTCAAGGGCATCATCGATGTCT
>CAZNCK010000066.1:599-1278 GCA_964571545.1 uncultured Treponemataceae bacterium | reverse complement strand
GAGCGCCATCCAAGCTCGATGAGGGCCGAGCGTACGGCCCGCCGGTCAGGCTCTCTGGAGAGCAAGCGAGAGGCGGAGGAGGCTATCAGCGCTAGCCGCTCGTCGCGGCGCTCTTCTCCCTCGAAAGACCGCGCCAGGGCGTTCTTGACGGCATTGCGGTCAACGCCGCGGGAGGCCAGCGCGGCTGAAAGGCTACGTGGCCCCTCGGCCCTGGAACGCGAACGCTGCCGCATCCAGGACTCCGCGTAACGCTCGTCCGACAGAAGGCCCTCAGACTCCAGCTTGTCCAGAGCAGCCTCGCAGGCAAAGCGGGAGCAATCCCTGGACAGAAGTTTGCGTTCCAGCCCCGAGCGAAACTGCTCCGCGCGCGCTAGCAGGGACAGCGCCCGCCCCTCGGCCAGCGTTGCCTGAAGCGCCAGGGTCAATACCTCATCGGGAATATCGAAGGGAAGCCCGCTCGGTAACGTTATGACTTCGTCAGCTAGGTCCGCGTTCGCGTATGCGGGTTCAAGGTAGCAGGCTTTAAAAAGAAAAAGGGAGCCGTCTTCAGACACCGCCTTGACGGTACCGAGGGCTCCCTCTTCGTATGCGACGATGCGGGCCACGAGGCCTTCTCGTCCTGGCTTTTTATCGCTTGGAGAACTGGAAGCGCCTACGAGCTCCGCGCTGTCCGTACTTC
>CAZNCK010000066.1:0-589 GCA_964571545.1 uncultured Treponemataceae bacterium | reverse complement strand
GTTCCCGTTTTGACGGACCGGACCGTCATGAAGGCGAAATTAGCGTTTGGAGAACTGGAAGCGCCTGCGCGCACCGGCTTGACCGTACTTCTTGCGTTCGACCATTCGGGAGTCGCGGGTCAGGAAACCGTTTTTCCTGAGCGCGAGGCTCGAAGCCGGATCAACCTGGCTGAGGGCGCGGGCGATGCCGTGCCTGCACGCGCCGGCCTGACCGTTAGGGCCGCCGCCGACGACGTTGATGACAATGTCGAACTTGTTGTCGCTCGCGGTAACGACGAGGGGCTGTCGGACGGTCCCGGCAATTTCGGCGACAGGAAAGTACTTGTCGAGCTCGAGGTTGTTGACGGTGATTTTTCCTGAGCCTTCGCGCAGATACACACGCGCCACGGCGGTCTTGCGCCTTCCGGTACCAATTCCGAGATTCCTGACCATCGTATACTTCTCCTAGACTTCGATAGCGACGGGCGTCTGAGCCGCGTGCGGGTGGTTCGGTCCGGCATAGACCTTGACGTTCAACGCGAGCTTGCGGCCGAGCGGGCCCTTGGGAAGCATGCCGCGGATGGCGATCTCGAGCGGATCGACGGGATGC
>CAZNCK010000065.1:18304-20124 GCA_964571545.1 uncultured Treponemataceae bacterium | reverse complement strand
TGATCCGAGGTACGGGAAGCGTCTTTCGTCTGGGCCTACAGAAGCATCCTGCCAATCAGCGGTATAGTCGCCAGCGATAGGAGCGTCGAGACGAAAACCAGCCCCGAGGCGGTTACGCTGTCGCCGCCGTAGACGCCGGCCAGGATGGTGCTGTTGGCGGCCACGGGCATAGCCGAGACCAGCACCGGTACGGTTAGTTCCAGCCCCTCGAGCCCCATGGCCTTGACGAAGGCGAACACCAGCAGAGGATGCAGGGCGAGCCGGTACGCTGTTGTGGACCAGAGCCGAAGATTGCCCAACACGCCGGATAGTTTCGTCTGCGAAAGCACCGCGCCGATCACCACCATGGCCAGCGGTGTCGTCATACCCCCCAGCAGATCCATCGCCGTGAAAATCGGGTCGGGAATACGTACCGAGCCTAGAAAAAAGGCGAACCCTACAAGAGCGGAAGCTATGGCGGGATTGAACAGCACTTTCAGGGAGCCACTGCGCCCTGTTTTTTCCGATGGCGCGCCTTTGGCCTTTCCGGCTATCATCACGACCCCTACTGAAAACGCAAGAATCTGGAACGGGATATTGTATATCGAAACGAAGAAGAGGCTCTCGCGGCCCAACATGGATTCAGCCACCGGAAAACCCATGAATCCTACATTGGAGAAGCACATGGCGAAGCGGTGTACCCCGAGTTCTGGCTTGCCGGCGCCACGGTACAGTCGCGTAGCCGCGTAGGCCATGGGAAACGAGGCGGCGTATATGAGGGAAGAAATGGCCAGCACCCGCAGGGCCTGATCACGGAGTTCGGCGGTATACGACCGTTGCATTGAAATGATTATCAACACGGGCAGGGTAAAGTCGACAAGAAAACGCGACAAGGCACGTATCGTTTCGCCTTTGATCACGCCCGCCTTGCCTGCCCCAAAGCCAGTGCTTATCAAAAGAAAGAGGATGAGGCTCTGCATCGTCGAAGACGGCACGTTTTCCATTGGTTATCCTAATATCCCGTCTGTTTCTATTGAACCGGGGTTCCGTTGTTAGCGCTCGTTGCCGTGAGTCCTATGGTAGCGTCCAGAAACATCTTCCAGGCGGCATAGCGCTCGTCATAGACAGGCCGCTTGCCTTCATCCGGCTCGAACCGGGATTCAACGCGGACCATAGCCTCCGAGGCTTCCTTTAAGTCTACGTGGTCGCGAAGGGCAACGGAGCAGGCGCAGGCATCGCCCATCGCCTCGCATTCAGGCGTCTGCGGCACTTCTATGGGCATACCAAGCACATCCGCCTTTATAGCGCAAAGCACATCATCGCGGGCTCCGCCTCCAGAGCAGCGGGTGACAGCAATGGGAAAGCCGCCCTCGCGTATTCGGTCGGCGGCCAGCCTCAGTCCGAAGGCTATCGATTCAACGACGGCGCGGGCCATCTCCTGCCTGCCGTGCGACAGCGAGAGGCCCATGAACGCGCCTAGTAAGCCCGGATTCCAGATCGGCGCGCGTTCTCCTGCCAGGTAAGGCAGGAATAGGATGCCTCCGGCGCCCGCGGCTACGCGCTCCGCTTCTTGAAAGACGCTGTCCGAACCTATGCCGGAATACCCCGAGACGCCGGAGAACCACTCAAGGGCCTTGCCGCTGGTCGTGAGGCCTCCGGAGAGGTTCCAGAGTCCCTGGATGGCGTGCGGCAGGCTGAATACGGCGGGGTCAGTGTGCGGTCTGGCGGCGCAGACATTCAGGGCCTCGCTGGAACCTGAACGATCGCAGGCTATGCCAGGGGTGACGGCTCCGGACCCCACCAGCGCAGCCAGGAAATCAGGGAAGCCAGAGATGATAGGG
>CAZNCK010000065.1:15288-18294 GCA_964571545.1 uncultured Treponemataceae bacterium | reverse complement strand
AAGCCGATGGCCTCGGAGGCGTGGACGCTGACTGAACCTATGCGCTCGGCAGGGGGCACATACGGCGGAAACAAGCCTGATTCCAGCCCGAGGCGCTCAGACACCTGCCTGTCCCAAACGAAACTGTCGTAGTACTCATCTGCCAGATACGAAACTGGGCTGGCGCCGAGCGTGAAGGCCAAATATTCAGGGCCTGAGAAGAACATCGTTATTTTTTTCGCATCGGCAAGGCCGAGGGCCCGGACTGCCTTGGGCAAGTAGAAAGACGGATCTACGATACGGCCCGCGGCTTTAGAAACGGTCCAGCCACGATGAAGCACGCCCGACGGGTAATCCGTCCCGGCCTACGGCAACGAGCGTGGGGCCGTTGCCGGAGACGGAGACGCCGCGGAGCCGCGGCTTGATGCCGGATTCACTGAAGCCGCTTGCGGCCACTGCTTCCGCATAGGCGGCCGCAACGGATTTGAGCCATTCCAGCGGGTCGGCTTCGTACCCAAGGTTGCTCCGGTACAGACCGACGGAGGCTCGTCCTAGCCCGAGTCTGGCACCCGATTCGTCCACGAGGAGGCATTTTACCGATGATGTGCCGATGTCGATACCGCAGTACATGCCTAGGCTCCGCTCGATACGAGTAGGCGCACGTCGCAACGCTCGGCCCAGCGGCAGTGAGCGCAGGAGGCGCCGGGACACTCGAAGAAGTCTTGCACGCGTTCAAGTTGTTCCACGTGCCAGGACAGGTCGTCGATGTAGGCGTCGAGCGCTTCTCTGCGCTTCCTGGCTTCTTCGAGCCTGGAGCGGTATTTGCCGGCCAGACTTTCGCGAACCGCTACGCCTGAGCGATCACGTTTGGCCAGTTCGAACAACTCGCGTATCTCGGCCAGCGTCAGGCCGTAGTCCTTGAGTTGCTGTATGCGTTTGATGCGGATGGCATTGCGTTCGGAATAGCGACGGTGCTCTGGACCGTCCCTGTTTTCCGACTCGAGGAGGCCTAGTTCCTCGTAGTAGCGGATGGCCCGGGGCGTAACGCCAAACATGCGGGCGAGTTCGCCTATTTTGTAGGATCGTTCGGAAACCATGTAAATTGACCTTTAACGTAAAGTTATCTCCGCGATAGTCTGCGGACGCTCAAAGTAAGTTTTCAAAATCAGTATACTCTCAGTAGATATAGTTGAATAGCGCAAGGAGTACCTCATGAAACGTTCAATGCACGCAATCCTGTTCCTGACCCTATCGGCTTTTGTCCTTTTGGCATCCTGCGCCAAGGCTCCAGTCGGGCCTAATCCGCTGTCGGTAGCGGTGTTTGTGCCCGGCGTCGCCTCGGGTAGTCCCATCTACGAGATGCTTGTAGCGGGCGCCCAGAAGGCCGTCGCCGAGACTCCCGGAGCCACTATCAAGGTGGTGGAAGCCGGATACGATCAGTCTACCTGGCTGGATGCTCTACGCGACACGGTCGCCTCGGGCGAATTCGGCATTGTCGTCAGTTCCAATCCGTCGCTGCCCGAATTGTGCGCCAAGCTGTCCGCTGACTATCCTACGGTACGCTTCATCGTCGCCGACGCGTACCTGGCTGGCAATCCGGCTATCCACACTATTCTATATAACCAGAAGGAACAGGGCTACCTCGTAGGCTATCTCGCCGGGCTCGTGACCAAGGCCAATAAGCCAGCGGCCGCCCCTGTGGCGGGACTCGTGGCCGCCCAGCGCTATCCTACGCTGGACAAGCTCATCCGCCCCGGCTTCGAGGCCGGGCTCAAGGCCGTGGACCCGGCTTTCACGTTGGAGTTCCGAGAAGTAGGCAACTGGTATGATTCGGCCAAGGCCGCCGAACTGGCCGGCGCTCTCTACGGTGCCGGCGTCGAGGTCATCCTCCCCATAGCGGGCTCCGGCGGACAGGGTGTTGTGGCAGCCGCCAAGGAACGCGGAAAATCAGTCGTCTGGTTTGATGGAGCCGGTTACGCGCTCGATCCTGCCGCGGTCATAGGCTGCGCGACCATAGCCCAGGACAAGCTGGTTTACGAGCGCCTCAAGGCCGCTCTGAAAGGGGATACATCGAAGTACGGAAATGCCGACATAGTCTCGGCTCGCGACGGCTACATAGGCTTTGATCCCGAGGGCGCCGGCTACAAGGCCCTGCCTGAATCCATTCGAACCGCCTTCGACGCCGCAGCGGCCGAGTTGAAAAAGGGCAACCCGGACTTTTCGTTCAGTACCTTCTAGCGGTATCATCGCCCTCAATGCGCTTGGCAACCCTCTCGGCGATACGAAAATATTATCCGTCCACTGCAACACTCGCCGTCGATGGCGCTGATTTCAGCGTCGAGGCTGGCGAGGTGCATGCGCTTGTAGGCGAGAACGGCGCTGGTAAATCGACGCTCGCCAAGATCCTGTGCGGCTTCGAGTCTCCAGATTCTGGCATGATAGAAGTACGAGGCAATCCTGCTGGTTTCTTGTCGCACAGGGATGCGGAACGCGCGGGCATAGGCTTCGTGCCACAATATTCGATGCTTGCGCCGGGCCTCAGCGCGGCTGAAAACGTGGCTTTGGGCCATGAACCAACGTTTTTTTGCCTTTTTTCAGATAAGCGACGCGCGGAATATGATTTTTCAATGCTCTCAAGCCGGTATGGGTTCAATGTCGATCCCCGCGCCATTGTCTCCTCCTTGTCCGCTTCGGCACGACGGGAGGTCGAGATACTACGGGCGCTCGCGCGGGGCGGCGATATCCTGGTTCTGGATGAACCCACGAGTATTCTTGGTGAAGACGAGACGGCGACCCTGTTCGCCTTGATACGACGCCTCAAGGACGCAGGGGCCGGCATCGTCTATATTTCGCATCGGTCAAAGGAAATACTCGACCTCGCAGACCGGATCAGCGTGATGCGCTCTGGCAGGCTGGAACAGACTGTCCGAGCGGATGAAGTAGACGAGTGCGGCCTGGCTGAACTCATAGTGAAGAGCGGTTCATGCCCCGCGGGTTCGGACCAGGGACATGAGCCAGGAGAACCCG
>CAZNCK010000065.1:9997-15278 GCA_964571545.1 uncultured Treponemataceae bacterium | reverse complement strand
GTGGTGCGCGGCGTATCGTTGGCCGGGCGCGGCGCTGATTCGTTGAACGGCGTCGACCTCGTGGTGCGCTCCGGTGAGATCGTCGCTGTCGTCGCGCTCGGCGGCAACGGGTTGGAGGCTCTCGAGGACCTGGCTTCTGGTTCCGCAATGCCAGACTCAGGCGAAGTGCTCGTGAGAGGCCGTACCGTCTGCTCATACACGCCTCGCGAGTTGCATAGAGACCTCATGGCATACATTCCGACCGACCGGGAAGGCCGTGGCCTGTGCCCTAAGGCAAGCGTAGCCTCTAATGCCATAGCGGGCCGTCTTTTTTCATACTCGTTCTCGGAGTTCGCGGGCGGACGCGCTCCACTTGTTGACGCCCGCGCAATGCTCGGAGAGTTTGAGGTCCGCGCATGGGAAAGGCGCCGCGTCGATACCTTATCAGGAGGCAACAGACAGCGCGTTGTCGCGGCTCGTGAACTGCATGGACCCGCTACGGTAGTGATCGCGGCCAACCCGGCGCAAGGGTTAGACAAGTCATCGCGGGCGGCGCTGTTCGCACGGCTTTCAAGAATGCGCGATGAAGGCTCGGCCATCCTTCTACTGAGTTCCGATCCAGAGGATTCAGCAGAACTGGCCGGTAGGTCGTTTGTGCTCTACCGGGGGCGGCTCAGGGCTATTGATGGCTCGACCACGGCTGAAACGGCTCTGTCAGCCGCTATGACCGGAGCCTTTTAATGAACTCACCCATTACCTATAGGACAGTCAAGGATTCTGGCGGTTCGGGAGCCTTGCCGCGGATGTCAGCGGCTCTGGCAACCGCCGTCACGCTGGCGGCCGTTGCCGCGGCGCTGCTGTCCAGCCATCCTTCCATAGCCCTTCGAGCCTTCTTCATAGCGCCATTCCTGAACGCCCCCTCGTTCCTCTCCATGCTTGAACTGTCGGCGCCGCTCGCGCTCTGCGCGCTAGGTGTCATAATTACCTTCAGAGCGGGGCACTACAGCCTCGGCGGCGAGGGGCAGGCTTACGCGGGGTCTTTCGCCGCGGCGGCCGTAGGCTATGCTGGCTTTCTGGGCGTCGGACCAGCCGCGACCGTTGCCGCCATCATCGCTGGCGCGCTCGCCGGAGCCGCGGTCGCGGCCTTGCCTGCGGCCGGTAAGCGCTACGCTGGCGCCGATGTGCTCCTGACCAGCATACTCATATCGCAGGGAGCCATCTTTGTCATCGACTGGGCTATAAGCGGGCCGCTCCGGGATCAGACAGGAAATCTCATAGCGATGCCTGCTCTGCAACGCGACATCTTGTTACCCCGGCTTGCTCCGCCTTCAACCCTGACGCTTGCGCCTTTCGCTGCTGTGCTGCTGTGCCTCGTTGCCGCTTTTTATTTTGAGCGCACGAGGAGCGGCGCCGCCCACGATCTGTACGGCCGTAACCCGCGTTTTGCCGGATTACAAGGCTACAATGTGCAACGCCTCGCCTGGCTACCTATCATAGTGACGGGTATGTTGCATGGCCTCGCGGGCGCCTTCATGGTGCTGGGCGCAAAGGGCACGGCGCTGCGCGGAATGAGCGGCGGCATAGGCTGGAGCGCCATCGGCGTAGCGCTCGTGGCCGGTTCTCGCCCCGCGGCGGTGCCGGTGGCCGCGCTGCTGTTTGCCTGGCTCGACTCGGGCGCCAGGCAGGCGGCCGTGCTGTCGGACCTGCCGCCCGACGCCGGCCTCGCCATCAAGGCTCTCGTCATCCTGGTCGTCAGCGCGAGGCCGTCCTGGTCCTTCATCAAGGTTTTAAAAACCCGCCTAACACACGGGAGCCGCGCATGAATCGCCTGCCGTCCCTGCTGTTTGACCTGCTGGCTTTTCTGGCCCCCCTCGCACCTGCAGCTATCGGCGGACTGGTTACAGAATACGCAGGTTCTCTTAATATCGCGCTGGAAGGCCTTATACTGGCGGGAGCGTTCTCGTATGTCGCCGTCGGCTCGGCGCTAGGCCCCTTCGGAGGATTCGTCGCAGCCCTGGTCATCCCCGCAATGATCGCATATGCCTCCGACCTGTTTTCACGCAAGGCTCGGGCAGATTCCTTCGTTGTCGGACTGGGTGTGAACATGCTCGTCCCCGCCGTCGCTTCCATTGTGTCGCAGGCTGTATTTGGCACCAAGGGCGTGGCTGTCGTGGCGGGGCTTCAGTCTGGCAGAGCCCTGAACGGAGCGGGAGGGCTACCCTTCATTGGGCCCTTGTTCGGGCAGCGCGTAACCGATTACATGGCTTTGTCGGTGACTGCCCTGATTGCTGTAGTCTTGGCTAGAACCCCCTTCGGGACGCGGGCCAGGGCCTCTGGCATGAACCGCGATTCACTCGTGATGGCCGGTATCGATCCTGGAAGGGTGCGCGGCTGGGCTTATGCGCTCTCTGGCCTGGCTTGCGGAGCCTCCGGCGCCGCGCTGGCGGCCTCCGTAGGAGCTTGGGTACCTAACATGAGCGCGGGCCGCGGCTGGATAGCCCTGGTCGCCGTGTACCTCGGCGGGAAACGCCTCGGCGGTACGTTTGCCGCCAGCGCCCTCTTTGCGTTGTTGCTGTCGATGGCGACACGGGCCCAGGCGCTTGCGACCGCGCCGGCGGAGCTCCTGATGGCTTTGCCGTACTTCATCACCGCTGTCGTCGTTGTCCTCGGATCCGCCCGTTCCAGAGCCAGAAAGCGCGGCTAATTCGCTCCTTCTGCCCATAACAGACTCAGGCTTGACCAAAATATGTACCTTGTATATATTCCTACTATTCAGATAGGAATATAGGGAATACACAGCATGTTCGCCGTCTCAGCTAGAACCCAGTACGCCATCCGCGCCATGTCCTGCCTCGCAAAAAGGCAGGATCGTTCGGCTACCGCGGCTGAGATTGCGCAGTCGGAGAGCATACCTGCCAAGTATCTGGAAGGAATCCTCTCCAGACTCAAGGCCTCGGGCCTCATAGAGAGCGAACGCGGAAAGAACGGCGGTTACAGCATGGCCAAAGATCCGGCCGCCATAACGATGTTAGAGATAGTCGAGGCGATAGACGGTAGGATCAAACCTGTCACCTGCGTCGACGCGCCCGGAGCCTGCGCTCTTGGCGGCGACTGTCACCCCCGCAATTTCTGGATAGGACTCAAATCAACTATAGACGCGTACCTCGCCCTGCGTACGCTCAAAGACGTATCGGAAGGATGACGCTATGGAATCAAAATTCGTATACATGGACTACAACGCCACCACGCCGCTCAGGCCTGAAGTCAAGACGCAGATGATAGAGGACCTCGAGGTCTTCGCCAACGCCTCGAGCATGCACGAAGCAGGCCGGCGTGCCCGCTCCCGCGTAGAGAACGCCAGGTCCGCGGTCGCAAGGCTCATCGGCGCCAGGGATCAGGAGCGCGTCATATTCACGAGCGGCGGCTCCGAATCGAACAATACCGTGTTTGCGACGATGTTCCACCTCGGCCGTAAGGGAGACCGTCGCGGCATCATAACGACCAAGATAGAGCATCCCTGCGTGCTCAACGCCGCGGCATGGCTTGAGGCCGAGGGTTTTCCTGTCACGTTCCTCGATGTAGACGAGTACGGCATGGTCAGGCTCGACCAACTGCGTGCCGCCGTCGGCCCCGACACGCTGCTCGTCTCGATCATGGCCGCCAATAACGAAATCGGCACCGTCCAGGATCTAGCCGCCATCTCGAAGATTGCCAAGGCCGCCGGCGCCTATTTCCACAGCGACGCCACCCAGGCCGTGGGCAAGATTCCCGTCAACGTGGACGAGTGGGGCGTCGACTACATGACCATGTCCTGCCACAAACTCTACGGCCCCAAGGGAGTAGGCGGTTTGTATGCCAGGGAAGGCGCTCCGCTGGAACCGCTTATCCGCGGCGGGCATCAGGAACACGGCTTCCGCGCGGGCACCTACAACAACCAGGGCATAATGGGATTCGGTCTCGCGGCCGAGCTGGCTCGGGAGGAACTGGATGGTTACATGCAGAAGACCAGGGCACTCAGGACAAGACTCCGCGACGGCATACTCTCCACGGTTCCCAAGTGCAGGGTCAACGGGCACCCCGTTTCGGTGCTGCCCAACACGCTGAACATCTCGTTTCCGGGTGCCGAGGGAGAAGCGATACTGCTGTCGCTCGATCTGGAGGGCATCAGGGTCTCTACCGGTTCCGCCTGCGCCTCGGGCAGCCTGGAACCCAGCCACGTGCTGCTGGCTACTGGCGTCGGTCCCGAACTTGCCCATGGCTCCATACGCTTCAGCCTCGGCAGGGATACGACAGAGGCCGAAGTAGACTATGTGATCTCGAAGATCGGCCCCATCATCGCCCGGCTTCGCAAGATGTCGACCGTGGCATTCTGAAACTATTGATTCCGGAGGAAATATGAGCGACGCGTTTACCTGGCTTTATTCGGATGTTGTGAAGGAACATTTCACCAACCCCAAGAACATATTCGAACCCGGCGACGGTTTTGCGGCCAACGCCGAAGGCATGGTGGGCAACATCAAGTGCGGAGACCAGATGCAGTTCCTGCTCCGCATCGAGGACGACACCATCGCCGATGTCCGCTGGCGCACCTATGGCTGCGCAAGCGCCATAGCCAGCACATCCATGCTGTCAGAAGTGATCAAGGGCATGGGCATACGCGAGGCGTACAATATCAAGCCCGACGACATAGTCAAGAAACTCGGCGGCCTGCCCGACAACAAGATTCATTGTTCGGTGCTCGGCGACAAGGCCCTGCGCGCCGCCATCGATGATTACCTGGCCAAGAACGGCCGTCCCGGCGAATTTAAGAATGAAGGCGCCAGGATCATCTGTTCCTGCCTGAACATCAGCGACCGCGACATCGAGGAAGCCGTAAAGCAAGGCGCGCGCGACTGGAACGGCCTCCAGGAACGCACCAAGATCGGCACCGTCTGTGGCGGCTGCAAGAACACCGCGGTAGACCTTCTGCACGAGTACGTACATATCTTCGCGGAGTAAAATCCTGGTAGAGCCCGTGGTCTCAGAGTCAGACGCGCTCACGTTCAGAAAAGCCGTATTCGGTTTCTACGCCCGAGAGGGGCGGCTGTTCCCGTGGCGAAACATCGATGATCCTTGGGCCATCCTGGTTTCCGAACTGATGCTGCAACAGACTCAGACCTCGCGCGTGGAGCCCAAGTTTCTCGCCTGGATGGAGCGTTTTCCTGATGCCGCGGCTGTCGCAAAAGCCGATCTGGCGAGCGTGTATGAGGCATGGCGCGGGCTTGGCTACAATTCTCGAGCCCTGCGACTCCGAGAATCGGCT
>CAZNCK010000065.1:0-9987 GCA_964571545.1 uncultured Treponemataceae bacterium | reverse complement strand
CCGCCGCAGGACGAACGTCTGCTCCTTGAACTGCCTGGTGTCGGCCGTTATACCGCGCGGGCCATCCTGGCCTTCGCCTATGGCGTACCGAGCGCTTTTCTGGAGACAAACATCCGTGCCGCGTTGATATTGCACTTTTTCCCG
Organism: uncultured Treponemataceae bacterium; assembly: GCA_964571545.1. Taxonomy (GTDB): domain Bacteria; phylum Spirochaetota; class Spirochaetia; order Treponematales; family UBA12059; genus SZUA-370. The sequence continues at coordinate 9,843 of CAZNCK010000065.1, read as the reverse complement.
GATGTCGAAAAGGTGCGTGACCGTGATCTTGAAGCCGTAGCTGCCGCGGTGCTCGATCAGGGCGACCCCCGCACCTGGTATTATGCCTTGATGGATTATGGGGCTTGGCTCAAGAAACACGAACCCAATCCGTCACGTAAGGCCGCGGCCTACACCAGGGCCGTAGGTGACCGGGGGCTAGTAAACCTGGGCGTTTTTGCCGCCGAAGCCGGCATCGAGTACGACCATCTGAAAACTGCGGCAGAGGGATTATCCCGCGACGGCCTCGTGCGTCTCGATTGCGATGTCGTTCGGTTTTCGGATTAATCCGCCGATTGTTACGACCGCAGGAACAGGCGTCTGAAGAACCGCAGTAGTCCGTCGCGCATCCGCACGAACAGGTTTCCCCGCGGTACATCAGTGGCTGCCACGAGGTCAATGCGTCGCACAACGCTACCACCGGACAAGAATATCGCCTGACCCAGTTTAGTGCCGGAGGCAACAGGCGCCTCGATCTCAGTCTCAGCCTCGATGCGGACACTGACTTCGGTTGCTAAAATTGAAGGTACCGTGAAAACCGCGGCATCGGCATACGCCAGCGAGACATTTTCAGAAGCGCCTCCCCAGGCCCGTACGGCTGGGAGTTCCGGTGCCGGCGGCCTGACCGTACGCCACGACGAGAATGCCCAGTCCAGGAGCGTTCGTCCGGCCTTTTCTCGTCCAGCGGGACCGCCCGTTCCGCCGAGCGTCACGACTATGAACCTGGTGCCGTCACGTTCGGCGGTGGCTACAAGATTGTACCCGGATTCGTCTATGTAACCGGTCTTGAGGCCATCACAGCCATCGTAACTGAACAAAAGCTTGTTGGTGCTCTGGAGCAGTATTTTTACGGCTGGAGGTTCCACGCCCGCGGGCATCACGTCGGCGCGCGGAAAATTCATTGTCGTGCGTGAATGGTAATCCGCAAGGGAATCGGGGTGGCGCAGAAGATAGGAGCGCGCTAAAACTGCCATCTCTCTGGCCGTCGTCAGGTTGTTTTCGGAAAGGCCTGATGGTTCTACGAATCGCGTCTCTGAAAGCCCAAGCCGGCCCGCCTCAGCGTTCATGAGCTCCGCGAACGCGGTTGCCGAGCCGGCCAAAACGCGCGCGACAGTCAGAGCCGCGTCGTTGCCGGAGATGACCGCCATACCGCGCAACAGGTCGTCGAAGGGCACGTTCATGCCTTCCTGCAGATACATCAGCGAGGAGCGGTAGGGCAGGGTTGCGTCCTGCTTCGTGATGCTAATACGGTCGGTGAGGGCAATTTTGCCCGAATCCACGGCGTCAAGGGCCACCATCATCGTCATGATCTTCGTGAGACTCGCGGGCGGGATGACGAGGTCGGCATCCCGCTCATAGAGCACGTCTCCGTTGGCCATGTCGATGACTATCACGGCCCTGGCGTCGACCGCGGGCGGACGTCCGTTTTTGAACACCGGAACCTCCGCCGCAAAGACGGAGGTTCCGAGAACGAGGGTTATAAGGAATGCGGCTAGTCTGTTCAAAAGTCCGCCTGTTTTACGGCGCGCGGGAACGGTATGACGTCCCTGATGTTCTCTATGCCGGTCACGTAGCGGAGGAGTCGCTCGAAACCGAGGCCGAAGCCAGAGTGTGGAGCCGAGCCGAAACGCCGGAGGTCCAGGTACCACCAGTAGGCTGCCGGGTCGAGGCCTTTGGCCTTCATATTGGCCACGAGCATGTCGTAGCGGTATTCACGTTCCGAACCGCCGATGATTTCGCCTATGCGCGGTACCAGCACATCCATGGCGCGGACTGTCTTGCCATCGTCGTTCAGGCGCATGTAGAAGGCCTTGAGTTCCTTGGGATAGTCGGTGACGATCACAGGCCCGCCAATTACCGTCTCGGACAGATAACGTTCGTGCTCTGTCTGCAGGTCGCAGCCCCAGAACGGCTTGAACTCGAACGAGTCCTTGTGTTTCTCAAGCTCCATGACGGCATCGGTATAGGTCATGTGCGCGAATTTCTTGCTGCGCACCGAATCAAGCATCTCTATGATACCGGGCTGCACGCGCTTCTCGAAGAAGGCCATGTCCTCGCCGCACTTATCCAGCGCCCACGATAGCAGGTGCTTTACGAAATCCTCGGCCAATTCCATGTCGTCGGGCAGTTCCGCAAACGCGATTTCCGGCTCTATCATCCAGAATTCAGCCAGGTGGCGCGTCGTGTTGGAGTTCTCGGCGCGGAAGGTCGGTCCGAAGGTGTAGACCTTGCCGAGGGCCATGCAGTACGTCTCCACGTTGAGCTGGCCAGACACGGACAGGAACGCCTTCTTGCCGAAGAAATCCTTGCTGTAGTCGACTGGGCCGCCGTGCTTAGCTATGGCGTCCAGGTCCAGCGTCGTGGTCTGGAACATCTCGCCGGCGCCTTCGCAGTCGCTTGCCGTTATGATGGGCGTATGTACGTACTTGAAGCCGCGGTCGTGGTAGAAGGTGTGCACAGCGTAGGCCATTTCGTCGCGCATGCGCGCCGCCGCGCCTATGGTATTGGTGCGCGGGCGCAGGTGGGCTATCTCACGGAGAAATTCCAGCGAATGCGCCTTTTTCTGCAACGGGTAGCTGTCCGCGGGACATTCGCCTATCACTTCCAGCGCGGTAGCCTTGAGCTCGACAGGCTGGCCCGCGGCGGGAGAATCGACAAGCGTGCCTGAAACAGCGAGAGCCGCTCCGGTCGTAGTCTTCGCGAGCGCCGCGACGGTCGACTCGCTCATCGTCCCTGCATCGAAGACGCACTGAAGCCCTGTGAAGCACGAGCCGTCGTACAGCTCCACGAATGTGGCGTTCTTGGTATCGCGTTTGGTACGCGCCCAGCCTTTTGCGATGATCGCGGAGCCTGTGGATCGCTCCGCCAGGATGGTTTTAATGTCCTTCATATCATAGTAATACCATTTTCAGGACATAAAGGTCAAAGGCCTCATGTCCTATTTTTCTTGCGGAGCTTTTAGTGATATTATACAAGCATCAAGATTCCGGAGAACACAATGTATTACAGCACTGTCGTCGCGTACGCTTTATGGGCGCTTGGAGGATTCGGAGCGCTCGGTTTTCACCGTTTTTATATGCGCAAGGTGCCGACGGGCTTACTGTGGATGTTCACGGGTGGACTTGGGTACGTCGGCGCGATCTATGACTTTTTCACCCTATCAGGACAGGTTCACGAGGCCAATATGAGGGCCGGCTACCGCGAGGCGCTGAACATGTCGCCCCGGGACCGCTTCATCATCCGCGAACGTTATGCCGAGCCGGAATTTGCCGCTCCGCGAGCCAAAGAATCAATGGAAAAGACGATACTTCGCACCGCCAAGAAAAACGGAGGGCTTGTTACTCCCGGAGAAATAGCGATCGAGAGCGACTATTCCAGCGATGATGCCCGCCTTGCCCTGGAAAAGTTGGCCGCAAAGGGTTTCTGCGAGATGCGAGTTCGCCCCTCGGGCGTTATCGTTTATCGTTTTCCGGAATTTATCAAAGAAGACGAAGGCTTCGAGCCAGGGCTATGATAATTCAGCAAGCGCCGGTGCGCGCTCCGGCGTCATCCACGAACAGAGGGGTGGACATGGACAGAAACAAGGACGCTATCGAATTCAAGATAACCCGCAGACTCGCGGTGCTTGGCCCTTCCGGCAAGGACTGGTCGGTGGAACTCAATGTGGTAAGCTGGAACGCCCGAGAGCCCAAGCTGGACATACGTAGCTGGGATCCATCTCACGAACGCATGGGCAAAGGCATAGCGCTTACCCGCGACGAAGCCGAAAAGCTCCGAGCCGCCTTGACCGACTACCTAGCTGAGTAATTATCTTTCATTTCTGACGTAATCTCTCAGCGACTATCCAGTCCGATCCGCTGCCACTCTTAAACTCCGCGTCTCTGCGTCTCCGCGTAAAATGATTTAAGAATTATCGCCTCACGAAGAGGCGCGGCGAGAGGATTTATTCGGTGGCCCAGAGGGCGTATTCGCGGGCGGTGCCGGAGAGGTGGGGCAGATAGTCGGCGTATGTTCCGCTTAATGGGTCGTAGAGCGTAGCATTGTCTGTATTCCAAGTCGCATCAATCTTTGCTACACAGTACGCGAATGCCTCGCCAGTCGTAACAAGACCGTCTCCGTCAAAATCTGCATCACGATCAGCTTCTGATTGAAGCAGGAAGTAGGTGAAAATTCCATGCCCTGACCCGTAAGCGCTGGAAGAAGACTCCCACGATAATTCGCCAGCTCCGGCGGCCGATATCACTACATATTTGGAGTTTTGCTCATAGTTCACATAGCTTTGTACGGAATCACCAAGCGCATCAGCGAACCACGTATATGATACTTCACCAACCGGATCATAGGTGCCAAAAATAGGTGGAATTGCATCAACCGTGGCTCCTTCAAAAACAAAACCGCCCGAATAGCAACTATCAAGGATGATTATTACATTCGATAGTTCTGCCGATTCGAACAACGTGTATAGTTCGGAGGCTTTGATCCATTGAGAAGAATTGTATGCCGTACCGTACGGGATGATCATAGAGTCACCATTCACGCTGAAACCATGTCCGGAATAATAGAAGAGCACCGTTCCCTTGAAGCCCTTGAGGCTCTCAATGTCTGTCAGCATCTTGTTTCTTGAGGCATCCAGATTTTCGGCATCCAGGTCGGAATCGGCGATGCCCTCGGTTACCATCCAGCCCGAATCCGAAAGTAACTTCGACATTGAAATGGCATCCTCGTCAGTCCATGTCAGATTGGGATCGAAAGTAGCGGGCACACTGACGTCATATCTTGATATCCCATAGACAAGCGCTTTTCGCTCAGGTTCAGCAGGCATGGCACACGCCGCCAAGGCAATTATGACCAGGGCCATAATTGTGGCAAGCCGGAACAGCTTCATTCTTCCTTGCCCATCCAAGGCAGCACTACCTGTTCTTTATTGTAGGAAACAGTAGCCACAGCCCGTAGCCCCACAGAGAACGAGTCCGCTCGCAGGTATACAGGTGCTGACAAGCCCAGGTCTATGGAGAAATGGTCGCCCCAATTCAGAACCGGTATCGCTGCGCCCGGCTCAAGATAAGGAAAGAAGAAATATGAAAACGAAAGATTATACCGCGCCAGCATGCCACCGCCGAGCAGATAAATATCCAGATATCTGAGCTGCAACCGTGGCCCAGCCGCCAGATTGAGGCTATAGAACCCTCGATACCGATACCATTCCGCGGTAAACGCTGTTGCCGCCTGGTACGACTGCCCCCCCTGTATCATCGCGGCCCAGATGCTATCTCCAATGACAAGGCCCGCTTGTACGGATGCGGTGGCGCTGGCTGCGGGCGTGGTGATGAAGGAACTGTAGTCAGTTTCAGCAGTCACAGACACTCCGCCAGTGAGAACCAGATATGGAGACAATGCCGGCGTAGCTGAAAGCGGAACGGAGAGAACTGATAATGAAAAGATAGCCATCAAGATTATTCGCATACTGTGGGGTTTAACATGCCGCGATTATTGGATAAATTCAAGCTCTATCAGTATTATCAGGCTATTGTGATGCAGGAGAAGAATTTGATGCGCAGGATTGCGATCGTTGCACTGTCGATTGTGACGTTGTCTTTTAGTTCATTGGTTTCATGCACAAACAAGGGGCCCCAGAATGTAAACCTTGATGAAACGCCTGTAATCTCCGGCGGACTTGGCTGGGGCGTTGTTTCACTGGCTTATGTTCGCCTCATGTCGGAGCATTCAGTAGAAGCTTTAGATTCCGGCACGGCTCGCCGGGGGGATATTGGTCGCATCATCGCGCGCTCAAGGTCGTTCGAGGACAAGAACGCTGGCGTCTGGTACAAGTTGGAACTCGGCGCGAGCACCGGTTGGCTCCATGAGTCTACCTTGACAGTCCATCACAGTGAAGCTGAGGCAAAAAAAGTTGCGGAGGCTGGTTTGTGAGCACTTCGTTTGTGTTGGCTTTTCTTTTGCCCCCAGTTGTTGGAGCCGGCATAGGTCTTTTTACCAATTGGTTGGCCATCAAGATGCTTTTCAGGCCACTCATGGAACATCGCCTCTTTGGCCTGCGGATTCCCTTCACGCCTGGTATCCTGCCGCGCGAGAGAACCAGAATGTCGATGTCCATGGGAGACACCGTAGCTACTGATTTACTCGATGAGGAAACCGTCGCGTCGAGACTCCGGAGTCCGGCCTTCAAGGAAGCAATACGTCAGGGCACCCTGAATACAGCCAGGAAAATTCTGGATTTAAAACCATCTGATTTAAGCGCGGGCCTTGATTCTCGCATAATAGAGCTGGTCAAGGAAGTAAGCGTAGAGGCGCTTGCCGGCTTTACGGCTTCCGAAACGTTTGCCGGCGCGATCGTGGCAGGTACAGACGCGGCTACCGGCGCCGCCAGTAGCCTGTCCCTCGATGCTTTTGTTGATCCGGCTACGGTAGGCCGGTTATCCGCGGCCCTGGCGAGCCCCAAGGGTTCCGAGGCTCTGGGTTCCGCGCTAGCGGTAGCGGTAATCAACTCGCTTGAGCGAGCCGCCAGTTCAGGCAAGCGAGTCTCGTCACTCGTGAATCCGGAGGCTCTACGGTCGTTTTCTTCAAAAATCATTGATTCGGCATACCCCGCCTTGCTTGCTGGCATCAAAAGTTTCTTTGCCGACAAGACCATAACCGCCTCCATGGAAAAAGTTGGGGCTCGGCTCATCCGCAGGACTTTTGACCGGTTCAACTCTGTCCAGCGCTTCTTCATCGGGCTTGGTCAGTATGACAAGGCGATACTGGACAATATGCCCGCGACCATCGCGGATTTTTCGGAGTCTTTCGAAGCTATACTGGCGGAAGATACAACGCTCGTAGCCATCAAGAGGCGAGTTTCTTCCGCTGTTACTGATCTTGCTGAAAAGCCCTTGTCTAGCCTTGCCTTTTTGTCTGACCCCGAAAAGAAAACGGCGGCTGTCGAGGCTCTTTCCGAGTTGCTGAGGGAAGCTCTGACTTCGATTGATGCCGATGCGGTTGGTGAGCAAATCAGGAAGCTTCTGGAAACCGAAACCATGGGGCAGGTACTGAAATCTTTTCCTGGGCTAACAGACCGGATAGGCCCTGCTTTGGCGCGATGGACATCCGCCTTGTTTGGGCGGGAATTCGACAAGGATTCAGCCGTAGGCAAAGTTGCCTCGTCATTTTTTTCAGCTTTCTCCATGACCTTCAGACAGAGCGCCTCCGATGTCCCTCTGGGTACGACCCTTGCTCTGGACGATAACGCGCTGGCAGCTATTGCGGCCTCCGCGGCAGAGGGCCTGGCGGAACTTGCGGCGACTGAAAGCTCCAATATGGTGCGCTCGATAGATATTAAGTCTCTGGTCATTGAAAAAATCGATTCTTTGAATATGATTGACGTGGAGCGTATGATACTTAGAGTCGTCGATAAAGAACTGCGGGCCATAACCCTGTTCGGTGGCGTTCTCGGCGCTCTTATCGGGGTCTTTCAAAGCCTTTTGTTCCTGTTGCGTTAGGCCATCTTTCAGGCTCTGGCCGAGACGGAAAGCAAAAAATGGAAACCTACAAGACTATTCTTATCGTTGACAACAGCCCTGCCTTCGCGACTGCTGTTGTCAACATGCTCAACGGCGCTTATGTTGCCCATATCGCGTACTCTGCCCGGGAAGCCATTCAGGTCGCGGAAAAAGTAAGACCGCACGTCATTTTTCTCGATAATGTTCTGCCTGATGGTGAAGGATACGATGTCTGTTCAAGCCTCAAACAGGCATTCTTGCATCAACCCATCCAGATTATCCTGATGTTAGCAAGTTATGATGCCCGCCATATGGAAAAAATCCTGCAAGCAGGCGCGGACGATTTCATCAAGAAGCCTTTTGAAGGCCTTGAATTCCAGTTGAGGCTCAAGGCCGCTTTTATTCGGCTGCACGCGCAGATTAAACTGATGGAGGAAAGGGAATTTTATCGCCAGGCGGTGCGGCAAGAAGAAAACCTAACCATCAAGCTTCTCGACAGGCAACTCGTGCTCAAGGAGACGCTAGCCGATCTAGAGAGTACGAAGGTCGGGCTCGAGCACGAGAATACCAAGCTCGCGGCGGCCGCGCGTTTCGATCTGCTCACCGGACTTCTCAACCGGCATAGCCTGAACGCCAGGCTGGAACTGGAAATGCGTCGTGCCGAAGAAGAAGGCCTCCAGTTGTGCGGCATGATGATAGATATCGATAAATTCAAGTCTATCAACGATTCCTTTGGGCATCTCGTGGGGGATGATGTGCTCCGGGCCATCGGCGATGCGCTTCGGGCTTGCCTGCGTAAGCAGGATTTTGCCGGTAGATTCGGCGGGGAGGAGTTTTTCGTCATCCTGCCCGGTAGTGGTGTTGAAGCGGCCGTGGCCATAGCCGAGCGCATCAAGCTTACGATTGCTGGCGCGGATGTCGACGTAGCCGGCGCCAAGGTGTCTGTCACGGCCTCCGTCGGCGTTGCGCCATATGTGCGCGGCGATACGATGACTGATTGGATAGGGCGCGCGGACAAAGCCATGTACCGCGCCAAACAACTCGGTCGGAACCGGGTGGAACTCTAGCGCTCCGCTTGCTTGATCCGGGCATCCACAATTCCGGCGGCCGCGGCGCATAAGTAGAAAGAACCCGTTATCAGTAGCGGAATACCCCGAGAGGAAGCCCTGTTCAGCGCTTCGATGATAGCGCTTCCGGTATCGTCATTTCTCCTCGTCTTGAATCCTTCAGCCTTAAACGCTTGTTCGATTTCCTCCGGATCACTTTCCTTGAACGTACCGGGTTTTGTTATTAAGACCTCAGAAAAACCTTCGCGTAGCGCTTCTGCCATCAGCCGCGGTGATTTGCCTTTTGCACAACCAAAGAGTAGCGCTCCGCCAGCAGGAAACAGCCTGACAAAGTCGTCGGTGCAGGCGCGAATTGAATCAGCGGTATGGGCTCCATCGAGTATGACGACGGGGTCTCCAGGAATTATCTCGAATCGTGCCCGCAATTTTGCCTTAGCCAGTCCGCCAAGTATTGTCTCGTCATTGTACCCTAGGGATCTGGCCACCGTGGCGGCGAGTGCCGCATTTCTAGCCTGCACCCTGCCAATCATTGGCGTGCGTAGCAGTAGCGGAGGACCGAATCGCGGCTCGTCGTACCAGCGCACTCTTGCGCTGGTACCTTGTTTATCTATGTAACACTCAGTGATGACAGCCACATCATCCAGTATCGTCAACGAAGTGCCTTGTTCTGCGGCCCTGGCCTTGAATACGTTCAGCGCTTCTTGTCGAGTAGCGCTAGAGAACACCGGGACGCCAGGTTTGATGATACCAGCTTTCTCGTAGGCGATTTCAGGTATTGTAGTGCCAAGCAAGTCGGTATGTTCGAGTTCTATCGGCGTGATGATGCTCAGCCTTGGGACCACTACGTTCGTCGAGTCTAGCCTGCCGCCCAGCCCCACCTCTATGACCGCGTCGGTGCAACCTGCCCGTCTAAAGCACAGGAAGCCGAGCATGGTCAGGAGCTCAAAATAGGTAGGTGTTTCGCCGCCCGGAAAGTCGACTTCAGTCTTGTGTTCCATTACATCAGAGATTTCCTGGGCGCAGGCAAAGAGGGTTCGTTCGTCCACAGGAACGCCATTGATGGCTATGCGCTCGGTGAACGAGATCAGGTGCGGGGAGGTGTACAGTCCGACCCTGCAGCCGGCTTCCTGGAGTATCGACGCTATCATGGCGGCTGTCGAACCCTTGCCCTTCGATCCTGCTACATGGATGATCCTGTAGCCTTCATCAGGTCGGCCAAAGAGTTCCTTGAGTGCCTGCATTCTGTCCAGCCTGTAGGCCGTAGG
>CAZNCK010000064.1:3649-20344 GCA_964571545.1 uncultured Treponemataceae bacterium | reverse complement strand
CCCGCTACAATACCACCGGTGTTGCCGGGCGGCATGCCTTCATCATCAAGCATTCAATTGTTTTCAATAAATAGTGGAGGGAATGATGCACTACGAAGGACTCATACTCATCGGCGCGGGCCTGTTCACGGTAGCCGGCGGCGCCTTCAACTGGGATTGGTTCATGAACAGCGGCAAGGCCCGCTTCTTCGTGAAGACCCTGACTCGCAATGGCGCTCGCATCATGTACGGCGTTATCGGCGCGGCCCTGGTCGTCGTCGGCGCGCTCATACTGCTCGGCATCATAGAATAGTAAAGTAAGGAACAGCCATGCATCCGGTAAGAAACTCAGTAAAGGCGCTCATCATCAGAGATAATAAACTCCTGTGCATCCAGAAATCCGACGAGCACGGAGCCTATTACCTCCTGCCCGGAGGCGGCCAGGAGAAGCACGAGACCTTCGTTGAAACCGTAAAGCGCGAGTGCCTGGAAGAACTCGGCGCTGACGTCGAGGTCAGGAGCCTGCGGTATATCCGCGAATACATAGGCCGTAATCACGAGTTTAGCGACACCGATGATGCCCACCAGGTGGAGTTCATGTTCGAATGCCGCTTGCTGACCGAACCAGACTCGGCCAAGGCCAGCCACCTCGACGAAGGCCAGTCCGGCCTTGCCTGGGTCGACATAGAGGAGAGGAACGCGCAGCGCGTGTATCCCAAGGTGCTGATCGGCCATCTACTGCGAGGCGATGTCGAGGTGTACTGGGGCGACGTGAATTGACGGATAGTTTTCTGTATATCCAGAATCCCGACGGGCTCAAGATCCAGCTGGTGGAAAACATCGGGCCCTGATCCTTCGTGAGGAAAATCCTGTGACTACTTTGAAAAACCGAAAGTTTCGGGTCTTGCCCGATCCAGTCTCCAACCTGTCGTTCCTGCACATCCTCAATGACGGCTTCCTCGCGAGCTTTCCCCTGCTGCTTCCATTCATCCAGAAGGATCTGGATATGGGTTTCGGTACGGTCGGCTTTCTCAGCAGCGTTCTTGCGAGCGCAGGCGCCGTCCTTGCGCTGCCTTCGTCTCTCATTGCCAGGCGCTTTGGAGGTTACAGGGTCTTGCGGATCGCCCTCCTGATCTATGCCGCGGCGTTCATCCTTACCGGTTTTTCTCCCGGGTTCATTGTTTTAGTTTTTTCATTTCTCATGGCCAGCCTGGGATTCGGGCTCTTCCATCCCATCAGCTTCGCGCTCGTCGCACGCGGCGGCGACGGAAAAAACGTAGGCAGGAGGATGGGTAACTTTACGGCGATAGGTGATTTCGGAAGGATCGGCATAGCGGCGTTTGCCACCGTCCTCATCGCGTCGCTGGGCTGGCGTACTACAGCCATCGTGTACGGCGTGTTGCCGCTGTCCCTGTTCGCATTCTCCAAAGCATTCTGTCAGCCTCCGGTACCTACGGCCACGGTGGAAAACGTGAACGCGGGGATGCAGCTCCGGGGGCTACGTTACAGCAAGGAATTTATCCTGGCTATTGCGACCGGCAGCATCGACGCGCTTGCGAGCACTTCGCTCTTTATCTTCATACCGTTTCTCCTCATACACCGGGGTATTCCAGTAGCCTTGCTGGGATCGTTGTCGGGAGCCTTTTTTGTTGGAAACATGCTCGGCAAGGTGATGATAGGCAAGATCATAGACAGACTTGGTTGTTACCGAGTATTCGTTTCGTCCGAGATCATCATGGCGGCATTGCTGGTCGTATTAAGCGTCGAGAAATCAACGGTTTTGATAGCCGTGCTGTCCGTACTGCTCGGCGCCGTCACCAAGGGAACCGTTCCCATCATCAATACGATGGTGGCGAACGCCGTTCCCGACCGCCAGCTCTACGAGAAGGCCTTCGGCATCGTGTCCTTCGCCAGCGGCCTGGCCGCGGTCGCCGCACCGGTCATCTTCGGCTTTGTCGCCGAGCGGTTCGGCGTCGTTTCAGTATTCAGGGTGAGCGCTATTATCGCGCTGCTAGCGATCGTTCCTGGTCTGGCGCACGCAATGGTAAAACGGTTTGCGCAGGGAAAAGCGCGAAAATGAAGTCGGGCATTCACGAGCCGCGAATACTTATACCCAATAAAAGACCCGGTCCTGAATAGTGGACCGGGTATAGTTAAACCTGTCTGCCTTGACGCGGGCCGCCCAACACCTTGGCTGGTCGCCCACCACGGTGTTGGGCTCCGCGCACTAGTTCCCTTCTTTTATTATCTCCACCTTGATGGCGCCGCTCAGGTCATCATCCTTGGGCGGGATGGTGACGGTGAGTATGCCGTTGCGGAAGACGGCCTTGACGGCGGCCTGGTCGTATCGGTCAGCGGGCACACGATATTCGCGGCGGGCAATGTCGCGCAGGAAGGGTTGGCGGCCTTCAGCGGATTCAGCGCGCAGACGATCGGGCACGGTGGCCTTGAGTATCATCAGGTCGCCCCTGAAGCTCAGGTTGATGCACGACTCGTCGAAGCCGGGGAGCTGGAAGCGGAATACGAGGGAGCCGTCGGCCTGCTCGTAGGTCTCGTGGCGAGGGTAACCCAGGTTCTCGAAGTTGAACGAGAAGTCCTTGGCGCCGCCAAAGGTGCCACCGGGGGCGCCGCCGAAGCAACCCTCCGACTTGCCCTGAGCCTCGGCTTCGCTGGCCATGGCGCGGGCGAACTGCTCCGCTCCGCTCTTGAGGTCGCGCACGAGATTTTCAAGTGATTCGTTGAGGTTGAAGTAGCTGGACATGGTATACTCCTTGGCTAACCGCTGTCTGGGCGGGTCGCCACCGCTCCCGGGTAAAAGAACCCGCGGATACCGGTACTGTAACGTAGCCCTCCATACGGAGCGGCTCTGTAGCCCTATCCGAACAAACGCGACAGGACATGACTAAAAATACCTATAAACCATTCCAGCGGCAAGTGAGGTGGATATGATAACGGACATTGTAGATAAGCAGTTTGGAGCCGCGCTCTGTACCTTGAAGTACTGCTTTGATAAGTGCCCTGTCGACGAATGGCAGAAAACCCATGGCGATTACCCGTTCTCGCAGGTGGTCTACCATACGCTGTTCTATACAGACCTGTACCTGAGCACGAGCCTCGAAGCGTTCAAGGCCCAAGCCTTTCACCAGTTGAATCCCGCGCTCTTCAAGGACTACGAGGAATTGTCCGACAGGCTGCCGGTCAACCTATACAGCAAGGACGAATGCCTGTCATACCTGCGCCATTGCACCGACACGTGCGCCTTGGTTCTTTCTGATAAAGACGACGATGACCTCTATGGAAGGCCGCTCCTGCGGCCCGAGCTTGGAACCAGGCTGGAACTCCATCTGTACTCTTTACGGCATATCCAGCACCACGCGGCCCAGCTGGGTCTCAGGCTGCAGCTAATCACGGGCAAGGAACTGCCGTGGTTCTGGACCGGTTGGAAGGAGTTGCGGCCGTAGGCGGGCAAGCGCTGCCGCGGGCCGCGCGTTCTTGTACTGGCCTGAATGAAGACCTATAGTTGTATGAAATATAAGGCCTCACTACGTGTTCTACAGTCCCTTTGCCATATTGCGCACGAGCTTAAAAAAAGGACAGCATATGAAAATCCATTGTTCAATAGATATCCAGAGACCGACCACGTACATTTTTCCCTGGCTGGCGGAGCCCGGTAAGTCGATGCTCTGGCAGAAAGAAGTGACGGGCGGCAAGACGCTGGAACGAAAGCCCGGGATCGTCGGCACGACCTTTACAGAAACAATAGCAGAAAAGGGGAGTAGCCTCGAACTGCGCGGCTCCATAACGAGCTATGTGCTTAACCGCAAAATTGCCTTCTACCTTGAAAGCAGAATTCATGCGATGGATGTGGTCTATGCGCTCCACGAGATTTCCGGCGGATCCAGGCTGGATGTGGATGCCGACATCCGCTTGCGATTCCCTGTAAGTGTTTTAAACGCGCTCAGTTTTGGCGGCATGGCCAGATCCCTCACCCGCAAGATGGACGCGGAATTGATCGAACTCAGGAGGCTCTGCGGCAGCGAGCAATCATGAGGCCTCTGCTTCTACGACGGGCAGCATGCTGGAGTCTTGCTGCCATGCGGATTAGATATTGATTCAGTGCTTCCTTGAGCCTATTCTTGCGGTGAGACTGCTTCAGGAGGTCATCATGAAGATCGAGTGGAAAAAAAGCGATAAGGCCTTGTACTTGCCCAAGGCCAAGCCGGAATTGGTAATGATTCCGGCGATGAACTTTTTCACTATCAGAGGCAGCGGCAACCCCAATGACGAGTTTTTTTCTGAATACATCAGCGTGCTGTATTCTCTGTCGTACGGGGTAAAAATGAGCCTCAAGCAGGCGCCGGTTACGGAAGGCTCGCAGGGCGGTCAGCCGGAAGGCTACTGTGACTATACGGTGTATCCGCTTGAAGGCGTCTGGGATATCAACGAGGCCGCAAAGCTTGCGCCTGCCGGAAAGCTCGACAAGAGCACCTTGATTTTCGACCTCATGATGCGGCAACCGGACTTCGTTTCCGCGGACTATGCGCGCGAGACGATAGAGCGTACCAAAAAGAAGAAGCCGCAGGCCTTGCTGGATCAGGTCAAATTCGAGCGATTCACCGAAGGCCTGTGCGTCCAGATGCTCCACATAGGCAGCTATGACGACGAGCCCAGGACGGTCGCTGAAATGGAGCGCTTCATCGTGGAGCAGAAGCTGCGGAGGGCCACACTCAAGCACCGGGAACTATATATTTCCAATCCCAATGCGGTTGAGCCGAAAAAGATGAAGACTGTATTGCGGTTTCAGGTGATTCGATAATGTTGAAACACACCTCGTCTTCCAGGATCGGCCTCCGGTTTTCAGGTACCGTTGTCGTCGTTGTCGCGCTTGTTTCAGCTATGCTCGTCGCAGGCTACGCCACGAATAAGGGCCAGAAGCCTGACGGCCTGAGCGGGCCCAGCCCCGCGCTACGCTCGGGAGCCTCCATCCTCGACCCGGTGCAACCGGTTACCGGGGCCGGTCGGGTGCTGGTCGTATACTTCTCTCAGGGCAATGCGACGCGCGGCGTTTATTTTTGATTTATTCTGGCTCTTGATATAGGATGTTCAAATGTTAAAGGAATTCAAACGTATCCTGGGGAAGACCCCCAGAGGACTGCATGTCGAAGAGTATTTCGATCTGAGGCGCAAGCGTGTCAGCCTGATCTTCCTCTTGATCATCGGCGTGGCGGTAATGGTTTTCATACCTATCAGCTTTTTTATAATCAGGAACGCGGTTGCCGGCATAGGGACAGTTCTGATAGCTCTTACGGTATTGATCGGCGTCATGTTTGTTTTGAACGGCAGGGATCGTCTGGGCAGCGCCATACTGCTTACCTTTATAGCCGTGATATTCGTCGGCATACTCATACAGCCGGCCCTGGCAAAGGCAGACAGCTATCTCGTCGTGCTCAGTTCGCTCATCGGGCTTGCGTTGATCGTCATGATGCCCGCGGGCATCATCGTTTCAGCGCCGTTCGTCACAGGCATGGGCGTGTTCTTCGCGATAACTTTCAATGTATGTACGACTATCAGCGGCGATCCTATGGCCCTCAGTCGCAGGGCCATAGTCGGCGTTGTTTTCCTAACCGCATCGTTTGTGCTGCTGTATCTGACGAAGTTGCAGAACAACCTGCTGGGTCTCAGCATAGGGGAGTGGGAAAAGAGCTCCACCGCGCTTACCTCGGTCTCTGAGATAATGGTGCGGATAGGAGAACTCAAGAAGGAAGCCGATTCCAGCAATGGCGCAATCTCGTCATCCTTCGATGCGATAGGCGAGATACTATCTTCGTTCGCGCTCAAGAATGAGGATCTTTACCGTGCATCAGGCAGCCTCGGGGAGGCCTCTGAGTCGGTGCAGGGCAATCTAGCCAATCTGCTCTCTTCGGTGGACTCGGTCAGCGATTCTGCCGTGAGGCAGAAGACGCTCGTGGATACCCAGTCTGCCTCCCAGGACCGCATGGTCAAGGCCGTAGAGTCCATCCGTTCCGACATCGGCCGGGCCGACGAGGCTACCAAGAAATTGAACAGCTTAGCGGAAAGCGGCCGCGGCATACTCGGTAAGACCATAGCCAGCATCAAGGGTCTGGGCGAGTATCAGGCCAAGACCCTGGAAATCGTGGGAACGCTGGCCAAGATATCCAATCAGACCAACCTGTTGGCCATGAACGCGGCTATCGAAGCGGCGCACGCGGGCGACGCAGGTTCTGGCTTCGCGGTTGTGGCCGAGTCGGTACGCGACCTGGCCGATTCATCGAGCGTGCGCACCAAGGAAATAGCGGGCATCGTCAGGACAATGAACGGCGAGATCGAGGGTAGCGCGGAGGGCATCCAGGCGGTAGCCACCGCACTGTACCAGATGATGGAAGAAACGCAGCATGCCTATGACCTGATCTCCAACATTGCCCGGACTATGGACGATTTCGTAGGTGAAAACCGCGAGCTTGCCCAAGGCGTACGATCCATTTCAGACCTTGCGGGTTCGATAAAGGAAAGCGCCGAACGGCAACGCGGTATTTCCGATTCGTTTGCGACTACCTTTCGTACGCTCAAGTCAACGGTAGGCATGCTCTCGGGGGCCATCTCCGAACTCAAATCGTTCGACGAGCAGTCGGCTACCATCATCGGAAAGGCATCCTCCGCCAAGGACGAAAGCAATGCCGTCAACCAGGCGATCAACCAGTTGCTTCAAGAAAACAACATGACGCACTGAAGAGCATGAAGAAAGCGCTGGTCCTGGGGCTCCTGGCATCACTGTTCTTCGCCGTCACCTTCGTGTTGAACAGGCAGATGCAGGTCGGAGGCGGTCACTGGATATGGTCCTCGTCGCTCCGTTTCTATTACATGGCGCCGTTACTCTTCATCCTAATGCTGCCGGGCAAACGGTATATGACTGTTTTGCGGGAGATACGGAAGAATGCCGCCGCCTGGTTTCTGTGGAGCACCGTAGGATTCGGCATATTTTATTTGTGCCTGACCATGGCCGCGTCGTACGGCCCCTCCTGGCTCATCGCCTCCACCTGGCAGGTGACGATAATCGCTGGAGCACTGCTGACGCCTCTATTCTACCGCAAATCCAACAACGCCAACAGCGACCGCAACAGCGACCGCAATAGCGACCGCAACAGCGACCGCAATAGCGACCGCAATAGCGACCGCAATAGCGAGAGTCCCGTCAGGGTGCGGCATGCATTGCCGGTAAAGCAGTTGGTCGTCTCGGCATTCATACTGACCGGTATTGTCCTGGTGCAAATCCAGGATGCGGTAGCTGTCCCGGATGACACGGCCTTGGCAGGCATGGTGTTGGTGCTGGTCGCCGCGTTCGCGTATCCGTTGGGCAACAGGAAGATGATGGCTGTCGTTTCTTCCGGTCTGGGGACGATGGAGCGGGTGTTCGGCATGACCTTGTGCAGCCTGCCGTTCTGGTTGCTTCTGAGCGCCGCGGGGCTAGTCATGGGCGTGCGTCCGACGGCTGGGCAATTCGTTCAGACCCTAGTCGTGGCGGTGTTTTCTGGCATCATTGCGACTTTCCTGTTTTTCAAGGCGACAGAACTGGTGCGGGACGAGGTCCGGGAACTGGCGGCGGTCGAGTCCACCCAGGCGGGCGAGGTGGTCTTCGCTCTATTCGGAGGCGCCCTCGTCTTCAAGGATGCGCTGCCGTCTCCGGTAGCCCTGTTCGGCATTGCAGTCATCGTCGCGGGCATCTTCCTGAACGCCATGCTGACAAGAAAGGGGCCTGCTCAAGGGCTTCAGTGAATTCCTGAAGATTTTTGCCTGAACAGGCACGCAGCGGGATGCGTCAGAGGCTTTCGAGTACCCGCAGTATCGTTACGCACTGACCATCCACGTCCTGGCGCTCCCTCGTCGATTTTCCGCGTTCCTGTGCTTTCATTGCGTAGTTTCTTTCGCGATACCGTAGAGGAAGAGCAGTATATCCTTCACCCTGGTAGCCCAGGAACCTTCTGAGTGTCGCCCTTTCGGATCAATTCTGTATTCGAGGTCTGACCCTGGTACATGGCCCCGCGCTACAAGGATATCAACGGTCGTATCGAGATCAATCTTGAACCCGGATTCTTCCGCGCTTATGTCGAGCCATATCCTGAGGTCGCGCTTTTCCCGGTAGTCGCCAGCGATCAGCTCTTCAAACAATCGTCGGTTACCCCATCCTAGGAAAGGCGACTGGGCGGCTACTTTGGAGAAGGTTTCCGGATGGCGCATAGCGATGTTGAAGGCGGCGAGGCCTCCAAGCGAAGCTCCCATGATGGCGGTGTGGTCCCTGCCGTGTTTGATCCTGAAGTTGGCTTCGATGAACGGCATGACTTCGCTAAGCAGGAAGTCTTCGTACGCGGCGCCCCGGCCCTGAACCGCTTTGCCCCAGTCTACGCCGTCCCAGTGGGCGTATTCGCTGGCGCGCTGTTCTCCCGCATTGCTTATGCCAACGATGACCAACGCTTCGATCGATCCGGCTTCGATCAACGCCTCCGCCGTAAGGTGCATAGCGAGGGATTCCTTGGACCAGTCTGAATCATAAAAAGCGGCCTTACCGTCTTGCACGTACAGGACGGGGTAGCTGATGGCTGGATCAGCATAGTAGTTCGGCGGCAGGTAGACATAGAGCGCTCGGGAGTTGTCGAGAGTCTTGGAGTGGAATCCGTCAACGGTGATGAGCCGGGGTTTTTCACTGCGGCTCGTGACCGCAATCGTGTTGCTTTCGAACTGTCTCGCTTCGGCCCAGTACTCGGGGATAGGGTTCCTGGCGACTGGGGCGGAACCGCGTCCGGGGCCGGTACTTGTCGGCCGGCAACCTGTCAGCGCCATTCCGCATGCGGCGGCGAGCGCCATAGTGAGGATAATTTTCTTTGTTGTCATGATGAGGTATCCTTCCGCGGGCTGGCTTTTGCTAGTCCGCGGTCTCAGGATACAGAGTTGATGTTTACAGATAGTATCGGACGAACCTTTCGGATAGCTTTTTTGAGGCTACGATTTTAATCGTAGCCCGCGTTCCCTATCCAGCGGCATCGATTACATACAGCCTGGAGCCGTAATCTGAGAATATTCGGATCTTGTCGTTGTAGCCGGTACCGGAGAACTGCGGTATCAGTTTAATGCCATATTTTGACAAGAGGTCGCCGTTGGCCCTGTATTCTTCTGTTGCCATCCTGAACATGTAGTGCGACGATAACACCGTGTGGATCACGCCGTCGCCGCGTATCTTTACAGGCAGCACGCGGTTGACTAGGTTTCCGAAGGCCTTGACGTTGATAAACTGGGGCCGGCCGTTTACGGTAAAGCTTGCGCCTGGTTCGAGGCCTGGCACGGTCAGCAGGTCCTGGCCCAAGCCTATCCTGGCGCTGCCCTGGAACAATCCTGCAATCGCCTCACTACCATCATCCGAGACGACGGCCCAGATGATCTTGGCTTTGTCCAGGCGGTCGGGCACGCGGATAAAGCGACCGAACTGTAGTAGCTTTCGATGTTTTTTATAGAACGCGACCTGTTCCCTGATGGCCTTCTTGTCGAACGGCGACAGTATTGTCAGGTCCAGTTCATAACCGAGCAACCCGAACGCCGCCACGTTGAAACGCGTTTCTATGGTCGAGGCGCGCAGGGTCTGCATGTTGGGGCTGGCCGACACGTGGGCGCCCATGACGCTCTGCGGGTAGCCGTACGAACTGCCGCCCTGGATTGTGAGGCGCGCGTACGCGTCGGTGTCGTCGCTGGTCCAGGCCTGCGGCATGTAGCACAGCATCCCCAGGTCGAAGCGGTTGCCGCCGGACGCGCAGCTCTCGAACAGTATTTTGGGGAAGCGCCTGACCAGTTCGGCGAGTATCTCATAGAGGCCGAGCAGGTAGCGGTGATGGAATTCGCCTTGACGCTCCGGGGACAGACCTCCGGAATACGCGTCTGAAATGTTGCGGTTCATGTCCCACTTCACGTACTCGATCTTGCCCTGCGAAAAGACGTCAGTCATCGCTTCCACCAGGTGGGCGCGCACCTCCGGCATCGTAAGGTCGAGGACGAACTGGTTGCGGCCGTAGGCGGGCGCGCGGCCAGGCGTGGCTACCGCCCAGTCCGGGTGCGCGCGATACAACTCGCTGTTCTCGTTGATCATCTCAGGTTCTACCCAGATGCCGAATGTAAGCCCCAGCGCGTTGATTTTCGGCACCAAGCCCGCTATGCCACCCGGCAGTTTCTTCTCGTTGACGGTCCAGTCCCCGAGCGAACTCGTGTCGTCGTCGCGCGCGCCGAACCAGCCGTCGTCAAGCACGAACAGTTCGATGCCGAGGTTTGCGGCCTCCTTGGCCAGCGCCAGCAGCTTGCGCGTGTCGAAGTCAAAGTCGGTCGCCTCCCAGTTGTTTATGAGGACTGGCCGTTCCCGGTGCTGCCACTCCCCGCGGACTATGAAGTCCTGCACGAAACGATGCATGTTGCGGCTGAGCTCGTTGAGGCCGGCGGCTGAATACGACAGCACGGCTTCCGGCGTGCTGAAGGTCTGTCCCTCTTTCAGGAACCACTCGAAGCCAGAGGGATTGATGCCTGTTAGCAGGCGCACCTTGCCTTGATACGTCGCTTCGACGATCTCCGCATGGTTGCCTGAATAGATCAGATTGCTTGCGTAGCACTCGCCCGAGTCTTCCGTGCAGTCGTCGGCGGTCAACATGATGAAGGGGTTGTGGCGATTGGAGCTGTTGCCGGTCTTGGAGTCGTTGACGTAAATTCCCGGGCGCACCGGCCTGTCGTTGCGCTCCCGTTCGTAGGCCCAGCAGCCGTCAAACGTGACGAAGTTCCAGCTGCCGCCGAACAGGTCCAGCTGGGCGCTCATGAGGCGCCCGACCCGCACCGGCTCTTCGCCGTTGTTGCGTAGCGTCGCGAAGCGTGTAATCACGTCATGCTTGGCGTAGACGCAGTAGCTCAGCACGAGGGACAGACCCCGTTCCGTGTCCTGCAGCGTTACTTCGGTCGTCTCTAGGTCTGTCTCGCCGCCGAGCGCTGATGGCAGGCTCGCCTCGCTTGGCCGGCCGCGGTAGCTCCTCATCGAGCTGAACCGGAAATCGGTGGTGCGGCTGCCATCCGCGAATATCAACTCGATGGCGGGCTCGCGGTAGTCGCCCTTGCCGAGCCCCGAATATTCCAGGCACTGGTCGTCCAGCCCGATGTTGCGATATTCCTGGCTGACGTTGACCATGGTGCCATAGGGCACGACGTTTTTCTGGCGCAAGGGTTCGTAGTCGTCCATGGTGCGCAACCGTTTTCCGTAATAGAGGTTGGCCAGGTGGCCGGTCGGCAGCACGTCGAGGATGTAGCTCGTGCGCGCCGTGTCCAGGTGGATGACCTTATGCACGCTTGACCCTCCGTTGCTCGAGGTCGGCCTTGATACTAGCGAAGCGCGCGCCGTTGAGCTTGTATCCTTTGAGGTAAATGGCGAGCGACGCGACGATGAGCAATCCGGGCACGACGAACATCAGGAGTCTAATACCCGTCAGCGCTGCCGGGCTCTGTTCAGTGTTGGCCACGAAACCGAACGCGGCCAGCCCGACGCCGGTGAGCAGTCCCGAGACCGCCATGGCTAACTTGACCATGAAGGTCTGCATCGAAAACACGATGCTCTCGCTGCGGACGCCGAGTTTCCATTCGCCATAGTCCACCGCATCGGCGAGCATGACGCTTGTCAGCACGAGAGAGAAACCAAAGCCGAAGAACAACACGAGGCCGGCCACGGCCATGAGAATGAAGTTGTCGTCGAACGCCTTGCCTACGATATAGAGCGAGATATAGCCAATGATGGGCAGTATGGCCGAGAGCGTGAATACCTTGCGTCGGGAGAATTTTTTGGCGAAGGTAGGGAAGAGGAACATGGCCAGGATCTGGGCCGCCGCGGTGAAGTAGAATTTGCCGTAGAGGCCGGCGTCGCCAACATCGTACTTGAACCAATAGAGGCCGAGCGTGCCCGTCAGGTTGATGGCCAAGGTATACAGGGTTATCGACGCCATGATGACGAGGAGCTGATCGTTCTTCGTTATGACCGTGTATATTTCCCTGAATTTGAATTTCTTTTCCTGATGGACGACTATCTTCTCCTTGACGAATATGACCGTGATGACATTGGTGATTATAAAGATGACGGCTATGAAGGCAGCTAGCCAGAAGAATCCCGCCGACTGCTGTGCGGGGGTCGGCAGTGCTCCTGGAGCCACCTTACCCATGGCGTTGACGACGACGAGGCCGAAGGTTCCGACCGCGATGTTGCCGAAGGCGGCAAAGATGCGCGGTATCACCGATATCACGTTGCGTTCGCCCTCGTCGTCGGCCAGCGCCGGTATCATCGACCAGTACGATATATCCTCAAGTGTATAGCTAAGGTCCCAGAGCAGGAAGAGCACGCTGTAGAATACGTACTGTCCCGCGCCCTTGATGCCGGGATTCATGAACATCACGACCAGCACGATGGCGTTGGATAGTGTGCCTATGAGTATCCACGGCCTGAATTTTCCCATCCTGGAATGGGTATTGTCCACTAGCCAGCCGACCATGGGGTCGTTGACGGCATCCCAGATGCGGGCCACCATGAAGAGCACGCCCAGGAACGCCGGGGCCAGTCCTATGATATCGGTAAAATAGAACATCAGGAACGTGTTGACGATGCCGCAGGCCATGTCCTTGCCCAGGGCTCCTATGCCGTATCCCGCTTTTTCCGCAAATGTGAGTTTCATTATATACGCCCCTGTATTACACTAGGTTCGGTAACGGTCTGGACCAGTATTGTGGTGTCGCTTGAAGCCGTCAAGCGTAGCGCAGGTTTAGTTTCAGGACTTCACGTATTGCATATGCGGGTATAAAATCTAAGCGTTTTGATACCCGCTACTTGACTAAGCATCGTTACTACTATACATAGAAACAATCGGAGAACTGTTATCTGTTTTCTGAGTATGCGGATCCCGGTTATGCCGGTCCTCGCGACTCACGCCTTTTACTACGACTGAGGAGGAACTAATGAAGAGAAGCATGTTGGTACTGGTGGCTGTGGCACTTTCAGTGTCATTGCTCGCGGTCGGCTGTCAGAAAAAGGTAGCTGAAACGATCAAGATCGGTGTGGCCGGCGCTCACTCGGGCGACCTCGCGTCCTACGGGCTCCCGTCCGTCAACGCGGCCAAGCTCGTCATCGAAGAAGTCAACGCCAAGGGCGGCATCAATGGCAGGATGCTCGAACTGTTCATCGAAGATGACCAGTGCAAGCCCGAACTCGCTACGAACACCGCCTCCAAGCTTGTCAGCAGCAACGTTGTAGCCGTCATTGGCCACATCTGCTCCGGCGCCACCAAATCAGCACTCGGAATCTACAAGGATTCCAAGATCATCACGATCTCCCCCTCCGCGACCACCCCGTCGCTTACCCAGAGCGGCGAATATCCCAACTTCCTCCGCACCATCGCGCCGGACGATGCCCAGGCCAAGCTGGCCACCATGTTCATCAAGGACAAGCTCGGGCTCAAGTCGCTGGCCGTCCTCCATGACAAGGGCGATTACGGCAAGGGTTTTGCCGAGCTGGTCAAGCAGTACGCCGAAGCCGAAGGCCTCAAGGTCGTGCTCTTCGAAGGCGTTAACCCCGGCGCTCCCGACTATTCGGCCGTGGTCAACAAGATCGGCAACTCAGGCGCCGACGGCGTCGTATGGGGCGGCTACCACCCCGAAGCTTCCAAGCTCGTCCAGCAGATGAAGGACAAGGGCATGAACCTTCCCTTCGTCTCCGATGACGGCGTCAAGGATCAGACCTTCGTCGAAGTCGCCGGCAAGTATGCCGAAGGCGTCTACGCCACCGGCCCGATGGACACCACGTCCAACCCGCTCGCCATCAAGGCCGCGGCCGACCACAAGGCCAAGTTCGGCGACGAACCGGGCGCTTTCTTCCTCAACGCGTACGCCGCCACGACTGCCGTGGTCAACGCCATCCAGAAGGCCGGCAGCACCGATTACGATGCCATCAACAAGGCGCTCCGCACCGAGTACGTGGAAACGCCGCTCGGCAAGATCAGCTTCGACGCCCGTGGCGACGTCATCGGCTTCGGATTCTCGGTGTTCCAGGTTCAGAGCGGCAAGTACGTCGAACTGAAGTAACAATTCGGACCAGGAAACTGGTTCTTGGGCCGTTCCGGTAGCATCTTTACCGGGACGGCCTTGTCGTTTAAGCCGGAATC
Organism: uncultured Treponemataceae bacterium; assembly: GCA_964571545.1. GTDB lineage: Bacteria > Spirochaetota > Spirochaetia > Treponematales > UBA12059 > SZUA-370. Next base: position 6,137 of record CAZNCK010000064.1, on the reverse strand, counting down.
GCTGAAAGAAGGATTCGGAATATGGATTATTTTCTAAAGCTCTTTTTGAGCGGCACGGCCAAGGGTAGCATCTATGCGTTGATAGCGCTCGGGTACACGATGGTCTACGGCATCGTGCAGCTCATCAACTTCGCGCATGGCGAGGTCTACATGATTGGCGGCTTTACTGCCCTCATCGTGGGCGGCTTCATGTTCACCATGGGCCTGCCTGTACCGCTCGTGCTGCTCCTGTCCATCATCGCTTCCGTCATCTTCTCGTCGGCTTTCGGTTTTACTATCGAAAAGCTGGCCTACCTGCCGCTGCGTAACAAGCCGCGGCTCTCGGCCCTCATCAGCGCCATCGGCATCTCGATGATACTCCAGAACTTCATAATGCTGGCGCAGACCGAAAAGTACCTCTCGTTTCCTTCCTATCTGCCTGAACTCGAGTTTTTGCAGCCCGTCAGGGAATACATCAATTCCACGCAGTTCATCATCCTGATTACCACCTCGGTCATCATGGTGGGGCTGACCGTACTAATCAAATTTACCAAAATCGGAAAATCCATGCGCGCGACGGCCCAGGACAAGACCATGGCCCAGCTAGTCGGCGTCAATATAAACCAGGTCATCTCTATGACGTTCATCATCGGGTCGGCCCTTGCCGCTGTCGGCGGCGTGCTTATCTGCTCATACATGGGGCAGATCAACTACTACATTGGCTTCGTAGCGGGCATCAAGGCCTTCGTCGCGGCCGTACTCGGCGGCATCGGCAGCATTCCGGGAGCCGTGCTCGGCAGCTTCATACTCGGATGGACCGAAAGTCTTGGCACCGGCTACATTTCCAGCGATTATGAAGATGCGTACGCCTTCCTGATCCTCATACTGATACTCATCCTCAAGCCGGACGGCATTCTCGGCAAGAACCAGAAGCAGAAGGTGTAAGCGAATGACCCGAAAGCAGACGTTTATAGAAATCCGTTCCTCCCTGGTACAGATGATTTGGTTCATCGTGTTGCTTTTTCCCTTCATGGTAATGAAGGTGAACGTGACTGGCGGAAAAGCCGTGATTCTATTCAGATGGTCGGCACTGCCGGTCATTGCGGTATCAGCCTTCGTGCTGTCATTCCTGTGGCGCCGAGCTCTCGTGTGGAACGAGCACCGCGGCGACAAGGTCAAGGTCCGCACACCGCTCACCAAGGTCAGCGAAACTATACGTTCCGCCCTTTCGCATAAGCCGATACGGCGTGCCGCGATCGCCGTATTGTTGGTGGTCATGGTCGTTTACCCCTATGCGCTCGGCATGTACCATACCAACATCATGATCACGGCGCTGATTTACGTGATACTCGCGCTCGGCCTCAACATCGTGGTGGGCCTCGGCGGCCTCCTCAACTTAGGTTACGCGGCCTTCTTCGCGGTAGGCGCGTATACCTACGGCCTCCTGTGGAAGTACGCCGGCCCTGCCTTCGTCGAGGCCGGTATAGCCACTGGCTGGCTGTTCTGGATAGCGTTGCCACTGGCTGGTATCCTCGCCGTCATCTTCGGCATCCTTCTCAGCCTGCCAGTGTTGCGGCTCCGGGGCGACTACCTGGCCATCATCACGCTGGCCTTTGGCGAGATCGTGCGCATGGTGTTGCAGAACTCCAGCGGAGTCACCGGCGGTGCGACAGGTATCAGCCTGATACCGCGGCCGTGGTTCTTCGGCGTGCGTCTGCCGCCTCGTCAGGCCGCCACCTACATCTACTACATAGTGCTCGTGCTCGTGTTCCTGACCATTTTCGTTGTCAGGCGCATTGAGGACTCGCGGGTAGGCCGCGCGCTTGAGGCCATGCGCGAGGACGAGATTGCCTGCGAGGCGATGGGCGTGGATCTGGTGCGCAACAAGCTTGTCACCTTCGCGCTTGGCGCGTTCTGGGCGGGTATAGCCGGCGTTATCCTGGCCGCGCAGACAACCTACATCAACCCCGACAGTTCCACGCTGTGGGAGTCGATCATGGTGCTTATGGCCATCGTGATAGGCGGCACCGGTTCCATACCAGGAGCCATAGGCGGCGCCATGTTGCTCAAGCTGTTGCCGGAGTACTTTAGGCCGCTGGCCCAGTACCGCATGCTCATCTACGGCATTGCCATGATCATCATCATCATCTTCAAGCCAGACGGACTGTTCCCGCGCAACCGCAAGAAGTTCACGTTCGTCGAGAAGCCGGCCTCCGATCCTTCGCTGGCGGGCGTTGCCCCGGGAGCCCAGAAATGACCGCCGCCGCACCCATACTCGAACTTAAGAATCTCTCCATGGTGTTCGGAGGCCTCAGGGCCATCGACGATGTCTCGTTGCATATCAAGCCAGGCGAGATATGCGCCTTGATCGGACCCAACGGCGCCGGCAAGACAACTATCTTCAACTGCATCACCGGCGTTTACACGCCCACCGAGGGCACGGTATCCATCCAGCGCGGAGAACTGCCCAAGGAAGAGATCCAGGGTCTCAAGCCCAACGTCATCAACC
>CAZNCK010000064.1:0-3639 GCA_964571545.1 uncultured Treponemataceae bacterium | reverse complement strand
CAAGGGACTAGCGCGCACGTTCCAGAATATCAGGCTCTTCGGCAACATGAGCGTGCTGGAAAACGTGATGATAGGTAGGCACAACGCGCTCAAGGCCGGCATCTTCAAGGCCATCATCCGTGACAAGGCCACGCGCGAGGAAGAGCAACTCCTGCTTGACGACTGCCACGAAATCCTCAAGAAGATGAAGCTGGAGATGTTCATCAACGAAACCGCCCATAACCTCCCGTACGGCGCGCAACGCCGCCTTGAGATTGCCCGCGCCTTGGCCACCGACCCCTTCCTTCTCTTGCTGGATGAACCTGTGGCCGGCATGAATCCCAATGAAACCAAGGAGCTTGAGGAGACCATCAACCTCATCCGCGAGCGGGAGAAGGTAACTATCCTGCTCATCGAGCACGACATGAGCCTCGTGATGAACGTATCCGAACGCATCTACGTGCTCGATTACGGGCGCCTTATCGCCGAGGGAACGCCACATGAAATCAAGAGCAATCCCGAAGTGATAAAAGCGTATTTAGGAGAATGACATGCCTTTGATGGAACTCAAGAACGTCTGCACCTATTACGGCAATATTCAGGCCTTGAGGAGCATTTCGCTTTCTGTTGAGGAAGGCGAGATCGTCACGCTGATCGGAGCCAACGGCGCTGGCAAGTCCACCACGCTGATGTCAATTTGCGGCGTCACCTCCATACGCTCGGGGGAGATACTCCTAGACGGCAAGGACATCTCCAAGAAGAGCCCGCATGCCATCGTCAAGATGGGCCTTTCTCAGGTACCCGAGGGCCGCAGGATATTCCCTCAGCTTACGGTAGCCGAGAATCTGGACATGGGCGCCTTCCTGCGGGACAACAAGCCGCTTATCAAGGCCGACCTCGAAGAGGTGTACGAGCTGTTCCCTCGCCTCGCCGAACGCCGCGGCCAGCAGGGCGGTACGCTGTCGGGCGGAGAGCAGCAGATGCTAGCCATATCGCGTGCGCTGATGGGCCGGCCGCGCATCCTGCTCCTCGACGAGCCGTCGCTGGGTCTGGCGCCTATCATAGTCCACAACATCTTCGAGATAATCAAACGCATCAATGTTGAGCGTAAGACTACCATATTTTTGGTGGAACAGAACGCCAACATGGCGCTGAAGATTGCCAACAAGGGCTACGTGCTTCAGAATGGTAGCATCAAGATGGCCGATTCCGCCGCGAACCTGCTGGCAAACGAAGAAGTGCGCAAGGCGTACCTGGGGCTCTGAGCCCGGATTGAGGAGATAACCATGAACGTAGGACACTGCATGACCAGGAATCCGGTCACCATCACCAGTGACGTGACCGTGCCCGAGGCTCAGGCGATAATGCGCCGCGACAAGATCCACCGCCTGCCGGTGGTGGACAAGGCCGGCAAGCTGGTGGGCATCGTGACCGCCTCCGACCTGGCGCACGCCTCCGCGCCGCCCGCGACGACGCTGGATATATACGAACTGCATTACCTGATCTCCAAGCTCACGGTGGAGACCATGATGACCAAGCGGCCCGTGACGGTCACCGAAGACCTTCCCGTTGAGGAAGCCGCTCGCATCATGGACGACAACCGCATAGCTGGTCTGCCCGTGATGAACGGCGACAAGCTCGTGGGCATCATCACCGAGTCCGACCTGTTCAGGCTGTTCATAGAGCTGTTCGGCACGCGACACAAGGGCACACGCCTTACGCTGCTTCTGTCTGAGAAACCCGGCGTGCTGGCGTCGGTGGCCGGCGCCATCGCTGGCGTGGGCGGCAACATCATATCGCTCGCCACCTTCGAGGGCGAGGATCAGACCAACCACTACTGTACGGTCAAAGTGGAGGGCATACCCCGCGACAAGATCGTGGCCGCCGTCACCCCGGTCGTCCAGAAAGTGGTGGATGTGCTGGAACGGTAACTTTAGCGCAAGCCCTGGCGGCCTTGCAGAGCGGCAGACCTCTTCCGGGAGCGGAAGCACGCGCCTGCATGGCGCCCGGATACCGGCTGGAACCTGATTTTTTCAATGCTTCAGGCCTGTGGCGCGAAGCGGCCGTACTGGTGCTTCTCTACGAAGCAGACGGCGGTGTCAGGTTTCCGCTGATGCTCCGGCCTTCTGGCGACGGCGTGCACTCCGGCCAGGTTTCGCTGCCAGGCGGCTCGCGGGAAGCCGGCGAGAGTCTGGAATCCTGCGCGCTCCGGGAGACCGCCGAGGAACTCGGCGTGGACAGCAGTACTGTGCGTGTCGTGCGCCCGCTGAGCCCGCTGGAGGTGCCGCCGAGCCGTTTCACCGTGCATCCGTTTGTCGGCATCGTCAGCGGATGGCCGGCTTTCAAGCCGGAGCCGGCGGAAGTGGCCGCCGTGTTCGAACCCTCGCTGGACGACGTGCTGGCGGCCGTTTCTCACCAGGAAGACCAGGCGGAGTTTCGCGGCAGCCTCTGGCGCGTGCCATATTACCGGCTTGCGGGCCAGCGGGTATGGGGCGCCACCGCTATGATACTAGCAGAACTGGAAGTCCTGCTCCGTAACGATCCGCTCTGATTTTTGCCCTTGGCGTTCCTAGACGATGAAGCGGGCCATCTCCTCGTCCAGGGCCCCGACGGTTCTGAGGTTGGCATCCGCTTCGCGCCTGACCGCCGAGAATGATTCTTCGAGCGCGCGCACCTCGCCTGATTGGCGGCTGGCGGCCGCAGCGAGGCCCTCCAGCCTGGCCAAAACGGCTTCAAGCGACTGCGCTATATCGTCGCTCTTGCGCGACTGATCTGCCATCAGCCCGCCAACCGTCTCGGCCGACGCTACGGCCTTCGTTATCGAGCCGAGCACGGAGTTTGTACCCACAGTCTGTTCGCGGGCCGCTTCGGCAATTTCTTTGGAGATGGACGCGGATTCCCTGATGCCATCTACCAACCGCGTCAGCACTACGCCCGATGCGTCGGCGCGCAATACACCGTTGCCTACCCGCTGACCCATAGTCGCTATGAGGTCCTTGATGGCCTTCGTGCGCCCGGCCGCGTTAGTAGCCAGCGTACGCACCTCGTCCGCCACCACCGCGAACCCCTGGCCATGAACTCCCGCGTGCGCCGCCTCTATTGCCGCGTTCATGGCGAGGAGGTTTGTATCAGCCGATATCTTGTTGAGCGCGGCCAGCACGCCTAGCACCTCGCGGGCCGCTTTATCTATCTCGTCTATTGCCGTCCTAGTGTCGCGGACAGCCGCGCCGCCGGATTCGCCGCGCTCGGCTAGTTCACTGGTCAGGTTGCCGGCCCGGTCGGTCATCGTCGAAATGGAGCGGATGCTGGCCGCCATCTCTTCCATCGCCGCCGATGTCTCGGCCACGAAGTGCTTCTGGTCGGCGGTTGCCGCGTCAGCCTTGGCCACCGAGGCCCTGAAGGACCTCAGTTCCGCGACAAAGCCCCTGGTTTCCCTGGCCTGCTCATGCAGTGTCGATTCCATGGCCTGCACCGTCTCGCGTGTGCTTCTGGCGAGTTCCGCGGAACGCACGAGTTCGCGGTCTATGGCCTTGGCTCCGTCGCGACTCTGGCCAGCCGCCGTGCCGATGCCGCGGGCTACCGCGTGAAAACGGTCCAGGAGCCGATTCAGGAGGTCGGTTAGCTCGCCCAGATCGTCCATGGAGAGCAGGTTGAGGCGCA